>CAZHAG010000012.1:0-39268 GCA_964529705.1 uncultured Gemmatimonas sp. | reverse complement strand
TCCACGTCCTCCTGGATGGCGGCGGACGCGATCATCTCGGGGGTCTGGTGGAGGCCGGTGTAGATGACCTCCATGCCGGCATCGCGCAGGGCGGCGGCGACGACCTTGGCACCGCGATCGTGGCCGTCGAGGCCGGGCTTCGCGACGAGGACTCGGATGGGGCGGGACATGGCGTAATTCTAGTCGGAGTGCGCGAGGGGAGCGAGCGCGCACTTGCGCCCGGCCGCCCGGGCCCCATCGTTGGTGCGATCCGCGTCAGGCAGTCCCCACCCTCCTGCACCCGACCGAGGCTCCCGTGGACGCACCCGCGTCGTACCGCCCCGCCTTCTCCGGCGATGGCGAGGACCTGTTCGTGATCCACGTCAAGAACTTCTTCCTCACGCTCCTCACGCTCGGGATCTACGCCTTCTGGGGACGCGCGGAGGTGCGGCGCTACCTCTACGGACAGACCGCGTTCGCGGGGGACCGGTTCACGTACCATGGCACGGGCGCGGAGACGTTCCGGGGATACCTGAAGGCGATCGGACTCGTGATCGTGATCGGCGCGGCGGCGGTCGCCGCCGCCCTCCTCGTGCACCGGAGCCTGGCGGTGGTGACGTTCTACGCCCTCCTCGTCTTCGTGCTCCTTCCCTTCGCCCTGGTCGGGAGCCGGAAGTACCGTCTCAGCCGCACCTCCTGGCGCGGGATCCGGTTCTCGTTCCGCGGGTCCGCCACCGACTTCCTGGGCATCTACGTGCCGGGGGCGCTCCTCTCGATCATCACGTTGGGCCTGTACTACCCGTACTTCCACGCGAACGTGCGGCGCTTCTTCGTGGACGACACCCGCTTCGGCCACGCGCGATTCGCGTTCGACGGGAAGGGCGCGGACCTCCTCGGCCGCCACCTGCTGAACCTCCTGCTCTGGCTCCCCACGCTCGGGCTCCACGGCTTCTGGTACGCGGCGTTCCGGCATCGCTACTACTGGGAGCACACTGCGTTCGGCGCCGCGCGCTTCCGGTCGACCGTCACCGGTGGCGCGCTCGCCGGACTGCAGATCACGAACCTCCTGCTCCTGATCGTCACGCTCGGTATCGCGGCGCCCTGGGTGCAGGTGCGCACCATCCGATTCCACGCGGACAACCTCGCCCTCGTCGGCGACGCGGGCTTCGAGACGGTGGTGCAGGATGCCAAGGCCTCCCCCGCCACGGGCGAGGAGATGGCCGAGTTGCTCGACGTGGACCTCGTGGGCGCGGACTTCTTCGGTCTGTGAGTGCACGCGAGGTGGCGACCACCGGCGGCCTCGGTGAATGGCGGGGCGCCTTCTTCGACGGGGTCACCGCTACGCGCCACGACGTGGTGGTGCTCCTCGACCGGGGCGCCGTGCGCGTGCTTGGGGCCGAGGTGGGGGAGGTGCGCTGGCCCTACGACCAGGTCGGCGTCCTCGACGGCGGGGGCGCGGGGGACCCCGTGCGCGTGGCGCGCGGCCCCGACGACGGCGCGTCGATCGTCGTGGACGACCCCGCCTTCCGCGTCGCGATGGAGGCGCACCTCCGGCGCCGGGTCGCGGGTTCCGTGAAGCGCCCGTTCTGGCGGTACCTGCCGCTCATCGTCGCGGTCGTGGCGGGACTCGGTGCGGTGTATGTGTGGGGGATCCCGGCGCTCGCCGGGCGTGTCGCCGCGCGGGTTCCGGTCGAGTGGGAGGAGTCGCTCGGCCAGCAGACCGTCCGCGCGATGGCGGCCGGCGGCGTCGGCCGCGGCGCCGGTCGCCAGGAGGCGATGGAGCGGATCATCGAGCGGCTCACCGCCGACGGTCGTGGGGGCCGGTACACCTACACGGTGACGATCCTCGCCGATCCGACGGTGAACGCGCTCGCCGCGCCGGGCGGGCAGCTCGTCGTCTTCCACGGGTTGCTCGCGAAGGCGGAGTCACCGGAGGAGGTCGCGGGCGTACTCGCGCACGAGGTGCAACACGTGGTGCGACAGCACGGCACCAAGTCGGTGCTGCGCGAGATCCCGCTCCGGCTGCTCGCGGCGGTGGTCGTGGGCGACGCGGGCATCGCGAGCACCGCGACCGACGTCGCGCTCTCGCTCGGCTCGCTGCGCTACCAGCGCGGCGACGAGGTGGACGCGGACACGGAGGGGCTCCTCATGCTCGAGGCCGCGGGCGTGTCGCCGCGCGGCCTCGGGAGCTTCCTCTCGCGGCTTGACCGCGGGGGCGGTTCGGGTCCGATGCTCCGCTACCTCTCCACGCACCCGAGCAGCGCGGAGCGGCTCGCGCGGCTGGACCTTGCCGCGCGCGACGCCTTGAACACGGATCCTCCGCTGCTCTCGGCGGACGAGTGGCGGGCGCTGACGGCGCCCTGCGGCTAACTCTCCCGGCGCGCGACGAGGAGCATCTCGCTCGAACGCCGGGAGAGCGGCCGGTCGGTGAACGACTCCCACGCCTGCTCCACGACCAGCCCCGCATCGAGCATCAGTTCCGCCATCCGGGAGGCGGTGTAGAGGCGGATCCGGTGCTCGCGGCGCTCCACGGCGCTCCTCCGCTGCCAGACCGAGGTGATCGTCAGGAACCCGGTGAGCGGATCGAACGACCGGTCCTGGGCGATCATCGTCCCGTCGCGCGTGGTCCACCAGTCGCTGGCCAGGAAGCGCGCCATCACGCCGTCGCGGCTCCCGCCCTGCCAGACCATCACGCCGCCGGGTTTGAGCACCCGCGCGCACTCGCGGAGCACCCGCGCGTCGTCGCGCGCGTCGGCGAAGAAGCCGAAGCTCGTGAAGAGGTTCACCACCGCGTCGAA
Source organism: uncultured Gemmatimonas sp. (assembly GCA_964529705.1). Taxonomy (GTDB): domain Bacteria; phylum Gemmatimonadota; class Gemmatimonadetes; order Gemmatimonadales; family Gemmatimonadaceae; genus Pseudogemmatithrix. The sequence continues at coordinate 36,491 of CAZHAG010000012.1, read as the reverse complement.
CCGCCCACTCCACGCCGCGGGGAGCTTCCGCATGTCGCCGCGCCGGTAGTGCAGCGTCCTCCCCGTCCCGCGCTCCTTGGCCCGCGCGATCAGGTAGGGGGAGAGGTCCAGGCCGTCGACGTTGAACCCGGCCTCGGCGAGGAGGTGCGCGTGCCGCCCCTGGCCGCAGGCGAGGTCGAGCACGCGGCTGCCGGCCGGAAGCTCGAGGAGCTCGACGAGCCGCGCCACCTGCCGCCGGTCCTCGGCAAGGTCGAAGAGCGGTTCGTACTCACGCTCGTATCCGGCGTCGAAATAGTGTTTCCACCAGTCGACAGCGGATGAGAGGCTGGGCGTGGGAGCTCTGAGCGCGTCGCGACGCCCGTGCGCGACCCGCCCCCTCGCTTTCTCACCTCTCCCCTCTCCCATCTCACCTCTGCAGGTAGAGCCGATCTAGAAGAACACCGGCTCGCGATACGCCCCGAACTCGGCCTCGAGCGCCGCGCGGATCTCATACAGCGTGCAGTAGCTGCGCGCACAGTCGAGCATCGCCGGCACCACGTTCTCCTTCCCCGCCGCGGCCTTCTGCAAGCGCGCGAGGTTGGCCTTGCACACCTTCTCATCCCGCGTCTTGCGCAGGCGGGCGAGCGCCGCCGCCTGCTCGCGCGCCGCCGCCTCGTCCATCTCGAGGAGCGGGATCGTCAGCTCCTTCTCCTCCGTGACGAAGGAGTTCACGCCCACGATGAGCCGCCGGTGCTGCTCGATCTCCCACTGCTGGCGTGCGGCGGCCTCGGCGATCTTCCGCTGGAACCACCCGGTCTCGAGCCCCGGCACGACGCCTCCCTGCTCCTCGATCTGCGTGAAGATCTCCTCGGCCTCGCGCTCGAGGTCGTCGGTGAGCTTCTCGAGGTAGTAGGAGCCGCCGAGCGGGTCGATCACGTTCGGGACGCCGGTCTCGTAGGCCAGCACCTGCTGCGTACGGAGCGCCACCTCCACCGCGTGCTCGGTGGGGAGCGCGAGCGTCTCGTCCATCGAGTTCGTGTGGAGCGACTGCGTGCCGCCGAGCACCGCCGCCATCGCCTGGTAGGCGACGCGCACGATGTTGTTCATCGGCTGCTGCGCGGTGAGCGTCACGCCGGCGGTCTGCGAGTGGAAGCGCATGATGAGCGAGCGCGGCGACTTGGCCCCGTAGCGCTCCTTCATGTGCCGCGCCCAGATGCGGCGGGCCGCCCGCAGCTTGGCGATCTCCTCGAAGAAGTCGTTGTGGATGTCCCAGAAGAACGAGAGGCGCGGCGCGAACTCGTCCACGTCGAGGCCGCGCGCGATGCCCCGCTCCACGTAGGTGAACCCGTCGGCGAGCGTGAAGGCGAGCTCCTGCGCCGCCGTCGCCCCCGCCTCGCGGATGTGGTAGCCCGAGATCGAGATCGTGTTCCAGAGCGGCACGTGCTCCGCCCCGTACTCGAACATGTCGACGATCAGGCGCAACGCGGGCTCGATCGGGAAGCACCAGGCGTGCTGCGCCATGTACTCCTTGAGGATGTCGTTCTGGATCGTCCCCCGGAGCTGCTCCGGCTTCACGCCCTGCTTCTCCGCCGCGGCGATGTAGAAGCACCAGAGGATGATCGCCGGGCCGTTGATCGTCATCGACGTCGAGACCTGGTCGAGCGGGATCCCCTCGAAGAGCTGCTCCATGTCGGCCAGCGACGAGATCGCCACACCGCACTTCCCGACCTCCCCCTCCGACCGCGGGTGGTCGGAGTCGTACCCCATCAGCGTCGGGAAGTCGAAGGCCACCGAGAGGCCGGTGGTGCCGTTCGCGAGGAGGAACTTGTAGCGCGCGTTCGTCTCCTTGGCCGAGCCGAAGCCGGCGAACTGCCGCATGGTCCAGAGCTTGCCGCGGTACCCGGTGGGATGGATGCCGCGCGTGAATGGGTAGGCGCCCGGCGTCTCGAACGCCGTGCCGGCCGAGCCCTCGAGGTCGAGCGCGGTGTAGAGCGGCGCCACCTCCTTCTCCGAGTTCGTGTACGCGATGTCGCGCCGTTCGCCCTTCTCATACCGCTTGCGCCAGCCGTCCACCTCGGCGCGGAGCTGCTCGAGCTCCTGCTGCATCGCGGCGACGGTCGGGTCGAGGTCCGGGATCGAGGTCATCGTGGGTTCCCTGTGAGAGTTCCTGCCGCGACGCTCCTGGCCAGCAGCGTGTCGGCCTCGGCCAGCGGCGTCGTCTCGCCACGCTCGAGCGCGGGGAGCCGCCCCTCCAGCCATTCCAGCGTGGCCGCGTCGCTCCAGAGCCGCCGGCGGACGCGTCCTTCCACCATCGCCATCACCCGCTCGCGGAGCCGGGCGCGCCGCCGCTCCTGCAGCGCGCCGCTCCGCCCAAGATACCCGAAATGACGCTCGAGGGCCGCGAGAAGTTCCGGGATCCCCTCCCCGGTGGACCCGACCGTGCGCAGCACCGAGGGGGTCCAGCGGTCCGCGTCGTCGCGGGCCGCTTCCTCACGCGCGACGCGCGCGGGGTTCACCCGCTTGAGGTCCACCCCGTGGTGCGCCGGCACGTTCTTCATCGTCGCCCCGGAACGCAGGCCGAGCATCAGCTCGATGTCGTTGCGCAGCCGGTCGGCGCCGGGCCGGTCCGCCTTGTTCACCACGAAGAGGTCGGCGATCTCCATCACGCCCGCCTTGAGCGTCTGGATCGAGTCCCCCGACTCGGGCACGAGCACCACGACGCTCGTGTCCGCGAGGCGCGCGATGTCGAGTTCGCTCTGCCCCACGCCGACGGTCTCGACCAGGATGCGGTCGATCCCGAACGCGTCGAGCACGTCGCACACCTCGCGCGTGGTCGCGGCCAGCCCGCCCAGCGAGCCGCGCGTGGCCATGGAGCGGATGAAGACGTTCTGGTGGAGCGCCACGCGCTCCATCCGCACGCGGTCGCCGAGGAGCGCGCCGCCGGTGAATGGCGAGGTGGGGTCCACCGCCACGACCCCCACGCGCATCCCCTCCGCGAGGAACGCCGCGGCCAGGAGGTTCGTGAGCGTGCTCTTCCCCGCCCCCGGCGGGCCCGTGATCCCGATCCGGCGCGCGCGGCCGAGCAGCGGGTGGCAGGCGGCGAGCAGCAGCTCGTGTCCCGGCCGATGGTCCTCGACGATGCTCACGGCGCGCGCGAGCGCCGCCTTCCGCCCCGCCACGAAGTCCGCGGCGAGCGCGCGCAGCGCGGCCGGCGCGGTGGACGGGATCGCGAACGCCGTCACCGCTCCACCTGCACGTCGTCGTGCTCATCGTGGATGTCCCCCACGAACTCCTCCACCAGGTTCTCGAGCGTGACGAGCCCGAGCGTCTCGCCCGCGGTGCCGCGCACGATGGCGAGGTGGCGCCGCTCGCGGAGCATGCGCGTCATCAGGGAGTGGCAGGGCTCGTCCGGCGAGGCGAACGCCACGGGGCGCGGCGTGACCAGGGGCGCCTCGGGGCGTGCGATCACGTCCCAGCTGGTGAGCATCCCCTCGATGTGGTCGATGGTGCGAGCGTAGACCGGCAGGCGGCTCACCTTGGACTGCGCGACGATGCGCACCACCTCCGCCGCGGAGGCGCTCCGCTCGACCGCCACGATCTCCGACCGCGGCGTCATCACCTCGCGCACCTTGGTGGTGCCGAACTCCACCACGCCGCTGATGATCGCCCGCTCACCGGCCGCACCCACGCCCTCGATCTCCCCCTCGCGCAGGAGGTCCTCGAGCGACTCGTGCGCGCTCTGCGCCGTCGCCTCGTCGCCCCCCACCCAACGTCGCACGATGCGGGTGGCGAGCGTCGCGAGTGGCGCGTTGAGGCGCTCCACCGCGCGGAGCGGGGGGAGCAGCCAGGGGAGCGTCTCGGCCGGCCAGCGCCGCGCCACGGCGCGCGGGACGAGCTGTCCCAGCACGAGAAGGAGGAGGGCGCTCAACACGAGCGATTGCGTGAGCGATCCCGCACGGTCGCCCACCTGCAGCCCGATCATCGCCCCCAGGGCGAAGACGGTGCCCGCGATGCCCGTGCTGGCGGCGAGCAGGAGGCGCTGGGGACGCTCAAGGTAGAGCTGCGCCGTCCCGGCTCCCGCGAGCCGCCGCTCCGCCCAGTGGCGGAGCCAGATCCGGCTCACCGACCGGAGCGCGGTGGCCGCTCCGGTCAGCACCCCGGCGACCGCCACGAGCAGCAGGGTGATCAGCAGAGTGCTCATTCGTCGTCCCCCACCGAGGCCACGGCGAGCGGCTCGAGGTACACGCGCTCGATCCGCCGGCGCACCACGCGCTCGACCACGAGCCGGTGGGTCCCGAGCAGGAGCGACTCGCCGGCGCGCGGCACGCGGCCCAGGAGTTCCATCACGAGCCCGCCCACCGTGGACACGTCGCCGCGCGTCACGTCCTCACCCGTGAGGTCGGAGAGCACGTCGAGCGTGACGCTCGCCGCGACCCAGAGCCGCCCTCCCTCGCCGCGCTCGACCTCGGGGATCTCCACGTCCCCCTCATCCTGGATGTCGCCCACGATCAGTTCGAGCGCGTCCTCGAGCGTCACCAACCCCGCCGTGCCCCCGAACTCGTCCACGACGATCGCGATGTGGCGGCGCGACGCGCGGAACTCCCGCAGCTGCTTCTCCACGCTCTTGCTCGAGGGGATGAAGAGCGCGGGCCTCACGAGCGAGCGCCAACCGCCCGCGGGCTCTTCCTCGCGCAGGAGCGCCGGGAGCAGGTCCTTGGCGTAGAGGATCCCGACCACCTCATCGAGGGTGCCGTCGTACACGACGAGGCGCGCGTGCCGCGCGCTGCGCACCCGGTCCGCCACCTGCGACCAGGGCGTGTCCTGCTCGATGCCCACGATGTCCACGCGCGGGACCATGATCTCGTGCACCTGCGTGTCGCCGAGCGAGAAGACCCCGTGCAGCAACACCTCCCCCTCCTCCTCGACGTCAGCCTCGGCCGCCACGACCTCGCGGAACCGCTCCACGGCGTCGTCCCGGTCGTCGTCGTCCATCGGCGGCGGCGGGAGGATCCGGTGCAGGAAGGCATCGGCCCAGCTCCCGAACACGACCACGGGCGCGAAGAGGACCTCGACCGCCTCCACCACGGGAAGCACCGCCGAGAGCCCGCGCGCGCCAGCCGCGTCCCCGGCCGCGCGCGTGCCGACCTCGGTGACCACGACCACCGCGATCCCGGCGAGCACCACCACGGGAGCAAGCAGCGTGGCGGGCACCCATCCGCTCACCAGGAGCGCCACGGAGGTCGCGGCGCCGGCGAGGAGTTGCGCGATGATCCGCCCGAAGGCGAGCGCCCGGTGGGCCCGCTCGCGCCGCGCGAGCAGCGCCGCCACGCGCGGGTCGGCGGGTTGGTCGTCCTCGTCGAGGCCGAGCAGTGCCCCGTCGGCGAACGCGCCCAGCGCCGCCAGGACGGCGGCGGCCAGCGCGAAGGCGGCCGCGATCAGGCTCACGCGCGCGACCCCTGCCGCAACCCCTGCCGCAACACCTGCCGCAGCAGGTGCTCCTGCCGGCGCCACATCGGGGAGGCGGTGCGTGCCTCGCCCGCCGGATGGTCGTGACCGAGCACGTGCAGCGTGCCATGCACCACCAGCCGCAGCACCTCCTCACGCACGGGCACCTTGAAGCGGCGCGCGTTCGCCGACGCGACGGACGGACAGAGATACACGTCGCCGATCACCGCACCGAACGGGTCGCGGAATCCGAACGCGATGACGTCGGTCGCGCCGGCGTGTCCCAGGTGCTCCCGGTTCATCCGCGCCATCCGCGCCGGCGTGATCAGCGTGAGCGAGAGCATCGCGCTCCGCGCGCCCTCGGCGCGGAGTACGTGCGCGGCGGCCGCGCCGAGGCGTGCGCGGGCCACCGGTGACCGCACGCCCTCGGCGCTCACCGCCACGCGTGGCACCTCCCGTGCCGGACGGGACGCGGCGCGAGGCGTCACGCGCCCGCGTCCTGCGCGTACGCCTTCACGATGTCGCGGACCAGTCGGTGGCGCACCACGTCCACATCGGTGAAGTAGTGGAAGCCGATGCCCTCGATCCCCACCAGGATCCGCTCCACCTGCAGGAGTCCGCTCTCCTCGCGCTTCGGCAGGTCGATCTGCGTCTTGTCCCCCGTGATCACCGCCCGCGAGTTCAACCCGAGGCGGGTGAGGAACATCTTCATCTGCGACGTCGTCGCGTTCTGCGCCTCGTCGAGGATGACGAACGCGTCGGCCAGCGTGCGGCCGCGCATGTAGGCGAGCGGGGCGATCTCGATCACCCGCGTCTCCAGCGCGCGCGCCACCCGCTCGGGGGGCATGAGGTCGTCGAGCGCGTCGTACAGCGGGCGCAGGTAGGGATCGACCTTGGCCTGCATGTCCCCCGGGAGGAAGCCGAGCGACTCGCCCGCCTCCACCGCGGGGCGCGCCAGCACGATCTTGCGCACCTTCTTGCGGGCGAGCGCGTCCACCGCTGCGGCCACGGCGAGGTAGGTCTTGCCCGTGCCCGCGGGTCCGATGCCGATCACGATCTCGTTGTCGAGCATCAGCTGCATGTACTCGCCCTGCCCCTGCGTCTTGGGCTGGATGATCTTCCGCGCGCCGGGGAGCACGATGCGCCCGGGCGTCCCGTTGTCACGTGCCGGGCCCTCCATCGAGAAGCGCAGCACGTCGTCGGGGTCGAGCGGGAGCCGCTGCTTGGCCTGGTCGATCATCCGCGTGGCGACGACGCCGGCCTTCTCCACCGCTTCCGCGGCACCGGTGATCACCATCGCCTCCCCGCGCAGCGTCACCCGCACAGGGAAGAGCTTCTGCAACTCCGCGAGGTTCGCGTCCCCCGCCCCGGCGAGCGAGAGCAGGTCCGCGCCCTCGGTGGAGAGCTTCACGGTGGTGGTGTCGCCGGTCACGGTGCCATCGGTCATTCGGGATCCCTCGTGCGGAGGTGCAGTTCCTGCAGGTCCTCGTCCGGCACGCGCGAGGGCGCACCCTCGAACAGTGCCCGGGCGGCCGTCGTCTTGGGGAAGGCGATCACGTCGCGCAGCGACGCGGCGCCCGCGAGGAGCATGGCGATCCGGTCGAACCCGAACGCGATCCCGCCATGCGGCGGCGCGCCGGCCCGGAGCCCTTCCAGGAGGAATCCGAAACGCCGCTCCTGCTCGGCCGCGTCCGGGATGCCGAGCAGCGCGAACATTCGCGATTGCACCGCCGGGTCGCTGGTGCGGATGCTCCCGCCCCCGAGCTCCATGCCGTTCAGCACGCAATCGTAGGCCAGCGCGCGCCATCGCGCCGGGTCGTCCGGATGCGCGGCCATGTCCTCCGCGTTCGGCGCGGTGAAGGGATGGTGCACCGCGGCGAGCGCGCCCGAGTCGGGATCCTGCAGGAACATCGGGAAGTCGAGCACCCACAGGAACCGGCGCACGCCGTCATCCACGAGGCCGAGTCGCTCGGCGCACTCCTGGCGCACGCGGTCGAGCGCGGGACTGGAGACGCGGTCCGGGCCCGCGACCGCGAGCAGCAGCTCGCCATCCGCCAGGCCGAGCGCGCGCTGCGCGCCCTCGTCGAGGAACTTCGCGAGCGGTCCCTCCACCTTGCCGTCCACCTGCTTGAGCCGCACCAGGCCTCCGGCCCCCGCCCCCTTCGCGATGGCCTCGAGCTCGTCCACCTGCTTGCGGCTCCACCCGGCGGCACCCGGCACGCGGATCCCGCGCATGCGCCCGCCCGCGGCCAGCGCCTGCTGGATGATGGCCGACTCGCTCCGCCCGAAGGCCGAGGTCAGGTCGGTGATCTCGAGGTCGTAGCGGAGGTCGGGACGGTCGCACCCGAAGCGCTCCATCGCCTCCGCGTACGTCATCCGCGGGAAGGGGAGCTCCACGGCGTGCCCCGCCTCGAGCCAGAGCGCGGCGATCAGCCCCTCCGCCATCGCGAGGATGTCCTCGCGCCCGATGAACGAGGCCTCGATGTCGATCTGCGTGAACTCGAGCTGCCGGTCCGCGCGGAGGTCCTCGTCGCGGAAGCAGCGTGCGATCTGGTAGTAGCGGTCGAGGCCGCAGCACATGAAGAGCTGCTTGTAGATCTGCGGGGACTGCGGGAGCGCGAAGAACTCGCCGGGGTGCATCCGGCTGGGCACGAGGAAGTCGCGCGCGCCCTCGGGCGTCGGCTTCGTGAGGATCGGGGTCTCGATCTCGAGGTACCCCTCGTCGTTCAGGTAGCCGCGCGTCACCTGCATCAGCCGATGACGGAGCTGCAGGTTGCGCGCGAGCTCCGGCCGCCGGAGGTCGAGCACGCGGTGGCGCAGCCGCAGCTCTTCGGCCGGCGGCTTCCCGTCCTTCGCGGGCGCGACCGGGATCGCCGGTGTCGTCGCAGGTCCGACGACGCGGATCGCGGTCGCGCGCACCTCGATCTCGCCGGTGCCGAGGTCCTTGTTGCGCATCTCGGGCGGCCGCTCTGCGACCATGCCTTCGACCATCACGACACTCTCCACCCCGACGTCGGCCGCCTGCGCGATCACGTCGGCGGCGGTCCACTCCGGGTTGAACGAGACCTGAACCACCCCTTCCCGGTCACGGAGGTCGAGGAAGACGAGTCCACCGAGGTCGCGCGCGCGGTGCACCCACCCGCCGAGCGTGACGGTGGTCCCGGCGTCGCGGCGGCGGAGCGCGCCTCCCATGTGGCTGCGGAGCGAGGTGCGCAGCGGCGGTCCGGATGGTGCGGTCACGACGGTCGATCCCGGCGCGCGCGCGCCAGTGAGAGGAGGAGTTGCGCGAGCAGGAGCCCGGTGAACGCGCCCGAGAGGTCAGCGACCCAGTCCCAGACGCTCATCGAACGGCCGGAGATGAAGCGCTGGTGCCACTCGTCCGCCGCGCCGAACGCCGCGAGCACGAGGAGCGCCTTCACGATGGACGGCACCAGGTGCGTCGGTCGGATGGTCCGGCCGACGAGGAAGCCCAGGACCCCGTAGAGCCCGAAGTGCGCGAACTTGTCGATCGACGACGCGCTCATCGGCACGCGCGGGTTGGGCCAGGAGGTCAGGACCAGGATGAGCCCAGCCCATGCAAGGACGGGCAACCAACGCGACGCCGTCGGCGCCGCTTCCCCGCGCGAGGCGTTCACGCGGCGGTGAGGTGGTCCGGGCAGGACGAGGGCCGGGGGGTTCCGGGGGTGCGGGACTGTGTCATCAGGAGAGGTGTAAATCTAACGGCCGTCTAGACTTGGTGGTAGCGCGCCGACGTTGACCGCCCCTCCGGGCAGGGATAGGCTACAACATGCTGAATTTGCTCGACTTGACCCCCGCCGAGGCGGACCGCGTGCTCCGCGAGTTCGCCGCCGCGCAAGGCCACCAGCCCTACCGTGGCAGCCAGGTGGTGCCGCACCTCTGGGCCAAACCCGTCCCCTCCTTCGCGGAGATGACGGACCTGCCGAACGCGTTCCGGGAGGTCCTGGCCGCGCACTTCACGATGCCGCGGCTCGGGCTCGACGCCCAGCAACGGTCGTCGGATGGGACGCGGAAGTTCCTCTTCCGCCTCGCCGACGGCCAGTCGATCGAGACGGTGGCGATCCCGGACGGTGACCGGATGACCTTCTGCATCTCGTCCCAGGTGGGATGCGCGCTCCAGTGCTCGTTCTGTGCCACGGGGGCGATGGGCTTCGCGCGCAACCTCGCGGTGCATGAGATCGCGGGCCAGGTGCGCGAGTTGGCGCTGCTCGACCCTCCGGTCCGGGCGACGAACATCGTGTTCATGGGGATGGGGGAGCCGCTCATGAACTGGAAGGCCGTCGACCCGGTGCTCACGATCCTGAACGACGCGAAGGGCTTCGGGATCGGCGCGCGCCACATCACCGTCTCCACGGTCGGCATCCTCCCCGGCATCGTCGCGCTCGCGAAGCGGCGGGAGCAGTTCCGGCTCGCGCTCTCGATCCACGCGCCCACGGACGAGCTGCGGCAGACGCTGATGCCGGTGAACACGAAGTACCCGCTCGCCGAGGTGATCGATGCGGCGGCGCGCTTCGACCGCCGCGTGACGTTCGAGTACGTCATGCTCGGCGGCGTCAACGACCATGCGCAGCACGCGGAGCAGCTCGCCTCGCTCGCACGCCGCTGCGGCGCGTTCGTGAACCTCATCCCCCTCCATCCGGGAGGCGCGATGGGCTTCACGCCGACGACGCCGGAGGCGATCGCCAAGTTCGCGCGCCGTATCCGGAAGACCGGGGTGGAGGTGGCGATCCGGAAGAGCCGCGGCATGGATATCGCCGCGGCGTGCGGCCAGCTACGGGTCGAACGGCTCCGGCGGCGGCCGCCAGTCGGGACCGAGCAGGATCGTGAGATCGAGGTAGCGTGAGCTGTCCGGGCGCGCCTCGATGCGCGCCCCGCCCAGTCCCTTGGCCGCCAGCTCGGCCCAGTCCTGGCGGCCGCCGCGCACCCAGATGGTGGTGCTGTCCATCCGGGCCGGCGCGTTCCCCGAGCCCACCACGTCGAAGCCGAGGTCGCGCAGGAACGCCGTGCCGCGCCGCGCGAGTCCGCGCTCGCCGGACGCGTTGAGCACCTCGACGCGGATGCGCGTCTCCTCGGGCACGATGCGCTTCGGTCGGGGGACCCCGGCGACCCCGCCGCCGGCGTCACCGCCGAATGGCCAGGGTCGGATCCAGAGGACCGCCGCCAGGAGCAGCGCCCCCGCGGCGAGCACCAGCCAGCGCCCGCGTCCCCTCACCGCACGGAGTTCCAGAGGCCGACGGCCTCCGGGAAGAGCGCCTTCCCTTCCCGGAGCGTCCACTCGAGCCGCATCTGCAGCACCTGCCGGAAGACGCCGTTGAAGTCGTGCGGCAGGTGCTCCGCGAGGAAGGCACGGTCGGCACGCATGAAGCCGCGACCGGGCTCGAGGAAGTCCGCCATGTAGAGCGCGCGCCCCGTGCGGTCCCAGTCCGCGTGCCCCACCGTGTGCCACCGCACGGCGGAGAGCACGCTCTCCCGCGTCTCCCCGAGCGCCACGAGGTGGTTCGCGGCGGCGGGACCGTGCAGCACGTCGAGCGGGAGTCCCACCGGCCCCGCGAGGGCGCGCAATTGCTCCTCGGGCGCGTCGCGCAGCGCATCGTGCCACCGGCCGACGTCGTGCCAGGCCTGAGCCTCGGCGGCATCCAACTTGAGCTGCTGCGCCCATCGGTCGAGCAGCTCGGTCACCCGCGCGATGTGGGCCGCCCGCTTCTCCCCCACCTTCGCCCATGCGGGCAGCACGAGTGGACGTCCGCTCACTGGGCCCCCGCGATCCGGTGCGCGAGGTCGGAGAGGTCCGCCACCACGCCGCGCAGTGCCGTGGTCGCGTGTTCGAGCTCCCGCAGGGCGCTCGCCTGGTCCCCTGCGGCCGCCGCGACCTTGGTGGCGCCGGCCTTGTTCCGTCCGGAGATCTCCGCAACGCGCTGCATCCGCTCGCGGAGCCGTGCGACGTCGGTCCCCTGCTCGTCCGCCGCGCCAGCGATGCGCGCCGCCTGCACCGCCGCGCCGCCGGTGGCGCCGACGATCCGGCCAAGCGCCTCGCGCGCACCGCCCGAGAGCGTCTCGGCGTCGCCGACGAGCGCCTCTCCCCGTTCCATGAGCGCGGCCGTCTCGCGCATCTGCTGCTCGAACTCGCGCAGCACGCCCGTCGCGTCGTCCGCCGCCCGGCCACTCTCCTCGGCCAGCTTGCGAACTTCGTCCGCCACCACCGCGAAGCCCCGCCCCTCGTGCCCCGCACGCGCGGCCTCGATCGCGGCGTTGAGCGCCAGGAGGTTCGTCTGCACCGCGAGCTCGCGGATCACGCTGATGAAGCCCGTCACCTGCCGCGTGGACTGCGCGAGGAGCGCGACGCGGCCCGACCCCTCCGAGACGAAGGTCTTCGCGCCGACCAGGCGCTCCATGGCGGCATCCACCGTCCCGCGGTACTCGGCGGCGATCGCGCTCGCCTTTCGCGTCTCGTCGTGCGCGGTGCGTGCGTCGGCCGCCGCGGCCACGGAGCGCTCGCTCAACGACACGGTCACCTCCAACCCCCGCGCCATCTGCTCCGACTCGTCCCCCACGGCCCGCCCGATCTCCCCTGCCGTGTGCGCCACCGACTCGCTGTCCGTGCGGAGCCGGCGTGCCGTGGCCGAGAGGGACTCCACCTCCTGCGCCAGTCGCGCCACGGTCGCGAGCAGCGGATTGCGCAGGTCGATCACGTGGATCGTCGCCGCCAGCTGGTTGGCGATCCGGCGGATGAGCACGACCTCCTTGGGGCCGTATGCCTCGCGCTTGTGCGTGTCGATCTCGAGCAGGCCGATCGTGCGGTCGCCGAATCGGAGCGGCACCACCGCGCGCGAGGCGGCGCCCGGCTGCGGCCGCTCCACGCGCGGGTCGCGGTCCGCGTTGCCCAGCACGATCGGCTGTCCCGAGGCGATCGCCTCCTGCCGCAGCGCCGTCCCGTCGAGCGGTTGTGGCTCGACGGGCGAGAGCAGCCCCTCGCCCGACCGATAGACCAGCGTCACCTCCGCCCCCGCGGCGCGCAGCACCCGCAGCTCCCGCCACTCGAGCAGGCGATGCCCGAGTTCCTCGATCCGCCGGATGGCGTCGCCGAGCGACCCCTCCGAGGTCCCGACGAGCTCGATCGAGAGCACCGTGTTGAGTTCCTCGGCCGCGACGCTCTCCTCGATGATCCGCCGGAGCAGGAGGCCCGCGAAGGCGAGCACGACGAGCACCACCGCGGCCCCGACCCAGCCGAGGAAGGCGACCGAGAGGAGGAGGGCGGTCAGGGCCACCACGCCGGACCCCAGCGCGATCACCTCGTAGCGGAGGATCAGCGACTTCTCCTGCGCCGAGAGCTTGTCCCGCAGCAGCAGCGTGAAGTAGCAGAGGAGCTTGCTGATGAGGAACTGCACGAGGATCAGCAGCGCGATCGCCGGGACGCTCTCGCCGTCGACGGCGAGAGGCTCGGCGCCGAGCGGGACGCGGCCCCAGGCGTACCAGCCGTAGGCCGCGTAGAGCGCCAGCACCTCCCGCGCCGCGTTGATCCACGCGGCCGTGCCGTCGCGACGGAGCCAGATGCGGTCGGTGAAGTAGATCCCGCCCGCGAGCGCGAGGGCGGTCGCCACGGGTCCGATGACCACGGCTCCGCCCACGGCGACCATCCCGAGGAGCTGGATCGCGGTGTACTTGGTGACCGGCAGCTGCGTCCGCCGGATCGCGCCCACCGCGAGCATCAGCGGCAGGACCCAGGTCACCTGCGCGATCCACTCGGTGGTGAGGACGAGCGTGACCGCGAGCAGCAGGCCGCCCAGCACCGGGATCACGATGCGATAGGCGTTCAGTACGCGGTTCATGCGCCCGGCACGTCCAGCGCGGCCCGCAGGCTGCGCACCAAGGCAAGGGCTTCGTCCACGCCCGACTCGGCCGCCTTGACCAGGGCGCTCCCCACCACCACGCCGTCCGCGAGTGCGCCGACCTCGCGCGCCTGTGCCGGGGTCGAGATCCCGAAGCCCACGCAGATCGGGAGCGCGCACACCTCGCGGAGCGCGGCGACGCTCGCCGGGAGCGCGCTGGCCACGCGCTCCTGCATCCCGGTGACCCCGAGGCGGCTGATCAGGTAGACGAATCCGCGGCCATGCCGCGCGATCTCGGCCATGCGCGCGGGGGGCGTGGTGGGCGCGACCAGTCGCACGAACTCCAGCGGCCCCTCCCCGAGCCACGCCTCGCGCTCGGGGTCGGCGCCCACGGGGAGGTCCGTGATGAGGACGCCGTGCACGCCCTGGCGCGCGGCGCGCTCGAGGACCGCTGGCCCCGCGGCCATGAGGGGATTCAGGTAGGTGAAGAGCACGATCGGCACCGTGCTCCGCGCCTCGGCGATCAGCGCCAGCGTGCCCTCGAGCGTCATCCCCTGGTCGAGCGCCTGCTGCGAGCTCCCCTGGATCACCGGCCCGTCCGCGAGTGGATCCGAGAAGGGCACGCCCACCTCGATGACGTCCGCCCCGGCGGCCGGCAGCTCACGGAGGAGGCGCAGCGACGCCGCCCGGTCCGGGTGGCCGGCGGTCACGTAGCAGACGAGGGCCCGACGTCGCGTCGCCCGCAGCGCCGCGAGGTGTGCCGACAGCGTCGCCGTCAGAGGAAGAAGTCCCCGACGCGGATGCCGTACTTCTCCGGGTCGCCGGTCTTGATGATGGTGCGCCGGAAGTTCCCCTCCGCGTCCGTCTCGGCGAGGTCCACGAGGTCCCCGGGGTACTGCACGTTCCCGAGCGAGTCGCTCACGATACGCACGAGCGGCCGCGAGACCATCTCCGGGAGCGGGTTCGGGCCGTGCACGATCGCCAGCTCGAAGGTGTCGAGCACCACGAAGGTTCCCACCGGATAGATCCCGAGCAGCGCGACGAAGGCCTTGACGACCACCGGGTCCATGCCGCGGCGCGGGTTGTCGCGCATCTCCTGCAGCACCGTCGCCGGGTCCATCGGCTCGGAGTTGTACACGCGGCGCGTCGTCGCCGCGTCGAAGCCGTCGGCCACCGCGACGATCTTGCTGTAGAACGAGATCTCGGTCATGCGCAGCGATCGCGGGTAGCCGGTGAGGTCCCGCTTCATGTGGTGCTGGTACGCCACCAGCATCGACCGGTAGGGGAACTCCGACTGTTCGCGGAGCTGGAAGAGGGCGAGCACGCCGAGCCAGGGATGCGCGGCGACGAGGCGCCACTCGTCCTCGGTGAGCATGTCCGGCTTCTGGATGATGTCGATCGGGACCCGGGACTTGCCGATGTCGTGGAAGAGCCCCGCGAAGCCGAGGTCGTAGAGCTGCAGGCGCGTGAGCCCGAGGCGCCGCCCCAGCGCCACGGAGAAGATGCAGACGTTGACGCAGTGCGTGAACGTGTAGTCGTCGTAGTCGCGGATGGTGGTGAGCCCCATCAGCGACGTCTCCTCCGCGAGGATCTGGTCGACGATGCCCTGCACCACGCGCTTGATCTTCCGCGTGTTCGGGCTCTGCCCCATGCGCACCGAGTTGATCACTTCCTTCGTGGTGCTGACCGACTGTGCGTACGTGCGCTTGGCGCGCTCCTTCGCCTCACCCGCATCCTCCGGCTTGTCGTCGCTGTCGGACTGCGGGCCCATCTCGAACACCGTGACGCCCGTCTCCTGCATGCGGCGGAGGAGGGTCTCGTACCGGTCGTCGGGGGTCCGGCCCTGCGGCGAGGAGAGGAAGGAGAGCAGGATGGTCCAGTCGCGCACCGCCGGGCGCGTGGTGAAGCGCACGCTCCCCACGCCCGCCTCGCGGCACCGGCCGAGGATGTAGGAGAAGCTCGTGTAGTTGTCGAGGTCGAGCTTCATGCGCGTGGAGTTCAGGAACAGGAACTCCCCGGCCAGCCGGAACTCGCACTCCCCGTCCCCCGCGAGCAGGTCGTTCGCGAGCCCCGCGAGCTCCTCGAGCGCCTTCTGCACCACGGCGTTCTCGACCGGATAGAGCTTCAGGTTGCGGAGCGCCACGTAGAAGCTGAGCACGAAGGTCCGCCCGAGCCGCCGCACCGCACCCTCGGCGAGCCCGGTCGTGTTCGCCTGCGTGTCGCGCGCGACCGAGGGGCGCGCGATCCCCGGTGGCGGCGTGCGCTCGCTCCCGCCGGTCATGCGGCACCGCCGCGCAACGCCCGCGACACGGCGGCCTTCACGATCACGTCCTTCTCGCCCACGGCCTTCTCGAGCGCCTTGCGCGCGGCGGCGGACCCGACCTTCCCGAGCGCGACCGCCGCGCAGGCGCGGAGTTCGGGATCCTCCTTGCGCGAGAAGAGCCCGCCCTTGGCCGAGAGGATGCCGTCGAGCATCGGCACGCCGCCGTCGCCGCAGATGGAGCCGAAGAGCTCGAAGAGCGCGATGCGCTCCGTGCGGTCGGCGTCCTTGGCCATCTTCCCGCCGACCATCGCCTCGACCTTGGCGAGCGCGGGCCGGTGGGTGCGCGCGGCGAGCGCGCGCAGCGTCGCCACGCGGATGTCGCGGTCCTCGTCCCCGAGCGCGACCTCGAGCGCGCCCAGCGCACCGGGTGTCCCGATCTCGGTGAGCGCCGCCACGGTGACGGAGCGGATGTCGCGCTCGGCGCCGCCCGCGAGCAACTCCCCGAGCGCCGGGACCGCTGCGGCCGCCTTCATGGACCCGGCGCGCCGGATCGCCTGGCGCGCGACTGAGGCCTTGGGCGCCTTCACGAGCTTCACCAGCTCGGACGTATTCGACGCCGCCAGCCGGTCCGCCGCGCCCTCGAGGAGCGGCTTGAGCGCCGCGTTCACCGTGCGGTCGGTGAACTCGAGGAGCACCACGAGCGCCGTCGGCCTGAGCTCGGCGAAGAGCTGCGCGAGCTCGTCCGCCGGGGGGAGCGAGGAGGACTCCTCGAGTGCCTGGAGCATCTGCGCCAGGGAGTCGGGATGACTCAGCCGCTCGGAGAGGCGCCCGAGCCGCTCGCGGTCGGCCGGCTTCAGCTCACGCGCCCGCTGCATCGTGCCCTCGATCTCACGCAGCAGGAAGGCGACGGAGGAGAACTGTCCCGCCGAGAGGAGGTGCAGGACGAGGGCCTCGAGGTCGTTCCCCACCTCGGCGCGCACCAGTGGATCGACCTGCAGCTCGAAGATGTCGAGCAGGGCCGAGACCGTGAGTCGCCGCAGGTCGAGCGCATACTCGCGCTGCGTCTCCTGCTTCAGGTACTCCACCTCGTGCTGGTCCAGGAAGTAGAGCGTCGCGTCGAAGTCCTCGATGCGGATGAGCCCGGAGGGCCGCGGGGCGGCCCCGTCGGCGGTCCCCGACTGCTCCTGCTCCGCACGCGCCTCGTCGATCGCGGACTTGAGGGGCGCCGGCTCCTGTCCCGCCGGCACCGGCCAGCGCCCCGGGTCGGCGCTCGTCTCGAGCGTCGCCGCGCCGCCGTCGCCGAGCTCGACGTAGCGGTAGCGCAGCGCCTCGAACTCCTGCTCCCAGAGCAGCGTCAGCAGGTCATCCTCGTGCGCCTGCGCATGCCGCACCTTGGGGATGATCGCGAGGAAGCGCTCGAGCTCCTCGTTCTCGAACCCCGGCAGGAGCGTCAGCTCGCGCAGCCCGTCCTTGAAGAAGATCCAGGGGAGACTGTCCCCGGCCTTGTCGGGCTGCGCGTGCACGGGGACGTCGTACCAGATCAGCTGCGTCTCGGTCACCTGCAGCACCAGCTCGTCCACCTGCTGCCAGAGTGGGTCGAACGCGCGTCGCGCGTTCTCCACCGCCTTCAGGTAGGTCGGGTTGTTGTGCATGTACAGCTGGTGCGCCCGCACCGCCTTGTCGAGGATCTTCAGCACGTCCTCGACGATGGATGGCGGACAGGGCGGTGCCTCGCGCTCCGGGAGCTGAGTCGCGTCCGGCATGGTCACGAAACGCCCCCGAGCTCGAGCATCGCCGCCACCTGCGCGACGTCCTTGTCGCCGCGCCCGCTCACGCAGAGGAGCACGGCGTCGTCGGCCGCCCAGCGCCCCGCCTGTGCGGCGACCCAGGCCACCGCATGCGACGTCTCGAGCGCCGGGATGATCCCCTCGAGCCGTCCGAGGAGCCCGAACCCCTCCAGCGCCTCATCGTCCGTGACGGCGACGTACTGCGCCCGGCCGGAATCCTTGAGCCAGGCGTGCTCCGGTCCCACACCGGGGTAATCGAGGCCGGCGGAGATCGAGTGCGCGGGGTGCACCTGGCCGTGCTCGTCCTGCAGGAGGTAGCTCAGCGTCCCATGCAGGACGCCCGGCTCACCCTTGGTGAGCGAGGCCGAGTGACGCCCCGTCTCCACGCCCTCGCCCGCGGCCTCGACGCCGATGAGCTCCACGCCGGCATCCGGCACGAATGCGTGGAAGATCCCCATCGCGTTGGAGCCGCCCCCGACGCACGCCACGACCGAGCGCGGCAGGCGCCCCGCGCGCTCGAGCATCTGCGCGCGCGCCTCACGGCCGATGAGCGCCTGGAAGTCGCGCACCATCCGCGGGTAGGGCGCCGGCCCCACCACCGACCCGATGATGTAGTGGGAGTCCTCGCAAGTCGTCACCCAGTCGCGGATCGCCTCGCTCGTGGCGTCCTTGAGCGTGCGCGTGCCGGCCGTGACCGGCACGACCGTGGCACCCATCAGACGCATGCGGAAGACGTTCAGTTCCTGGCGGCGCATGTCCTCCTCACCCATGTAGACGACACAGGTGAGGCCGAGGCGCGCGCACACCGTCGCGGTCGCGACGCCGTGCTGCCCCGCGCCCGTCTCGGCGATGATGCGACGCTTCCCCATCCGCCGCGCGAGCAGCGCCTGGGCGAGCGCGTTGTTGATCTTGTGGGCGCCGGTGTGGTTCAGGTCCTCGCGCTTCAGCCAGACCTGCGCCCCCACCAGCTCGGAAAAGCGGGGCGCCTCGGTGAGGATCGAGGGACGGCCGACATAGGTCTCGAGGAGGTGCGTGAGTTCCCGCCCGAACGCCGGATCGGCAAGGGCGTCCGCGAGCGCCACCTCGAGGGCATCGAGGGCGGGCACCAGCGTCTCGGGCACATAGCGCCCGCCGAACGCGCCGAACCGGTCCGTCGCGACCTGCGTCATCACTCCTCGCGCGGGCGCGCCGCCGTGGCGAACGCCCGCATCAGTTCAGGATCCTTGATCCCCGGCGACGACTCGACGCCCGAGGACACATCCACCACGTCCGGCGACAGCACCCGCACCGCCTCGGCCACCGTCGACGGCCGCAGCCCGCCCGCCAGCACCACGCGCGCACGTTCCTGCACCCGCCGCACGCCGGCGCGCGCGCCCGTCCAGTCGAACGCCACCCCGGTCCCGCCGGAGCGACCGCCCGCCGACGTGTCGAGCACCACCGCATCCACGGCGCGCGCCGCGGCATCGTCCAGCGCGGGCACCAACGCGCCCTCCACTCCGAGGACGAGCCAGATCGCGCCGTCGAACCTCTCCCGCAACATTAGAAGGGCGTCCCGCCCCGCGCCATCGTGCAATTGTACCACGTGGAGCGCCGCCGCGTCCGCGATGCGCGCGATCTCCGCGGGCTCCTGGCGGCCGAAGACACCGACGCGTCGCACCCCGCCACCGCGGAGCGGCGCGAAGACCTCCTTCGCGCGCGCCACGTCCACGAGGCGCGGACCATGGGCGAAGATCACCCCGGCGTCGTCGGCGCCGCATTCGGCCGCCGTCGCCGCGTCCGCCGCGCGCGTGAGCCCGCAGAACTTGAGTTCAATCACGCGCGCGTCTCGGCACGGCGGCGAGCGCGCGCACCGCGGCGGCGGCAGCGGCGGCCGCGCCGTGCGCGGAGAGCACGGAGCCCACGAGCACCGCGTCGGCACCCGCGGCCGCGGCCCGCTCCACGTCGCGCACGTCCTGCACGCCGCTCTCGTAGACGGCGACGCGGTCCGCCGGAACCTGCGGCAGCAACCGGTCCCCGACCGCGGCGTCGATCCGGAGCGTCTCCAGGTCGCGGTTGTTCACCCCGATCACCGCCCCCGGCTCGCGCACCGCCCGCTCCAGCTCGCGCTCGTCACGCACCTCGACCAGGCACTCGAGCGCCATCGCTCGCGCTGCGCCGGCCAGGGCGGCGAGCCGCGCCGGCGGGAGCGCCCGCGCGATCAGCAGCACCGCCGACGCGCCGTGGATCCGCGCCTCGAGGAGCTGGGACTCGTCCGTGATGAAGTCCTTCCGGAGCAGCGGGATCTGCACGGCCGCACGCGCCGCGGCGAGGTCCTCAAGGGCCCCGCCGAACCGGTCGGGCTCGGTGAGCACGGAGAGCGCCGCGGCCCCCCCGGCCTCGTAGGCCTTTCCGCGCGTCCCCGCCTCCAGGTCGTCGTTGATCCGCCCCTTGCTCGGCGACCTCCGCTTGATCTCCGCGATCACGCGCACGTGGGGGCCGCGCAGCGCTGCCGCGAACCCCGGCGCCGTTCGCGCATCCGCCGCGGCACGCTCGAGCTCCGCCAGGCGCGCGCGCGAGTACCGCGCCCGTTCCTCGGACGCGCGCGTCAAATCCCCCAGCGGCCCGGTGGCCGGGGACCATTCGGTGCTCCCTTGTGCTTCGGTCAATGTTCGGATACCGTTACTTCGGGTACTGTTCGGGAGTCAAGTGCGCGATGACCCCTCCGGTCATCCACACCATTCCTCACGATCGTCGGGGCCGTCGAGATGCCGCTCACCAAGCGCCAGCGCCAGATCCTGGATTTCCTCACGAGCTACGCCGGGGAGAACGGATACGCCCCGAGCTTCGAGGAGATCGCGGAGCAGTTCAACTATAACTCCCTCGCCACGGTGCACGAGCACCTGAGCAACCTGGAGCGGAAGGGGTACATCAAGCGCTCGTACAACGAGAGCCGCGCGATCGAGATCCTCCCCTCCGAGATCTTCACGCGCGCGGTCGAGCTCCCCCTGCTCGGCGCGGTGGCCGCCGGATACCCGATCGAGGCGTTCGACACCGCCGAGACGATCGCCGTGCCCGACGACTTCGTGCGGCGCGCCGGCAACCACTTCGTGCTCCGCGTCCGCGGGGACTCGATGATCGACGACCAGATCTCGGACGGCGACTACGTCGTGGTGCACGACCGGCCCGCGGCGGACAACGGCGAGATGGTGATCGCGATGCTCGAGGATTCCGGCGCCACGGTGAAGCGCTACTTCCGCGAGCGCGACGGCCGCATCCGGCTCCAGCCGGCGAACGCGGCGATGGCGCCGATCTACGTGCACGAGGACAACGTGCGCGTGCAGGGGATCGTCGTCGGGGTCATGCGCCGCTACTGAGCCTCGCGCCTCCCCGGCGCGTCAGGCCCTCGCGGCCGAGGCGCGCCGGAGGCGTCCCAGCGCCTCCCACCCGCGTCCGTCGTCGAGCGCCGCGCGCGCCAAGGCGATCCCCTCCGGCATCGAGGGGGCCTTGCCTGCGACGACGATCGCCGCCGCCGCGTTCAGCACCACCGCAGCCACCGCGCCGGACGAGCCCTTGCCGAGCAGGATCCGCTCGATGATCGTCGCGTTCTGCGCCGGCTCCCCACCTGCGAGCTCGGCCGCGGTCACGCCCGTCACACCCAGGGAGGCGGGGTCGATCGTCCACCGCGTCATCTCGTGGCCGCGGAGCTCGACGACCGTCGTCTCGCCCAGCGGGGATATCTCGTCCATCCCCGGCGCACCGTGCACGACCATCGAGTGCACCGTGCCGAGCGTGGCGAGGGCCCCGGCGATGAGCTCGAGGCGCGCCGCGTCGGCCACGCCGATCAACTGACGCCCCGCGCTGGCCGGGTTCGCGAGCGGCCCGACGAGGTTCATCACCGTGGGGATGGCGAGCTCGCGGCGCACGGGCCCGACGTGCCGCATCGCGGGGTGCATCGTGGGCGCGAACATGAACACGATCCCGGCCTCGTCGAGTACCGCGCGCATCCGCTCGACCGGCACGTCGATCGGCACGCCGAGCGCCTCGAGGACGTCCGCACTGCCCGACTTCGAGGTGAAGGAGCGGTTGCCGTGCTTCGCGATCCGCACCCCCGCGCCGGCCGCGAGGAGCGCGGACGCCGTCGAGATGTTGAAGGTGCCGACGGCGCCGCCGCCCGTGCCGCAGGTGTCGACGAGCGTGTCCGGCGCCGGCGCCTCCAGCTTGGTCATCGCCTCGCGCAGGGCACGCGCCGCACCCGCGACCTCGTCGGGGGTCTCCCCGCGCACCCGCAGCGCCATGAGGAGCGCGGCCATCTGCGCGGGGCTCCCCTCCCCCGCCATCACCGCGCGGAACGCGGCCGCGGACTCCTCGCTGTCCAGCGTCTCCCCGCCCGCGAGCTTCCGGAGCGTCCGCTGGAGGACGCTAGCGCTCACGGATGGTCCCGAGCAGCCCCTCGGGGAGGTTCGCTTCCTTGGCGATGAGGGAGATCACGAGGCCGAGCATGCGCACGCGCTCGACGTCCTCCTCGACGAAGAGGCCCCGCTGGGCCCGGTTGGTCAGGTTCACCACGCCCACCAGGTCGCCATGCAGCACCAGCGGGAAGGAGATGAACGAACCACTGGTGAGATAGTCGTCCCCGAGGAGCGGAGGCGCCTTGGCGTCCACCGCGTCCACGACGAGCATCGGCTCCCGCCGCTGCGCCACCTGGCCGGCCACGCCGTAGCCGATCTCCACCACCTTGCCGAGCTGCACGTGCGGCGCGAGGCCGCGCGCCGCCGCGAGGTAGAGCGTGCCCGGCTTCTTTCCGACGAGGAAGAGGGAGCAGCGGAGCGACTGCATGTCGTCGCCCACGAGCGAGAGGAGCCCCTCGGCGAGACGGTGCGGGTCCTTGGTCTCGGCCGCGAGCGACATCACGCGGTCGAGCAGGTAGAGCGTGCGCGTGCGCTGCCGGAGGGCCTCGCTCCGCCGGTGGAGCTCGATGTGCGCCTGCTCCAGCTGGCCGACCGACGCCGTGATCTGGTGCTCGAGCGCTGCGAGGCGCCGGAGCATGCGGCGCGACTCCTCGGCGCGCTTCGCGTCCTCCCGCTCGCGCGTGACGGCGGCGACGGCATCCTCGGCGGGCGTGCTGACCGCCCCGCGCGTCGCCGCGACCTCCCCCTCCAGCTGCGCGAGTCGCTGCAGGTAGTCGCCGTGGACGCGTTGTGTCACCTCCTCGAGCGTGCGTGCGGCCTCCTCGCGCGCCTCGCGATCGACGAAGCGCCCCTGCGCGAGCTCGAAGAGCGAGGCGAGGGGCGCGAGGCGCTCGGTGGCGCGCGTACCGAAGACCCGCCGCGGTTCCGCGAGCGAGAGCACGGCGACGAGCTGGCCGTCCACCTTCACGCCGCGCAGCGTGAGCGAGGATCCCTCGTCGAACCCGCTCAGCCGCAGCAGCCGCGCATAGGCGGCCGGCTCGTCCGCGACGTCCGCGAAGGTCCCGCCGTCCTGCACGGCGCGGAGGACCAGGCGCGGCAGTTGTTCGAGCGAGGTCTCGAGGGGCGCGCGATCCACCCGTCCCTCCTTCACCTCGAGCCGTTCACGCACCAGGCCGGCCTTCGAGTCGACGCGGAGGAGCGCGATGCGCGCGTCCCGGTCGCTCTCCGCGAGCGCGCCGGAGAGCGCGACGAGCGCCGCGTCGAGGTCGGTGGCGCCCCCGAGGGCCTGCGCGAGCGAGGTGAGCGTTCGGGCGGTCATGAGCGGGGGTGGCGGACGACGGGCGCCGGCGGCGCGACGGAGCGAGGAAGGTTGTCCCGGCCGGGGAGCGAAGTCAATCGAACGCGCGCGTTGTTGCTTGAATCCACTCTGCGCGTCCGATAACTTCCCTGCGATGTCGGAGCGCACCCTGCAGCTGGTCCTGCACTATGACGGCACCGACTTCGCCGGATGGCAGGTGCAACCGGGGCAGCGCACCGTGCAGGGGGTCCTCGAGGACGTGTTGGCGAAGCTGCAGGGCGCGCCGGTGCGGGTCACGGGGGCCGGGCGCACGGATGCCGGCGTGCATGCACGCGGGCAGTGTGCCGGGGTGACCGTCGCGCCGCACTGGACGGCGGAGAAGATGCAGCGGGTCCTGAACGAGAAGCTCCCGAACGACCTGTGGGTGGCGGCCGCGCACGAGATGCGCGCGGGGTTCCATGCGCGGTACGACGCCACGGCACGGCGCTACAGCTATGCGGTGGGGCTCGACAAGGAGGCGGAGTCGCCGTTCCGGCGACGCTGGACGCTCCCTTGGCACCGGGCCCTCGACCGCGAGGTGCTGGATTGGTGCGCCGCGCGGTTGCCGGGCACGCATGCGTTCCGGGGATTCGCCGTGCGCGGCACCGCGCACGCGGACGATGACCACAGGTGCGAGGTGCGGCTGGCCCGGTGGCGCCGGAGCGATCCGGCGGGACCGGAGGGGCTGGTGTTCGACGTCGAGGCCAACCGGTTCCTGCACCACATGGTGCGGTTCCTGGTCGGCACGATGCTGGAGGCGGCGAGCGGGAAGCGCGCGAAGGAGGATTTCGCCGCCCTGCTGGTCGCGACGGACAACGACGCGGTGTCGCCCCCGGTGGCGCCCGTCGGTCTCTGCCTTGAGGAAGTGACCTATCCCGATGCCGTCTACCTGAGCGCCTGATGCGCCTCTACCTCGCCACCGTGGCCGCGCCCGAGATCCAGTGGGCGACCAGGGCCGGACTCCTCGACGGGATCGTCGCGACGCCGGCCGTGCTCTCGGCGGAACTCCCGCAGGCGGACCCGCGCGAGGTGCTCGCGGAACTCGCCGAGCGGAGTGCGCTGCCGATCTTCGCCAGCGTCCCCTCGCTCGACGCGGACGAGATCTACCGGCAGGGGAAGGCGCTCGGGAAGATCGCCGAGCATGTGATCGTGGCGATCCCGCTGGTGGACGACGCGCTGCCGGCGCTCCGGCGCCTGAGCGCGGACGGGGTGCGGTGCGCCGCGACCTTCGTGCACTCGGTGGCCCAGGGGATCCTCGCGGCACGCGCCGGCGCGGCCCACGTGGTGGTGCCGGTCGATGCGCTCGAGGCGGTGGGCCACCCGTCGGACGACGTGATCCGCGGCCTCCGTGCCGCCTTCGAGCGCTGGACGGTGGAGTGCGACGTCGTCGCGGCCGGCCCCTCGAGCGCGACTCGCTTCGGTGAGCTCGCGGCCGCGGGCGCGGACGCCGCGGTACTCCCCCCCGCCTCGCTGCGCGCCTTCCTGCAGCATCCGCTCACCGACCGGGGCATCGACCGCTTCCTCGGCGACGTGAGCCGGCGCGCGAAGCCGCGGCGCACCAAGTGAGCCTGCGATGAACCGCCGCCTCACCGCCCTCGGCCCGATGTTCTTCGCCGGCCTCCTCGCCTGCGAGGGGGCGAACCCGAGCCCGTCCATCGCGCAGACGCCGCCGTCCGCCACGCTCCCGACCATCGACCGCTCGCCGGACGCGATCAACGCGTCACGCCGCACGGCGATCACGGAGGCCGTCGCGCGCGTCGCGCCCGCGGTCGTCACCGTGCAGACGGAGCGCGTCCAGCGCGCCGCCGCCTCGCCCTTCGACCTCTTCTTCGGCGGCCGGCCGAGTGACCAGGTCGCCGCCGGCATCGGCTCGGGGTTCGTGGTGCGCGAGGACGGCGTGATCGTGACCAACGCGCACGTGGTCGCCGGGGCGAGCAAGGTCTCCGTCGCGCTCCGCGACGGGACGACCTACCCGGCGACGGTCGTGGGCGAGGACGAGCTCAACGACCTCGCGGTGCTCCGGATCGACGCTCGCGGCCTCCCCACCGCGCCGCTCGGCTCCTCGCGCGGCCTCCTCATCGGCGAGTGGGTGATCGCGATCGGCAACCCGTACGGGTTCCTGCTCGGCAACTCCGAGCCGAGCGTCACGGCCGGCGTGGTCAGCGGCGTGGGGCGGAACCTCACGGGGCGCGCCGACGGCCCCGGCGTCTACGTCGACATGATCCAGACGGACGCCTCGATCAACCCCGGCAACTCGGGCGGTCCGTTGATCAACGCCGCGGGCGAGGTGATCGGGGTGAACAGCTCGATCTACTCCCCCACCGGGGGCTCGATCGGCCTCGGGTTCTCGATCCCGATCGACCGCGCGCGACGCGTGGCCGAGGACCTGCTCGCCCACGGTGCGGTGCGCCGTCCTTGGATCGGCGTGAAGCTCCAGCAGGTGGCCGCCACCGGCGGGCGCGGGACGGCCAACGCGGGGGCGATCGTGGGCGAGATCGTCCCGGCGAGTCCCGCGGCCGACGCCGGTCTCCGTCCGGGGGACGTGATCGTGCAGTCGCGCGACCGGATGATCCGGAACTCGTACGACTGGGAGGCCGAGCTGCTCGAGCTGCGCGTGGGCGAGGCGGTCGTCCTCACGGTGCGCCGTGGCGGACGCGACCAGCGCGTCACCGTGGCCGTGAAGGATCTCCCGGAAGTGGGCGCCGAGAAGGTCGCGGTGCTGCGCGAACTCGAGTTGATCACGCTCACGCCGGCCATCCGGGTGCAGCGCAGCGTGCGCAGCGCCCAGGGCGCGGTGGTCTACAAGGTCACCGAGCGGGTGGCGCAGGACCTCGGCATCCGGAGCGGCGACGTGATCATCCAGATCAACCGCACGCCGGTCACCGACGCGCAGCAGGCGGCGCGCGTGCTCGAGTACTACAGCGGGCGCGGCCCGATCCGGATGTACCTCGAGCGCAATGGCACCGTGTACTCCACCGACTTCCGCATCTCATGAGCCACGACGAGTACCACGACGTGTACCGCTCGCCGCTCGCGGACCGCTACGCCTCGCGCGCGATGCTCGCGCTCTTCAGCCCGCAGACGCGGCACGGGCTCTGGCGGCGCCTCTGGCTCGCGCTGGCCGAGGCCGAGCGCGAACTCGGCGTGGACATCCCTGAGGCGGCGATCCGCGAGATGCGCGCGCACCTCGACGACATCGACTTCGCCGCCGTGGCCGTGTACGAGCAGAAGTTCCGGCACGACGTGATGGCGCACGTGCACGCCTTCGGGGACGCGGCCCCCGCGGCGCGCGGCGTGATCCACCTCGGGGCGACGAGCTGCTTCGTCACCGACAACGGCGACCTGATCCAGATGCGCCGCGCGCTCGAGCTCCTGCGCGGGAGGCTCGTCGCGCTGCTGCGCACCCTCGCCACCTTCGCGCGGCGGTGGCGCGCCGAACCCACGCTCGGCTACACGCACCTGCAGGCCGCCCAGCTCACCACCGTCGGCAAGCGCGCCACGCTCTGGATGCAGGACCTCGTGCTCGACCTCGCCGAACTCGAGCACCGCCTCGGCGCGCTCCCGATGCGCGGGGTCAAGGGGACCACGGGCACGCAGGCCAGCTTCCTGGAGCTCTTCGGCGGCGACCACGCGAAGGTGCGCGCGCTCGACACGAAGGTCTGCCACGCGATGGGATTCCCGGGCTCCATCCCGGTGAGCGGCCAGACCTACTCGCGCAAGCTCGATGCGCACGTGCTCGACGTCGTCGCCGGGATCGCGACCACCGCGGCGAAGTTCGCCTCCGACCTCCGGATGCTGCAGTCCTTCGGCGAGATCGAGGAGCCGTTCGGCAAGGACCAGATCGGCTCCTCCGCCATGGCGTACAAGCGGAACCCGATGCGGTGCGAGCGGATCAACTCGCTCGCGCGCTTCGTGCAGTCGGTCGCCGGGACGGCCAACCCCACGCACGCGGTGCAGTACTTCGAGCGCACGCTCGACGACTCCGCCATCCGCCGCCTCGTGATCCCCGAGGCCTTCCTCGCCACCGACGCGATCCTGATCCTCATGGAGAACGTGGTGGGGGGACTCGAGGTGCACCCGGCGCGCATCCGCGCCCGGATCGCGGACGAGCTCCCCTTCATGGCGACCGAGTCGCTCCTCGTGCGCGCCGTGCAGGCGGGGGGCGACCGGCAACAGGCGCACGAGGTGATCCGCGGGCACTCCATCGCCGCCGCCCGGGCGATGAAGGACGAGGGGCGACCGAACGACCTGCTCGAGCGGCTCGCGGCCGACCCCGCCTTCCCCGTCCGCGCTGACGACCTGCGCGCGGTGACGGACCCGGCGCGTTTCGTCGGGCGGGCGCCGCAGCAGGTGGACGACTTCCTGGCCGAGGTGGTGGACCCGATCCTCGTGGCGCATGGCGAGGCCGCGCCGCCGCGCGAGGAGGTGCGCGTATGAGCTCGCTTCTCGTCGCGGAGACCATGCTCCGCCTTCCTTTGCTCCGGCGTGGCAAGGTGCGCGACGTGTACGAGGTGGATGCCGACCGGCTCTTGCTCGTCACGAGCGACCGCGTGAGCGCGTTCGACGTCGTGATGCGGGAACTCGTCGCCTACAAGGGCGCGGTGCTCACGCAGGTCACCGCTTGGTGGCTCCGCCAGTTCGAGTCCGAGGTCGCGCACCACCTGATCTCCTCGGACGTGGATGAGATCGTGAAGGAGGTCCCGGCGCTCGCGCTCCATCACGACGAGCTGGCGGGGCGCTCGATGCTCTGCCGCCGCACCGAGGTATTCCCGGTGGAGTGCGTCGTGCGCGGCTACCTCGCGGGGTCGGCGTGGAAGGAGTACGCCGCGAGCGGCACGCTGGCGGGCGAGGCCCTCCCCCCGGGGCTCACCGAGAGCGCACGCTTCGACCCGCCGGTCTTCAGTCCCGCGACCAAGGCCGAGGCGGGCCACGATGAGAACATCACCGTCGCGCAGATGGCCGCGGCGGTGGGTCCCGAGGCCGCCGCCACACTCGAACGCCTCGCGCGGCTGGTGTATGGCCGCGGCCGCGACATCGCGGCGGCGCGCGGGATCATCATCGCCGACACGAAGTTCGAGTTCGGCCGCGACCGGGACGGACGCATCCTCCTGATCGACGAGGTGCTCACGCCGGACAGCTCCCGATTCTGGCCGGCGGACGAGTACACGCCGGGCCGGCCGCAGCAGAGCTTCGACAAGCAGCCGCTGCGCGACTGGCTCGACGTCGAGCGCCGTGCCGGCCGCTGGGACGGCAACGTGCCGCCCCCGACCCTTCCCGCGGACGTCGTGTCCGCGACCAGCCGGCGATACCTCGAGGCGTTCGAGCGCCTCACCGGCCATCCCCTCGACCTCACCCGACTCCCGTGAACTTCGCCCGTGAAGGGATCCCGTTCATCCTCATCGCCCTCGCACTGGCGGCGGCCGGGTATGCCGCCGCGCTCGCGCGGCGCTCCTGGTGGCTCTGGCTGCTCGCCTTCGTGCTCACCCTGCTGGTGCTCTGGGTGGCGTACTTCTTCCGCGACCCCGAGCGCACCGGGGAGCGAGGTCCCTCGCTGGTGATCTCCCCCGCCGACGGGCGCGTGATCGAGATCGTGGAGGTCGACGAACCGGCCTTCCTGCAGGGACGGGCCATCCGCATCTCGGTCTTCATGAACGTCTTCAACGTGCACGTGAACCGGTACCCGGTGAGCGGGCGGGTCGCGTACGTGCACTACAACCCCGGCAAGTTCCTCAACGCGGCGGCGGAGAAGGCGTCACTGGAGAACGAGCAGAGCTCGGTGGGGATCCAGACGTCGACGCACCGCGTGCTCTTCCGGCAGATCGCCGGGCTCGTGGCGCGCCGGATCGTCACCTACAGTCGCGCCGGGGACGAGGCCGAGCAGGGCGCGCGCATGGGCCTGATCCGGTTCGGGTCGCGGGTGGACGTGTTCGTGCCGGTGGGAAGCACGATCCACGCGAAGCTCGGGGACAAGCCGGTGGCGGGGACCACGGTGCTCGCGGTGCTCCCGCAGTGAAGCGCCGCCGCCGGCTCCCGCGTCCCTCGCTGGTGATGCTGCCGAACGGGTTCACGCTCGCGAACCTCTTCTTCGGCATCTTCGCGATCGTGGCCGCCTCGCGCGGACAGCACGCGCAGGCCGGCTGGTACATCGTGATCGGCGGTTTCGCCGACGCGCTCGACGGCCGCATCGCGCGGGCGACCAACACGGGGAGCGCGTTCGGCGAGGAGCTGGACTCGCTCGTCGACGCGATCTCATTCGGCGTGGCGCCGGCGATGATGATGTACTTCGCCGTGCTCCGCCACTCGGGCTGGGACTGGATCCTCGTCTTCCTCTTCGCCGCCTGCGCGGTGATGCGCCTCGCGCGATTCAACGTGGAGTCGGCGGGCCAGCCCAAGGCCGCCTACTTCAAGGGGCTCCCGAGTCCGGCGGCGGGGGGCACGCTCGCCACCTACTACTGGTTCAGCCAGACGCCGCTCTACAACGAGTTCTTCATCGAGTGGCCGTGGGAGACGATCATGCGGCTGCTCATGATCACGCTGAGCTTCCTGATGATCTCGGACGTGCCGTACCCGGCCTGGCCGAAGTTCAGCTTCCGCACGCTGCACGGCACGCTCGGCATCATCGTGCTCTTCTCCGCGGTGATCGCCCTCTTCGTGCTCCCCAAGCAATTCTTCTTCCCGGTCGGCGTGGTGTACGTGCTGACCGGCATCGTCCTCGCGATCCTGCGGGGCGTGTTCGAGGTCCCTCCCCCGTTCGACGACCCGGCGCAGGCCGAGGACGACGACGAGGACTCCCTTGCCGAGGATCCCCGCGCGTGAAGCGCTTCCGTGTCTCCGTCCACATCGTGCCCCGCAAGGGGCTGCTCGACCCGCAGGGCAAGGCCGTGACCGATGCCCTCCACACCCTGGGCTTCGCCGCCGTCGCCGACGTCCACGTCGGACGGCACCTCGTGATCGAGACCGACGCCGCCGACGCGAAGGCCGCCGAGGGCTCCGTGCGCGAGATGTGCTCCCGCCTCCTCGCCAACCCGGTGACCGAGGATTTCGAGATCGCGGGCGTGGCGGTGATCGCGTGAGGCGCGCATGAGGGTCGGCGTCGTCTCCTTCCCCGGCTCCAACTGCGACGAGGATGCACTCCTCGCCGTGGTCGAGCGGCTCGACGAGGACGCGGTGCTCCTCTGGCACAAGGACCACGACCTGCAGGGGGCCGATGTCGTGATCCTGCCCGGCGGGTTCAGCTACGGCGACTACCTGCGCGCCGGCGCGATCGCCCGCTTCTCCCCGATCATGCAGGAGGTCGTGGCCCACGCGAAGCGCGGCGGCCCCGTGATCGGCATCTGCAACGGGTTCCAGATCGCCTGCGAGGCGGGCCTCCTTCCCGGTGCCCTGCTGCGGAACGAGAGCCTGCAGTTCCGCTCCATGCCGGTGACCCTGCGCGTCGAGACCGCCGACACGGTCTTCACCCGCGCCGCCGAGGTGGGCATGCGGCTCACGATGCCCATCGCGCATGGCGACGGGCGCTACACCGCCGACGAGGCCACCCTCGACCGGCTCGAGGCCGAGGGGCGCGTCGTCTTCCGCTACGTCGACGCCCGCGCGGAGGCCACGGCTGCCGCCAACCCCAACGGGTCGATGCGCAACATCGCCGGCATCGCCGCCGCCGGCGGCACGGTCGTCGGCCTCATGCCACATCCCGAGCGCGCGCTCGAACCGCTCCTCGGCTCCACCGACGGTCTCGTGCTCTTCCAGTCGCTCCTCGCGGCCGTCCACGCCTGACCTCCAACCAGGACCATTGCCATGTCGATCGAGAACAAGCCCTCCCGCAACGAGGACGAGTACTTCGCCAAGCAGGACGCCGAGCTCATGAAGGCGCACCGCGCCAAGCTCGACGCCGAGCGCGCGAGCAAGGCGCGCAGCGCGCACTTCATGAAGTGCCCCAAGTGCGGCGCGGACCTGCAGGAGCAGGACCACCGCGGCGTGAAGGTGGACATCTGCCCCGAGTGCCGCGGGATGTGGCTTGACGCCGGCGAGCTCGAGCTCGTCGGCCGCGGCGACGAGGGCGCGGTGGGCGGCTTCATCAAGGACATCTTCAAGGGTCTCCGCGCCAAGTGACCACTGGAGCCGTCCCCCGCCCCGGCGACCCGGTGATCACCCCCGCGCTCGTCGCCGAGCACGGGCTCACCGCCGACGAGTACGAGCGCCTGGTGCGGATGCTGGAGCGCACGCCGACCTTCACCGAGCTCGGGATCATCAGCGCGCTCTGGAGCGAGCACTGCTCGTACAAGCACTCGCGCCCCGTGCTCAAGACCCTGCCGACCAAGGCGCCCTGGGTGCTCCAGGGGCCCGGCGAGAACGCGGGCGTCATCAGCATCGGGGACGGCCTCGCGGTCGCGTTCAAGATCGAGTCGCACAACCACCCCTCGGCGGTCGAACCCTACCAGGGCGCCGCCACCGGGGTCGGCGGCATCCTCCGCGACGTCTTCACGATGGGCGCCCGCCC
Organism: uncultured Gemmatimonas sp.; assembly: GCA_964529705.1. Lineage (GTDB taxonomy): Bacteria > Gemmatimonadota > Gemmatimonadetes > Gemmatimonadales > Gemmatimonadaceae > Pseudogemmatithrix. The sequence goes on along the minus strand of CAZHAG010000012.1, from coordinate 4,952 downwards.
GATCGCGATGCTCAACTCGCTCCGCTTCGGGTCGCTCGAGACCCCGCGCGTGCGCTATCTCGTGGCCGGCGTGGTCAAGGGGATCGGCGACTATGGCAACTGCGTCGGCATCCCCACCGTGGCCGGCGACGTGATGTTCGACGCCGCGTACGAGGGGAACCCGCTCGTGAACGCGATGTGCGTCGGCCTGCTGCACGAGGACGAGCTCATCCGAGCGAAGGCCGAAGGCGTGGGGAACCCGGTGATCGCGGTCGGCGCCCGCACGGGACGCGATGGCATCCATGGCGCCTCTTTCGCGTCCGAGGACCTCTCCGAGGAGAACGAGGCCAAGCGTCCGCGCGTCCAGGTGGGCGACCCCTTCACCGAGAAGCTGCTCCTCGAGGCCTCCCTCGAACTCATCCGCTCCGGCCACATCGTCGCCATCCAGGACATGGGGGCGGCCGGCCTCACCTCAAGCAGCGCCGAGATGGCCGAGCGCGGCGACGTCGGCGTCACGATCGACACCACCAAGGTGCCGGTGCGCGAGACGGGGATGACCCCGTACGAGATCCTCCTGAGCGAATCGCAGGAACGGATGCTCGTCGTCGCGAAGCAGGGGCACGACGCCGAGGTCAAGGCGATCCTCGCCAAGTGGGACCTGGCCGCCGAGGTCATCGGCGAGGTGATCGCCGAGCCCGTGTACCGGGTGACGGAGGGCGATCGCGTGGTCGCCGAGTTCCCCGGCACGCGCCTCGTCACCGACTGCCCGCAGTACACCCCCGATGCGAAGGAGAGCGAGGCCGCCATCGCACGCCGCGCGCGGGACGTGCATGCCATCCCGCCTCTCGCCGCCGAGAGTGATCCCGCGTGGACGCTCGAGCGCCTGCTTCAGGCGCCCACGATCGCGAGCAAGCAGTGGATCCACCGGCAGTACGACTCGACGGTGCGCACCAACACGGTGCTCGGCCCCGGCGCTGCCGACGCTGCCGTGCTCCGCATCCGCGGCACCAAGCGGGCCCTCGCGGTGAAGACCGACTGCAACGGCCGCTATGTCTTCCTCGACCCGCGCGTGGGGGGGCGGATCGCGGTGGCGGAGGCCGCCCGCAACGTCGCGTGCACCGGCGCGACCCCGCGCGCCATCACCAACTGCCTCAACTTCGGGAATCCCAAGAAGCCTGAGGTGTTCTTCCAGTTCCGCGAGGCCGTCTTCGGCATGGGCGATGCCTGCCGCGCGCTCGAGACGCCGGTGACCGGCGGGAACGTCTCGCTCTACAATGAGAACCCGCAGGGCGCGGTGTACCCCACGCCCACCATCGGCATGGTGGGCGTGCTCGAGGACGCCGCGCATGCCACACGCCTCACCTTCACCACTCCCGGGGACGCGATCATCCTCCTCGGAGAGAACACCGACGAGCTCGGCGGCTCGGAGTACCTCGCCTGGGTGCACGGCGTGGTGGCCGGTGCCCCTCCCGCCTGCGACCTCGAGGGCGAGAAGCGCCTGATCGACGCGCTCCTCGAGGCGATCCGTGCCGGGCACGTACGCTCTGCCCACGACTGCTCGGAGGGCGGGCTCGCGGTCGCGCTGGCGGAGTGCTGCATGGCCGAGCGCGACCGGACGACGGGCGCCGAGGTGGACCTCTCAGCCTGGAGCGGGCTCGCGCCGCGGGCGCTGCTCTTCGGTGAGGCGCAGGGGCGCGTGATCGTCTCCAGCGCCAACGCCGAATCGGTGCTCGCCGTGGCGAAGCGCCACGGGGTCCCGGCTCGCGTGATCGGAACCGTCACGCCCGCAACCAACGGATTCTCCGTGCGGTCGGGGGAGGTGCGGCTCTCGGCTCCGGTCTCCAGGCTGGCCGAGGCGTACCACGAGGCGCTCCCGCGGGCGATGGCGCGGGCGGCGGCCGAGAAGGTCACCCGCGACCCCGCCCTCGCCGGAGGGACCGCCTGATGTGCGGCATCTTCGGCATCAGCGGCCACCCGGACGCCGCGGCGCTCGCGCACCTGGGCCTCTACTCGCTGCAGCATCGCGGACAGGAGTCGGCCGGCATCGTCTCCGCGCACCGGGGCGAGGTCCACGCCATCCGCGCCATGGGCCTCGTCTCTGATCAGTTCTCCCCCGAGAAGATGCGCACCCTCGTCGGGCCGCTCGCGATGGGGCATACCCGCTACTCCACAGCCGGCTCGAGCACCATCGAGAACGCGCAGCCGGCGCTCGTGCGCTTCAAGGGCGGGCACATCGTGCTCGCGCACAACGGCAACCTCACGAACGCCCCGGAGATCCGCGACGGGCTCGAGGCCGAGGGATCGATCTTCAGCTCGACGATGGATTCCGAGGTGATCGTCCACCGCCTGGCGAAGGCACGCGCGGAAAGGCCAGAGGAGAAGCTCGCCGAGGCGCTCGAGGGCGTGGAGGGCGCGTACTCACTCCTCGTCATCGTCGGCGACACCCTCGTCGCCGCGCGGGACCCCTTCGGCTGGCGTCCGCTCGTGATGGGCCGCCTGAATGGCGCGCTCGTCTTCGCCTCCGAGACCTGCGCGCTCGACATCGTGGGCGCGACCGTGGAGCGAGAGGTTCGCCCCGGCGAGATCGTCGCGGTCGCGGCGGACGGCACCGTGCGCACGCTGCAGCGCACCCCGGCACCGGAATTGCATCGCTGTGTCTTCGAGTACGTGTACTTCGCGCGGCCGGACTCGCGGGTGTTCGGCGGCTCGGTCGACCGCGCACGGCGCGCCCTCGGGCGCCGCCTGGCGCGGGAGCACCCCGCGCCGGGGGCCGATTTCGTCTTCTCGGTGCCGGACTCGTCGAACTCGGCGGCACTCGGGTTCGCGGAGGAGAGCGGGCTCCCCCTCGAGCTCGCGCTCATCCGCAACCACTATGTGGGCCGGACCTTCATCCAGCCCACGCAGTCGGGCCGGGACGCGAAGGTGAAGGTGAAGTACAACCCGGTGCGGGAGATCCTGGAGGGCAAGTCGGTCGTGATGGTGGACGACTCGATCGTGCGGGGCACCACCACCCGAGGGCTCGTCGCGCTCATCCGGGCGGCGGGGGCGCGTGAGGTGCACATGCGCGTCTCGTCCCCGCCGATCACCGGACCCTGCTACTACGGCATCGACACGCCGGATCGCGGGCAGCTGATCGCCGCCCGCCACTCGGTGGAGGGGATCGCGAAGGAGATCGGGGTCGACTCCCTCGGCTACATCTCGCTCGACGGCATGCTCGGCGCGGTGCCGGACGGACCGGAAGGCTTCTGCCACGCCTGCTTCTCCGGCAAGTACCCCACCAAGCCACCCACCGTCCCGGAAAAGCTTCGGCTCGGGTGATGGCGAAGGTCCCCACGTCGGAGGTCGCGCGGTGAAGCAGTCGGTGTTCTTCTTCGGGAACGGGCGGGCGGAGGCGACTCGCGACGACCGCGACCTGCTGGGCGGCAAGGGCGCGAACCTCGCCGAGATGACGAACCTCGGCGTGCCGGTGCCGCCGGGCTTCACCATCGCCTGCAACCTCTGCGACGAGTACCTCGCGCACGGCAAGGTCCCGGACGGGCTCGCCGAGGAGGTCGCGACCGCGCTCGCGCGCCTGGAGGAGGCCGCCGGGCGCCGCTTCGGCGACCCGAAGCACCCGCTGTTGGTGTCCGTGCGCTCGGGGGCGCGCGTCTCCATGCCCGGGATGATGGACACCATCCTCAACCTCGGGCTGAACGCCGAGACGGTGCGCGGACTCGCCGCGCAGAGCGGGAGCGAGCGCTTCGCCTACGACTCGTTCCGCCGCCTCCTGCAGATGTACGGCAATGTCGTCCTCGGCGTCCCCATCCAGGACTTCGAGCACCTGCTCACGGCCAAGCGGCTCACCTCCGGCGTGGAGAGCGACGCGCAGCTCCCCGCCGACGCGCTCAAGGCACTGGCCGACGAGTACCAGGCGCTCATCAAGGCGAAGACGGGCCGCGCCTTCCCCGCCGACCCGCGCGACCAGCTCTGGGGCGCGATCGAGGCGGTCTGGATGTCCTGGCGGCTCAAGAAGGCGCAGGACTACCGCCGCGTGAACGGGATCGCCGAGACGCCGGGGACCGCCGTGAACATCGTGGCGATGGTGTTCGGCAACCTCGGCGACGACTCCGGCACGGGCGTCGCGTTCACGCGCGATCCCTCCACCGGGGAGCGCCTGTTCTATGGCGAGTTCCTCGTGAACGCGCAGGGCGAGGACGTGGTGGCCGGCATCCGCACGCCGGAGCCGATCGCGGCGATGGCCACCAAGCTTCCCGAGGCGTACGGCGACCTGCTGCGCACGCAGTCGCTCCTCGAGCGCCACTTCCGCGACATGCAGGACCTCGAGTTCACCGTGGAGCGCGGGAAGCTCTACCTCCTGCAGACGCGGATCGGGAAGCGCACGGCGGCCGCCGCGGTGCGCATCGCGCGCGACCTCGTGAGCGAGGGGCTCATCTCGCGGCCGGAGGCGCTGCAGCGTGTGCCGGCGCAGCAGCTCGACCAGCTCCTGCACCCCGTCATCGACGAGAACGCGAAGACGAGCGTCCTTTGCACCGGACTTCCCGCGAGCCCGGGGGCCGCGAGCGGCATCGCCGTGTTCGACGCGGACGTGGCCGAGTCGCGCGCGGCGCGCGGCGACGCGGTGATCCTCGTGCGCGACGAGACGACGCCGGAGGACTTCCACGGCATCGTGGCGGCGCGCGCCGTGCTCACCGCGCGTGGCGGGATGACGAGCCACGCCGCCGTCGTGGCGCGCGGCATGGGGAAGTGCGCGATCGTCGGCTGCGGCGAGATGCGCGTCGACGCGACCAGCCGCCGCTTCACCGTCGGCGACGTGGAGGTCACCGAGGGGGACTGGATCACCCTCGACGGCGGTACGGGCGAGGTCTTCGTCGGCGACCTGCCGACCGTCCCCAGCGAGGTCATGCAGGTGAACGAGGGCACGCTCTCCGCCGAGGACGCCCCCGTCTACCGCGGCTTCGCCGAACTCCTCGGGT
>CAZHAG010000011.1:34831-40224 GCA_964529705.1 uncultured Gemmatimonas sp. | reverse complement strand
CTTGAGGCGGCGCGAGCTCCGTCCGCGGTCCACGCTCAGGTAGATGCCCGTCTCGGTGCCGATGTAGAGCACGTCCGGGTTCCGCGTGTCCTCCGTGAGGGTGCGGACCACCTGGCCCGCGAGGCCCTGGTCGATCGCGCGGAAGGTCGCGCCGAAGTCGGTGCTCACCCAGATGTAGGGCGCGTAGTCGTTCAGCCGGTGGTTGTCGACCGTGATGTAGACCGTGCCCGCGTCGAACGCGGAGGGCACGACCTCAGAGACGTAGCTGCCGACCGGGAACCCCGGCATGCGGCTCGTCACGTCGGTCCAGGTGCGGCCGGCGTCGCGCGTCATCTGCACCACGCCATCATCGGTGCCCGCGTAGAGTACCCCCGCCTGCTTCGGGGACTCGGCCAGCGTGACGATCGCGGGCCAGGCTGAGATGCCGTCGTTGCGGGCGACCTCGATCTTGTTGCCGGCGACGCCCATGGTCACGATGGAGTCGCGGTTCGCGTTCCGCGTGAGGTCCGGGCTCAGCATCGTCCAGGAGTCGCCGCGGTCGGTCGACCGGAACACGCGGTTCGCGGCGACGTAGAGCACGCCCGGGTCGTGCGGCGAGCGGACGAGCGGCGTGTCCCAGTGCCAGCGGAAGTTCTCGCCCTGCGCCGGCGCGGGCGTGACGTTCAGCGGCGTGGGCCGGATGCTGCGCGACTCGCCCGTGACGACGTTGCGCCGTATGAGGTTGCCGTCCTGCGATTCGGTGTAGACGATGCGCGAGTCGCGATGGTCGGGGATGGCGACGAAGCCGTCGCCGCCGAGGATCTGGAACCAGTCGTAGTTGTAGATGCCGCCGTTGTGCCGCGAGGCGCTGGGGCCGCACCAGTTGTAGTTGTCCTGCATGCCGCCGCAGATGTTGTACGGCGTCTCCATGTCGAAGCTCACATGGTAGAAGAGCCCGACCGGGAGGTTGGGGACGAAGATCCAGCTCTTCGCCATGTCGTAGGAGACGGCGAGCCCACCGTCGTTGCCGATCAGGACGTGCTCCGGGTTCGCCGGGTTCACCCAGATCGCATGCACGTCGTCGTGCGTGACCATCGCGGCGTCCGTCTCGACGCTCTTCCCGCCGTCGATCGACATGTGGAGCCCGACGCCGCCGTAGTAGACGCGTTCCGGCGTCGTGGGGTCGATCACGAGCTTGCTGAAGTACATCGGGCGCGGATTCGTGTTGCTGACCTTGCGCCAGGTCGCGCCCGCATCGTCGGAACGCCAGAGACCGCTCTTCCCCGAGTCGATCGGCACGGCAGCAGGTGCCTCGACGAGCGAGTAGACGATGGACGGGTTGGAGCGGGAGATGTCCACGGCGATTCGGCCGAGGGTCCCGGTGGGGTAGCCGCCGGCGACCTTGGTCCAGGTCTCGCCACCGTCGACGGACTTGTAGAGGGTGGAGCCCGGACCGCCACCATTCATGCAGCAGCTGGTCCGGCGGCGCTGGTACATCGAGGCGAAGAGCACCTTCGGGTCGGCCTTCGACATCACGACGTCGTTCGCGCCGGTGTCGTCGTCGCCCTTGAGCACCTGCCGCCAGGTCCGGCCGCCGTCCGTGGTCTTGTAGACGCCGCGCTCGCCCCCCGGACCCCAGAGCGGTCCCGTCGCGGCGACGTACACGATGTCGTTGTTCGTGGGGTCGATCTGGATCTCGTTGATGTGCTTGGAGTCGCGCAGTCCCATGTGGGTGAAGGTCTTCCCACCGTCCGTGGACTTGTAGACGCCCTCGCCCCACGAGGTCGACTGGCGGTTGTTGGACTCACCGGTGCCCACCCAGACGAGGTCCGGGTTGGTCTGGGAGATCGTGACGTCACCGATCGACATGAGCCCCTGGTCTTGCAGCAGCGGGGTCCAGAGGGCGCCGTTGGAGGTGGTCTTCCAGACACCCCCGTGCGCGGTGCCGACGTAGTAGACCGCAGGGTTGGCCTCATAGACTGCGAGGTCCGCGATGCGGCCGGACATGGTGGCGGGGCCGATCGACCGGAAGTGGAGCGCGTCGAACTCGGTGGCCACGGGGAGCTGGGCCGGAGCGGCTTGGCCGAGGGCCAACGCAGCGACGGCGAGGAGCGCGGCGCGGCGGAGTGTCACGCGGTGATGCAGGGGAGTCACGAGGGGTCTCCACGCGGGGGAGGAAGGCACGGCGGGATTCGACGTAGAACGTACGAAGGGCCGGGTTCGCTGGGGAGGATGGGGGGGGCGGTCAAGCTCTCGCGTACGCTCCCGATACTGCAGGTATTCCCCTGAACCTCGGGACCCCCATGCATTCCATCTGCGGCATCCGCCGTCCGCTCCGCTCGCTCCTGCTCGTCGCCTTCTTGATCGTCGCACCCGCCTGCGTCCTGGCGGTGGCGGAGCCGGAGGCGCCGCCGCAGATCGAGGTGGTGCAAGGCGCGGGTCAGTCGGCCGCGGTGAACCAGACGCTACCCGCGCCGGTCGTGTTCCGCGCCATCGATTCGAAGGGCCGGCCGATCGCGGCGCGTCGACTCACCTTCGTGGTGGGACTCGGCGGCGGGACCGTGTCTCCCGTCGAGAGTGAGACGGACGCGAACGGGCAGGTAAGTGTCGTCTGGACGCTCGGTCCCCAGGTCGCGACGCAGACGATCATCGCCAACTCTACCGGCGTCGGTCCGGTGACGGTGCAGGCGGTGGCGACGGATGCCGCGCCACTGCTGCGCGCGGACACGCGCCTTCCATAAAGTCCGATGCCCACTCCCTCGCCACTCCGCCTCGTCGTCGGCCTCGCCGGTGCGCTCGCGCTGCTGTTCAGCGCCGCGTGCCAGAAGCCGGTCGAGCCCGTCCCGCTCGCGGGACTCATCGTGGTGCAGGGTGCCGACCAGTCCGGCCAGGTCGGCCGTGCGCTTCCGACCCCCATCATCCTTCGCGCCGTCGACTCCACGGGGAACGGTCTTGAGGGGCGGACGATCACGCTCGTCCTCGGCTCGGGCGGTGGCAGTGTCACGCCCACCGCGGGCGAGACCAGTGCGACGGGGGAGATCAGCGCCGTCTGGACCCTTGGTCCGACCGCGACGACCCAGACCTTGATGGCGACCGCTCCCGGCGTGGATCCCGTCGCCGTGCAGGCGGTGGGAATCGTGCCCAGCCAGGTGGTGATCGTGCAGGGGAACAACCAGAGCGCCCGGGTCGGGACCGCGCTTCCCACGCAGGTGGTGGTCCGGGTGCTCGGCGCGGGGAACATCCCGCTGGTCGGGATCAACGTCGCGATGCAGGTGACGGCCGGCGGCGGGTCGTTCACGCCGGCGACCGCGCTGACGAACACCAGCGGCGAGGTGACCGTGCGGTGGACGATGGGCACGGTGGCGGGCGCGAACACGGCGAGCGTGCAGGTCTCGACGCTCGACCCCGTGGCGATCAGCGCGACGGCGACGCCCTAGGCGCGGCCCCGGCCGAGGTAGACGCGAGCGGTCACCAACCGCCCCCGCCGCCGCCACCGGAACTGCCGCCGCCTCCCCCACCGCCGCCACCTCCCCCTGATCCGCCCGAGCTCGGCGAGGGCACCGAGGCCGCGATGCCGCCGATCGCCGCGGCGAACGACGCGCTCGAGCCGCCGCCGGAGAACCCGCCGCCCCCGCCGAACCCGGTCCACGAGCTGCCACCGCCGCGCGAGTTCACGTTGCTCGCCGTCACCGCCCCGGCCGCCATCGCGTGATCGACCGCGCCGCCGAAGGCGCGGAACCACTTGTCGATGTGCGAGCCGAGCCCGAATGCGATGAGATACGGGAACCAGGCGTCCTGCAGCTCCGGGCGCGGCTTGGCCAGCTCGGACTTGAAGAACGCACGCGCGGCAGCGAGCCGCTTGCGGAGTGCGATCCGATCGGCGGACTGACGCGAGTGCCCCTGGTTGCAGACGCTGCTCACGAGGCCGAGCGCCCAGAGCGTCAGCCCGACGAGCATCATCGCGCCGAACTCGAAGCGCCCCTGATAGAGGACGAGGCCGAACAGCAGGGCTCCGGCACCGAGGGGGAGGAGGAAGCGCAGGGCGTGTGGAGCGACGGCGCGGACACGGGCGCGCCAGACCGCCGACTGCGAGACGGTCACGAGGTAGAACGCGACGGACGCCCCGACGGTGATCACGCCACCCGCGGCGTCGATCGCGTCCTGCGTCGCGGCCCGGGCCATGAGCAGCGCACCGGAGGCCAGCAGGAGGAGCGTGATCCAGACCGAGGGCTTCTCGCCCTTGGGGCCGCGCGTCGTGTCCTCGACGAGCTTCGTGAGGCGTTTCCGGATGAGCGCGGCGGGGTCGAAGCCGCTCTTCTCGTAGCGCTTCCGGACGCGGTCGGTGTCGGTGCTCGTCTCATTGCTCCGGAAGAGCCCATCGATGAGCGCGCGCTCATGTCCCTTGAACGTGTCCCGTGGCACCTCCATGGTGAGGTGGAGCACGCTGCGCGAGAAGATCCAGACTTTCGTCTCCTCCACACGGCTCGAGAGCTTCTTCTCGCCGACGAGCCGGGCGAGCGTGGCCGCGACCTCCGGCGCCGCGGTCGTGTCGTCCCACGCCGCCCCGACGACCTCCGGGAGCCGTGCGAAGACGTGTTCCTGCAGGAACGCGGGTGTGATCTCATGGGGTGCGGGGCCCGGGGCGAACCGCCCGAGCCGGTGTTCCCGCACCGCGAGTCGCACGAGGAGGAGCAGGGTGCCGATCGCGAAGAGGGCGAGCAGGGTGTCGCGCGTTCGCTCGTCCGCTCCGTAGCGGACGGCGGCGGGCGGAGCCGTGCCGAGATACTGCAGTGGGAGCGAGACCACGTAACCCTCGCCGGGCGGGAGCGCGGTCACCTCGTAGCGGCGCGGGAAGACAGGGCCGGCCGTCCAGATGGGGTCGAGCGTGAGCGCCACGGTGAGGGTGTCGATCATCCCCACGCGGTCGGCGAAGGCGAAGTCGTGGTCGAGGAGGAAGCGCCCGTCCTCCTGCGGCACGAGGACGTTCGTGAGCGTGTACTCAAGGGCGTAGGTGATCCGCGTGTCGTTGAATGGCGGGTCCGACGGGAGCCGGCTGCGCCAGCGGAGCGTCGAGCGCGAGGCCCAGTCGAACTCATCCACGTTCGAGAGGCCGCCCCGCACGAGTTCCCGCTCGGCGCCTCCTGCGCCGTCGGACCGGGTGATGCGGCCTAGCGCGAGCTCCTGGCGTGGGCGCAGGTTGAAGGTGCGCTCCCCTCCGTTCCAGTCGCCGGTGAAGCGCATGACCTGCTGTTCGCGGACATGCAGTCGGCCGTCCGCGTCGAGCCGTGCGGTGACGTGCACCGCCGGCCAGGAGAGCTCGCGGGACTGCGAGGCGAGCGGACCGGCGATGAGCAGCGCGCCGGCCGTGCAGAGGATCGATGAGCGCAAGAGGGACATGGGCACTCCGGGCGCGG
>CAZHAG010000011.1:5451-34731 GCA_964529705.1 uncultured Gemmatimonas sp. | reverse complement strand
AGGCACGCGCTGCGATCGCGTGGAGGATCGCCGCGACCGGCGCGAAGACGTGCGCGACCGCCGCGAGGATGTGCGAGATGCGCGGCACGACGGCGGGCGTCGCGACCGGATCGAGGACCGCTGGGACCGCCGCGAGGACGTGCGGGACCGTCGTGAGGACCGTCGCGAGCGGCGGCGCGAAGGTCGTCGCGCGTAGTCCTCGCACGAGGCGCGATCGCTGACCGACCACGCGGCCCCGGAGCAACTGCTCCGGGGCCGCGTGCCGTGCGGAAGGCGCGTGCCAGCTACTTCTTCATCCAGAACTTCGGGTCGGACGCCTTGGTCTCCGCCGAGACGTAGCTCATCCCGGGGTCGAGGCGGTACTTGTTCGACTCGATGCTGATGACACCCTCGCGGGCGAACTTCATCCAGAGTGCTGCCTCCTCCGGTGTCATCTTCCCCTCACCCGCCATGCCCTCCGCGATCGCCATGTCGAATCCGGCGTAGTTCGCGGTGGAGGAGAAGACCAGGAATGCCGGTGCAAGCATCCCGCCGGTGACGGAATAGACGCGCCACGCCGCGTTCGGCATGGCGCGCGCGGCGAGACCCTTGTACATCTTCGCGACCTCGGCGAACATCGGCTCGAAGCCCGGACGCACGCGGTAGACGGCGATCTCCCAGTACCGCTGCTTGTTCATGTCGGGATAGCTGCCGTGGCTCAGGTCGGGCATCGCCATCGCTTCGAGGGTGCGCACGCCGTCGACATGTTCGGCATCGGCGGCGAGCGCACGCTGGAGCTCGGCGGAGAGATCCGCGTTGGCATCGACACCGTCACGGAACTTCCCGAGCGCGGCGTACGAGTCGAACGGCTCGACGAACCAGACCTCGGAGATGCCGGTCATCGAGGCCAGCGCCAGGTACGTCGAAGTCGACTTCGCCTTCTCGAACGCGGCGGGCCACGCGGCTTCGGACTTCGCATGCGCCGCGTCATGGCCATGCTTGACCGTCTCCCGATAGATGGTGAGGTACTTTGGTTGCGCGCTGGGCATCGCCTGTGCGAGCACGTTGCCAGCTGCGACGAGGAGCGTGACGACTGCGAACGCGGGGACCCGCAACGACTTTGGCATGACAGCCCACCTGTGGGGGCGTGGCCCGGACGCGATATGTGCCGAGGCCATTGCACCTGATCCGTTCCGGTCTGGAGACTCGGATCGGGGCCTCCATAGCATGGCGCGACTCAGGACGGTCGGCCAGTCAACGGGTGGACCCGGGGCGCGGCGTGGGGCTCAGCGCACCGGTCGAAGCATCGCGATCACCGGCCGGTGGTCGGACGCGAGGCGCTCGGGGACAGGGCGAGCGGGTCCGAGGGACCAGGCGCCGATCGGTGCCGCGAAGACGAAGTCGATCTCCTTCACCGGCTCGGTCGACGGGAAAGTGAGCCGGTCGTCGGCGGGTTTGGCGAGTTCCTCCGCGCGCTGAGCGAAGAGCGCGAGCGTGCGCGACCCCGGTTGGTCGTTGAAATCCCCGAGCAGGATGTACGGCACGCGGAGGGTGTCCAGGACGGCCGTGAGCGCGCGTGCCTGTGCGAAGCGGAACGCATCGTCATCCACCCAATCGAAGTGCACGTTCACCACGGCGACCCCACGACCGTCGGGGAGCCGGAGCTCGGCCACGAGCGCCACCCGCGGCTCGTTCCCGTCAGGGAGGCGCACCGGTGTCGCGCGGACGATCGGGAAGCGCGAGAGGATGGCGAGGCCGTAGTGCCCGCCCTGGTACTCCATGAACGCGCCGAAGGCGTGCTCCATGCCGAGCATCCCGCCGAGCGCCGCGGCCTGGTCCACACCACCACTGCGCCGCACGCGGTCGTCCACCTCCTGCAGCCCGACGACATCGGGCGCGAGCGAGCGCAGGACGCGTGCGGTGCGCGCGAGATCCACGGAGTCATCCATCCCGCGGCCGTGGCGGATGTTGTAGGAGACGATGCGGAGTTCCGCTCCCGGAGTCGCGGAGCCGCCGCCCGTACTCGCGCACGAGGCGAAGGTGCCGCTGAGGGCGCCAGCGAGGGCGACGAGCGCGAGCAGCGAGCGCCGCACGGGGCTACCGGGCGAGCACGATGCCCGCGAACCCGACGAGCGAGACGATCAGCACACCGGGCACCGCGAAGCGGAGCCAGCGGGTGAAGTCCACCTTGGCGCCGAGGAGCACCGCGAGCAGCGCGCCGTTGGTGGGCGTGGCGAGCTCCATGAGGCCGGCACCCGTCTGGAACGCGATCACTGCGGCGTCGCGCGACACGCTGAGGAGGTCGGCCAGCGGCGCCATGATCGGCATCGTCAGCACCGCCTGCCCCGAGACGGAGGAGACGGGCACGTGGATGATCGCGTGCACCGGTACCATGAGCATCGCCGCGGCCACGCCCGGCACCTGGGCGAGGGGCGCGGCGAGGCCGTGGATGATCGTGTCGATCACCTGGCCGTCCGTGAGCACGACGCTGATCGCCCTCGCGACGCCCACGAAGAGCGAGGCGGCGAGCACGGTCTCCATCCCCTTGAGGAAGTCGGTCGCGGTGGTGGAGAGGTCGCGCCCCGACATGAGGCCGATCGCGAAGCCGACGACCAGGAAGAGCGCGGAGAGCTCATTGAATCCCCAGTCGTAGTTCATCACGCCGATGACATAGGGCACGAAGGCGCCGACGACGGTGACGAACATCAGGACGTCGCGCACGGTCGCCGCTTCCTTCACGGGCTCCTTCACCTCGGGTCGCACGTCGTCGCTCGACGTCATGTAGAGCGTCCAGCCGATCCAGATCGCGACGGCGACGGCGAGCATCCCGAAGCGGAGCGCTGGTTGGGTCAGCGGCGGGAGCTCGGCGAAGCGGAGGGCGATCCCCGTCTGGAAGGGGTTGGTGGGGCCGAAGGCCGCGCCGATGGCGGCGGCGCCGGTACTCATCGCCACGGCGGTGATCGACCCGAAGCCGAGCCCGCGGCTCAGCACCACGAGCACGGGCACGAGCGCGACGATCTCCTCCTGCATGTTCTCGAGCGCGCCGAGCGTCGAGAAGATGAGGCAGACGCAGACGATGATGAGGCGCGGCCGCCGGGTGTTCCCGACGAGCGAGCCGACAAGGCGGCCGAGGGCTCCGGTGGCGTCTAGGAGCGCGAAGGCGCCGCCGACCATCAGGATGGTGAGGATCACATCCGCGCCGGCGACGATGCCGCGCGGCACGGCGAGCACGGCGGCCATGAGGCCGACCGGCGCGGCGGCGACGGTCGCGTAGGTGCCCGGCACGACCACCTCGCGCCCGCTCGCGGCGTCCGCGACGCGCTCGTAGGCGCCGGCGGGGAGCAGCCAGGTGAGGAGCGCTGCGACGGCGACGCCGCCGAGCAGGAGGACGAGAGGGTGGGGAAGCCGGAAGCGCATCACGCGATGGGGTCGTGGGGTCCCCGAACATAGGACGGCACGGGGGGAGCCACCAGATGAGCGCGGCGCGGTGTATCCTATTGGATGCCGCGCCCGTAGAGTGCGTCGGCATCCTGCATCCCGCACCGACACGCCGTCCACGCTCACCACTCCCATGACCGCTTCCCTGCTGGCCTCGCTCCGGCGCGTGCTGCTGCTCACCGCCGGATTCGCACTCACGCTCCCCGCCCAGGGGAAGAAGGATTTGCCGCTCAAGTACGTCGGCCCGCCGACCAAGGCGGCGATCTCGGCGGAGGACCTGATGACGCGCCTCTACGTCTTCGCCGACGACTCGATGATGGGGCGACAGGTAGGGACCGAGTACAACAACAAGGGCACCGCGTACATCGAGCGCGAAGTGCGCCGCATGGGGCTCAAGCCGGCCGGCGACGCGGGCACGTACTTCCAGCAGCTGCCGCTCGTGGTGCGCGCGCTCGACCCGGCGTCGACGCTCGTCGTGGACGGTCGCGGATTCGGCGCGGGCACCGACTGGGTCGCCCGCTCGAGCGGCAGGCCGCTCCAGTTCACCGACGCCCAGGTCGTGTTCGGCGGCCAGGCGCTCGACACGATGAACCTGCTCGACAATGCCAAGGTGCGGGGGAAGGTGGTGCTGATGCGCCCGGCGAGCTTCGGTCCCGGGTTCGACCAGCAGGCGTTCGTGAGCTCCGCGGGGTTCCGCGCGTACCAGGCCTCGCTGCAGGGTGCCACGGTGGTCTCGATCGGTGGCGACGCGCTCCCCCCGAACACCGTCCGGCTCGCGATGAGCCCGACCAACGTCACCTTCCTCCGCTCCGCGGAGGCGCCGGTCACGCTCACGATCACCGCGAAGGTGGCCGAAGCGATGCTCGGCACGCCGGTGGCGAATGCGACCAAGGGGATGACCGGGAAGACGTTCACGACGAACGCGAAGTTCAACGACTCCCCCCGCCCCCTCGGGCGCAACGTGGTCGCGATCCTCGAGGGCTCGGACCCTGTGCTCAAGAACGAGTACGTCGCCATCGGGGCCCACAACGACCACGTCGGGTTCAACAACCGCCCGGTGGACCACGACTCGGTGAAGGCCTTCATGGCCGTGGTGCGCCCGCAGGGCGCGGACAACGCGCCCACCCAGGCGACGCCGGAGCAGGTGGCCAAGGTGCGCGCGCTGATCGATGCGGCGCGCAAGCACGGGGCACCGCGCCTCGACTCGATCTACAACGGCGCGGACGATGACGGCTCCGGCTCGGTGGCCGTACTGGAGATCGCCGAGGCGTTCGCGGCGCTCAAGCCGGCGGACCGGCCGAAGCGTTCGATCATCTTCGTCTGGCACGCGGGCGAGGAGGCGGGGCTCTGGGGCGCGGACCACTTCACCGAGCACCCGACCGTGCCGCGGGAGGCGATCGTCGCGCAGCTCAACATGGACATGGTGGGTCGGGGCCGGGCCACCGACGTGACCGGGAGCGCGATGGATGGCGGCCTGCTGAAGGGCGGGCCCGGCTACCTGCAGCTCGTGGGCTCGCGGCGACTCTCCACGGAGCTCGGGGACCTCGTCGAAAGCGTGAACAAGGACAAGAAGCTCAAGTTCAACTTCGACTACGCGATCGACGCGAACGGACACCCGCAGAACATCTATTGCCGCTCCGACCACTACATGTACGCGCGCCACGGGATCCCGGTGGTGTTCATGACCACGGGCGGGCACGCCGACTACCACCAGGTGACCGACGAGCCGCAGTACATCGATTACGCGCACATGGCGCAGATCGGCAGGCTCGTCTACGAGACCGCGGTGCGCGTCGGCAACCTCGACCGTCGCATCGTGGTGGACAAGCCGAAGCCCGATCCGCGCGGCGCGTGCGTGCAGTAGTCCCGCCCGAGGATCCCGCCGACCTCGACCTGTCGCCCGCGACGATGCGGGCGATGGGCGAGCGCGTGGTCGCGCGTGTGGTCGACCACCTGGCGCGGATCGGGGAGGTGCCGATCCGCGGCGACATGGACGTCGCCGCGCTCTGCCGGTCGCTGCGGGAGTCGGCGCCGGAGCAGGGCACCGAGCTCGAGCCGCTGCTCGACCACCTGTTCGATGACCTCGTGCCGCGCTCGTTCACGACCACGGGGCCCGGGTACCTCGCGTTCATCCCCGGGGGCGGGGTCTATCCCGCTGCACTCGCGGACTTCATCGCGGACACCACGAACCGGTACACCGGCGTCTGGATGGGCGCCCCCGCCCTGGTGCAGATCGAGTCGAACGTGCTCGACTGGCTGCGCGACTGGATGCAGTTCCCGGAGACGACGCGCGGGCTCCTGACTACCGGTGGCTCGATGGCGATGTTCAACGCCATCGTCTGTGCGCGCGAGCGCCACCTCGGCGCCGACATCCGTGCGGGCACGCTCTACGTGTCGACACAGGCCCACCACTGCATCGCCAAGGCGGCCAAGCTTGCGGGGATCGCGGCGGACCGCGTACGGTCGATCCCGGTGGACGCCGAGTACCGGATACGCATCGACGCACTCGCGGCGGCGATCGCGGAGGACCGCGCGGCGGGGCTGCGCCCGTTCCTCGTCGCGTCGTCGGCGGGCACGACGAACACCGGCGCGGTGGACGACCTCGGCGCCGTGGCGGACCTCGCCGCGCGCGAGTCGCTCTGGCACCACGTCGATGGCGCCTACGGCGCCTTCTTCCATACGGTGCCCGAACTCCGCCCGCTGCTCGCGGGGCTTCCGCGTGCCGACTCGCTGACGCTCGACCCGCACAAGGGGATGTTCCTCCCCTACGGCACGGGCGCGCTGCTCGTCCGGGACGGCCGTGCGCTGCATGCGGTGCATTCGTCCACGGCGGGATACCTGCCGGAGAACCAGGACGAGTTCTACGATCCCGCGCAGTACGGGCCGGAGCTCTCGCGCGGGTTCCCCGGGCTCCGCGTGTGGATGGCCGTGAAGCTCTTCGGCGCAGCGAAGTACCGCGCCGCGATCGCGGAGAAGCGCGAGCTCGCCGTCTGGGCGGCCGAGCAGGTGTCGCGGATCCCGGGGATGGTGATGGACGCCTGGCCGCAGCTCTCGCTCTTCGCCTTCCACCTCGAGGGGCCGGGCCTGGAATCGCAGGACGCGCGGAACGCAGCGGCGCGAGCGCTCATGGAGCGCGTGACCTCCCGCGGCAAGGTGATGCTCACTGGCGCGATGGTCGAGGGCCGGTACCTCGGGCGGGTGTGCATCCTCAGCTTCCGCAGCCGGCGCGCGATCGTCGAGACCTGCGTCCAGCACCTCGCCGAGGAGTCGGCCGCGATCCTGGCCGAGTACGCGAGCCGGGTGTCGCGGCATGGGTGAGGGGGAGGCGGCGCAGCGACCGGACGTCTACGCCTCGCTCCGCTACCCGAATTTCAAGCGATACATCGTCTGCCTCTTCTGCTTCACGCTCGGGATCCAGATCCAGGGCACGGTGGTCGGCTGGCAAGTCTACGACCTCACGCACGACCCGCTCGCGCTCGGGCTGATCGGGCTCGCGGAGGCGCTCCCGGCGCTCAGCACGGCGCTCTACGCCGGGCATGTCGCGGACACACGTGACCGCCGGCGGGTGGCGCTCGCGGCGCTGGGCGTGCTCGTCCTCTGCAGCCTCGCGCTCTGGTTCCTCGCCGGGCCGCACGTGCTCGGCGTGGACCTGGTGCACGAGACGCGCCTCACCGCGATCTACGGCGTGATCGTGCTGAGCGGTGTCGCGCGCGCCTTCCTGCAGCCGTCGCGGCAGGCGCTCTCGGCGGAGCTCGTGCCTCGCGTGCTCTATCCGAATGCGATCACCTGGCGCACGGGTTCGTGGCAGCTCGCGTCGGTGATGGGCCCGGCGTTCGGCGGCCTCCTGTACGCGCTCGGCGGTTCTTCGCTGGCCTATGCGGTGGATGCCGTGCTGATGGTGTCCGCCGTGGTGGTACTGGCCTCGATCCGACACTCCTCTCCCGCGCGTCCGCCGGCCACGGAGGGGTTGCTGCGCTCGGTGGCGGGAGGGGTGCGCTTCGTGATGGGGGAACGCTTGCTGCTCGGCGCGATCACCCTCGACCTCTTCTCGGTGCTCTTCGGTGGTGCGGTGGCGCTGCTGCCGATCTTCGCGGCGGAGATCCTCCACGTGGGGCCCACCGGCCTCGGCATCCTGCGTGCGGCGCCGGCCGCGGGGGCCGTGCTGACGACGACCCTTCTCGCGCGGAACCGCGACTTCGAGCGGAGCGGCCACGTGCTGCTCGGCTCGGTCGCCGGGTTCGGGACCTGCATGGTGCTCTTCGGGCTCTCGACCAGCTTCCTGCTCAGCGTGGCGCTCCTGCTCGTGAGCGGGATGTGCGACATGGTCAGCGTCGTCATCCGGAGCACGCTCCTCCAGTCGCGGACGCCCGAGGCACTGCTCGGGCGCGTCTCGGCGGTGAACCTCATCTTCGTCGGTTCCTCGAACGAGATCGGGGCGTTCGAGTCCGGCGTCACTGCACGCTGGTGGGGCACCTCGCGTAGCGTCGTGATCGGCGGGCTCGCGACCCTCGGGGTGGTGGCGGCAGTGGCGTACTTCGTGCCGAGCCTGCGTCGCATGGGCCGGATGATGGGCGCCGATCCCGACGCCAAGGCCATCGCCTGATGCTCCCGCTTGTTGATCCCCTCCCCGTCAGCGAAGCTTAGCGCCCATGGGTACCGCCGCCGTCCCGCGCAAAGGCAAGCCGTTCGACCGCTCGATCGTCGAGGGGCCGATCCTCGGCGCCGTCTGGAAGATCGCCTGGCCGACCGTGCTGCAGAACGTGATCGGCGGCCTGCAGGGGATCGTGGACCACGCGATGGTCGGGCACTACGTGGGGTTCACGGGCAACGCCGCGGTCGGCGTCTCGTTCCAGATATTCCTCGTCGTGATCGTGTTCGTGATGTCGATCTACACGGGGATGGGCGTGCTCGTGGCGCGCTTCGCCGGCGCGGACGATCCCGATGCGGTCAACCGGACGGTCTACCAGGCGTTCCTCGCGTCGGTCGCGCTCTCGATCCTGGTGCTGGCACCGGTCGGCTGGTTCCTCTCGCCGAAACTGCTCGCGCTCGTGAACGCGACGGCCGAGGTGCAGGCGGAGGCCCTGCCGTACCTGCGCACGATGTTCCTCGGCGGGTTCGGGATGATGCTGTTCTTCATGCTCGGCGGCGCGTTGCGTGCTGCGGGCGACGCGCAGACCGGGCTGCGGCTCGGCGTCGCGATGACGATCCTGAACGTCACGCTGAACGTGATCTTCATCCGCGGGCTCGGGCCCATCCCCGCGCTCGGCGTCATGGGGGCCGCGCTCGGTACCGTGATCGCCGGCGTGCTGGTGAGCGGCTACGCGATCACGCGGTTGTTGAGTGGCCACCTGGTGATCCACTGGCCGCGCGGCATGGACAAGCGGTGGGACTGGACGATCATCAAGCAGCTCTTCCGCTTCGGCCTCCCGGCGGGGCTGCAGGGGATCGCGATGAACGTCGGCGGCGTCTTCCTGCTCCGCTTCATCGGGTCGCTCGAGCACAGCGCGGAGGCGCAGGCGGCGTACGCGGTCGGCTACTCGGAACTCTTCTCGTTCATCACCTGGACCAGCGTCGGGCTCATGGGTGCGGCGGCGGCCGTGGCGGGCCAGAACCTCGGCGCCGGGAAGCCCGAGCGCACCGAGCACGCCGTGCGGATCGCGTCGCGGCTCGGGCTCGGGATCGCCGTCACTATCGGGTTGCTCTTCCTCACGATCCCGAGCGTGTTGCTCGGCCTCTTCGGGATGACGGAGCCGATCGTGCTCGGGCTCGGCACCGAGTTGCTGCGCTGGCTGAGTCTCTCCGGTCTCTTCATCACCGTCGCGCTCACCTATACCGGCGGCCTCACCGGCACCGGCGACACGAAGGGGCCGCTCTACATCTCGCTGATCTCACAGCTGGTGATCCCGCTGGGGATGCTCTCGGTGCTGCAGCTGACGCGCCCGCTGGTGGCCTCCGACGTCTGGCTGGCGATCCTGCTCGGGCACATGATGCGGGCGACGCTCAGCGTGCGGCGCTTCAAGGCCGGGGGGTGGCGGGAGATCAAGGTCGAGCGGTCGGCGGCGCCGGCCTGAGTCACGCGCGTGCTCGCGCTGCGCAAGAGGTGTCCGCGCACGATATTCCCCGCTGATGCCGAACCCTCCCCGCGTCCATACGCTCTCCAAGTCCGACTTCAAGCTCGCGCGCACCTGCGCCTCGAAGCTGTACTATCGCGAGCTGGGCTACCCCGACAACGTGGCGGAGGACCCGTACCTCGCCTGGCTCGCCGAGGGCGGCTACATGGTGGAGGTGCTCGCCAAGCAGCTCTTCCCCGACGGGATCACGCTGGAGTACGGGCGCGATGCGGAGGCGAACGCGGCGGAGACGATGCGCCTGCTCCGCGAGCGGGAAGAGGTCACGCTCTTCGAGGGCACGCTCCTGGGTGATGGGCGCCTCGCGCGCGTGGACATCCTGCGGAAGTCGGCACTCGGGTTCGATCTCTACGAGGTGAAGTCGTCGAGCCTCGATCCGGAGGACGCCGCGAAACGGATCGACAAGACAGGGAGCCCGTTCCGCAGCCTGCGCCGTCCGCACGGGATCGCCGGCGACTGGAGGGAGTACCTCGAGGACGTCACGTTCCAGACGGTGCTGCTGAAGGACCTCTTTCCCGGGGTGCCGGTGCGTCCGCACCTGGTCCTCATGGACAAGGGAAAGGTCGCCGCGCATGACGGGATGCCTTCCTGGTTCCACATCGTGCGGCGCGAGGACGGCAGGCTGCGCTCCGCGGAGTTCGTCGGCGACGCGGAGCTCGCGCGGCGCGACCCGCTCACGGTCGGCATCGATGTGAGTGCCGAGGTCGCCGAGCTCGAGCCCGAGGTGCGAGCCGCGGCGGCGACCTTCGTCGCGTCACTGCGCCCCGCGCCGGTACGCATCGCGGTGCCCGTCGGCGGGCACTGCCGAGGCTGCGAGTTCCGCGTGGCTCCCGACGAGCCACGCAACGGGTTCCTCGAGTGCTGGGGCGCGCGCGGCCTCGTCGAGCCTCACGTGCTGGACCTCTACCAGGGGCGCGAGTTCCGGGACCAGCTGCTCGCCGAGGGAGTCGACTCGATCCTCGACGTGCGCGAGGAGCACTTCGCGGGCCGGACGGGGACCTATGCCGAACGCCAGCGGATCCAGGTGGTGCAGACGCAGCGGAACGAGGAGTGGGTGGACGCGCCGCTCGCGCACGCGGTCCAGGGCGTGGAGTATCCGTTGCACTTCATCGACTTCGAGGCGGCTCGGATCGCGGTTCCGCATCACCGGGGGATGGCGCCCTACGGACAGATCGCGTTCCAGTGGAGCTGCCACACGATGGAGCGGCCGGGTGCCGCGCTCGGACATCGGGAGTTCCTCGACCGTGACGCGAGCTGGCCGAATGAGCGTTTCGCGCGCTCACTCCGCGACGCGATCGGGGACCGCGGCACGATCCTCGTCTGGTCACCCTTTGAGAAGTCGGTGCTGCGCAGCGTGGCGGACGACCTCGCGGCGCTGGGCAGCGGCGACCAGGAGCTCGCGAACTGGCTCCGGATCACGGCGACGCCACCGGGCGCCGAGCACTCGCGTCAGGTGGACATGCTGAAGCTCTGCCGCGCGCACTACTACCATCCCGGTATGGGTGGGAGCAACTCGATCAAGCAGGTGCTCGATGCGATCTGGCGGTCGGATGCACGCACACGCGAGCGCTTCGCCGAGGTGATGGGCCGCGAGGGAGATGCCGCCGCGAGTCCCTACGCGTCCCTCCCGCCGGGGATCGTCGCGGACGAGGAACAGGTGGTGAGCGAGGGCACGGCGGCGATGCGCGCCTATTTCGCGATGGTCTACGGCGATGAGCGCGACGACCCGGAGGCCGCGGCGCAGTGGGCGCGGCTGCTGCTGGAGTACTGCAAGCTCGACACGCTGGCGATGGTGCTCATCTGGGAGCACTGGGGGCGGGCGATTCAGCCTCCATCGCCGCGATGAGGGCGTCGCGCTCGCGAGCCATGCGGGCGCCCTGCGCGAGACGCTCGCCCCCGAGCTCGCCTCGGCGGAGCGCTTTCGCGTAGCGACGGATCCGGACGGTCAGGTCGGCATACAACCGTGGCGGCAACTCCCGCCACCACGCCTGACCGCGACTGCCCGGAGCGAGATAGTACCGCTTGAGGTACGAGAGGACCTTGCCGACTGCGTCGCCCGCCATGAGGGCATCCACATCGTGCACGCTACGCGACCGGCGGTCCCAGAGTTGCACGTGAGCAGCCTCGAGGAGTCCCGCGGTCGGCGGAGGGACCCCGGCGGCCCGGAAGTACGCGCTCGGCACCTGCGCACCAAGGAGGTCGCGCGCGAGCCTCAGGGAGAACGAGGTCCAGACGGCGACGCGGCGCTCGCGGTGGTCGGTGCCGAGTCGGACCCATTCGTCCTCATCCCCCACGAGCCGGGCGCAGAGGCTGAGGTCGAGGAGCGCGCGGAGGCCGTCGCTGAAGCCGTGGCGCCTCGCGAGGTGAACGGCGATGTGGACCAGCTGGTCGCTCGTGCCGCAGACACGCACGACGCGCTGCGCGATGGTGCGCTGGACACACCGGCCCCACACCGCCATCCCCGTCGATGCATCGCGCGCGAGCGAGGGAGGCCATGTGTGCAGCTCGAGTACGAACGGCGCACCGTCCGCGGCGAGGATCATCGCGCCATCGACGTTCCGCACGTGCCGGACGTAGCGCGCTGGGATCACCCATCCGAGCGTCGCGAGCGCCCGCACGGTCGCGTCCCGGTCCTGCGGTCGTACCCAGAGATCCACATCGGCCATGGTCCGCGCGGAGGCGCGTGGATAGAGCGCCTCTGCGATGGCCATGCCCTTTAGGACCACGAATGGGATCTCGGCGCCGTCGAGCGTGTCAGCCCACGCGGCGAAAGTCGTCCGGCGAAGAAGGTCCGCGAGCACGCTCGCGTGCACGGCGGCCCCGAGCAGCGTCCGGGTCGGCACCGGCAGGCGGTCCGTGCTCCCGAGCCGCTCGACCTGGAACGCGATCCAGGGATGCAGCCTGGACCCAGCGACCTGCAGCCGCTCCGCCCACGCAGTCGACGAGTTGTCCGTGGCGGGGATGGCGGGCGCATCCGGTGCGAGCATGGCGAGCACCTCGCCGCGCCGCGCGAGGACCGCGGCATCCACCCCGACCGCCATGCGTCAGCTCCGCCGGCGATGTGCGAGCGAGGCGCGTCGCGGCGCGTCGGCAGGATACGGGCGCAGCCAGACGAGCGGCGTCATCGCCCCGACCACCATGCCCTTGATCATCTGTGCCGCGCGCGGATGGATCTCCGTCGCGCCGCAGACCACCCGCCGCACCAGCCGCGTGACCCATCGTCGCGACCGGCGGAGGGGCACCGCGAGGTCCACCGGCGTCCACTCGCCCGTGGTGCCTCGCACGGCGTCCACCCGTCCAACGAGGGCTTCCGCCGGCACGGGCGCGTCACAGGTCAGGTTCGCGTCCCCCTCCGTCACCACCCAGCCGAGCGCGCGCCGGGAGCGTCCGCGGTGCACGAGCCGATGGATGGTGAGCGCCCCGCCGAGGTCGAGCGCGACCAGCGTACCCAGCGGAGCATCATGCGCGCCGTCGCAGCGGACGCGGACCGTCGAACCGTCCGGGAGGCCGCTCCCCATGCTCGCGCCCCGCACCTCGCACTCGACGAGCCCGCCCGACCCGCGCAGGCGTTGGCTGACCCAGCCGACCAGCGACTCGGACGGCGGCCGGTCGTCGCCCGTCATCGGATGGCGACGCGCGCGGCGGGTGTCAGGTAGGCGCCGATCGACTGCCGCACGAATGGCTGCTTGAACGCCCAGATGAGCCCGTCGAGGTAGAAGTGCACCAGCGTGATCGAGTTCCAGAGGATCACGTACGCCATCGCCACGCCGAAGAGCGCGGAGAGCTCGCTCGCGGCGTAGAACGCGAGCCCCGAGCCCGCGATGGTCGCGAAGAGGAGCGCCGGCCGCGCACTGATCAGCCCGAGCGCGCGCTGGCGCGCCGACCCTGCCGCGCGCGCGTACTTCCGGCGATGCAGCAGCCAGACGATCGAGAGGTACTGGATGAAGTGGCCCATCAGCATCCCGAAGGTCGCGAGGTTCGAGTCCCGCACCCAGAGGTAGGGCGTGAAGAGCACGAGGCTCGAGACCAAGAACGCCTTCTCGGGGAAGGGCATCGGACGCTCGCGGCGGGCGACGAGTCGCGCGTAGCGCAGGGCGGTCGTCGCGCCCAGGACGAGCAAGGTGTACCGCAGCGCCATCGGCACGCCCTCGTGGATCGCCACCAGCCAGCCGTGCAGCGGCGGATAGCGATCGACGAACCAGAGCGCGAGCGTCGCGTTCAGCAGGAAGATGGTGCGGTGCGCGAGCGGGCGTTCCTCCTGCGGACCGCCGTTGAGCCGCCGGTAGATCGAGAGGATGCCCGCGCTCTGGAGCGACACGTGCCAGATGTTCCAGAGGAACATCGTGTTCAGCACGATGTCGGTCAGGCCGACCAGGCGGAGGGTCGCCACCAGCGCGACGATGACGACCGGGCCCACGAAGAACGCGGTGCGCCGCGAGCGGTAGTACGAGAGGTTGTCGTCGCCGAGGAAGAAGGTCAGCGAGGAGAGGTAGTGGGGAATCGCGACGAGGTAGGTCGCGCCGACCACGAGGTGCATGCCGTAAGGCACCTCGAGCACCGCACCGAGCACGATGAGGCTCGAGAGCGGCACGAGGATGAACGCCGCCAGGTCGAAGGCCGGGGACTGGATCCAGCCGCGCGCGAGCACGGCCTCGCTCATCCCGCGTCCTGCCGCGCGATCGCCCGCCGGTGCTCAGTGATGACCACGAAGTCCTGGATCTCCTCCGGGCTGAATCCCGCCTGCGTCCGCAGGTCCTCGGCGACGCCGTACTTCGAGACGCGCGACCCTTCGCGGTCGAAGGTCTGCTGGAACCCACGCGCGGCGAGCGCCAGCGCCTGGCCCATCGCGATCAGTGCGCGCGGATTGCGCGCGGCCTCACGCTTGATCCACTCGTTCGCGAAGCGGATGTGCACGATCTCGTCCGCCTGCTGGGCATCGTAGACGGCGGCGAGCTCGTCGTCGCCCGCCTCGCGCGCCTCGGTGATCGCATGCGTCACCGCGTCGAGCCCGTCCGCCTCGAACGTGCGGTTCTGCACCGCGAGCCGTCCGATGAGGGTGTGGACCTTTCCCAGGATCCGGTACTGGAAGCCGAGCACCGGGTACTGGCCGAGCCGCCCGCCTCGGCCCACGAAGAGTCGGCGGTAGTTCTCCGTGTGCCGGGCCTCGTCCGCACACTGACGGGCCAGCCACATGCGGAGGTCCCAGTCGGCGTCGGGGAACTCCCAGAGACTGCGCGCGGCGTTCTCGAGCACCGCGGCCTCCTCGTTCATCTGCCGGTGGAAGAACTCCTGCGCCTTCTCGGGATGCCCGTCGGGGAGGTTGACGCAGTCGTGCCAGATGTCGACGACCGTGAAGCGCTCGTCGCGCGCCGCCGGCTCACCGAAGCAGGCGGGGTCGAGGCGCGGGTGGAGCGGGGCACTCATGTGGCGCGCAGCTGCTCGGGGATGATGGAGCGGAACCCCGCCTGCCGGAGCACCTCCAGCACCTCTTCCTCAGTGAAGCCGGCCTCGAGCCGACCGCTCACGTTCACCGCAGGGGGCTGGACCTTCTCCTCCGTGAGTGTCACGCCGACCGCGTTCACGGACCCGACCTCGGGGGCGAGCGCGGCGTTCACCGCGCGCAGGTAGCGGATCGCCTGAGCGACGCGGAGCAGCACGCGAGGGTCCCGTTCGGTGAGGAGCTTGATCCAGCGGTTGGCGAAGCGCACATGGGTGATCTCGTCCGCGAGGATCGCCTCGAGCGCGTCGGCGGTGCGGTCGTCCCCCGCCTCGCGCCAGGTCGTCTTGAGTTGGCCGAGGATGTCGATCAGCCCCGCCTCGAAGGTCCGGTTCTCGATCGCGAGGCGCCCGGGGAGGTTGTCGATCATCCCGGTGACGCTCCACTCGTAGTTGGAGACGGGGAACTCCCCTTTCCGGCCGCCGAGCTCGAGGAGGCGCCGGTAGAGGATCTCGACGTGGCGCGATTCGTCCGCTGCCTGGCGCGCGATCGACATGCGCAGGTCCCAGGGGGCGTCGGGGAAGTCGGCCACCGCCTGCGAGGCGATCTCCATCGCCACGCACTCGTTGTTCATGTGGCGGTGGAGCCGCTCGCGCCGCGACTCGTCCGACATGCCGGGCCACTCCGCCATCTCCGCGTCGGTCGAGACGACGTTGAAGATCGCCTCGCGCGCGGGTTCGCCGTGCAGCGTGACGCCGCGGACCACCTTCGTGCTCGTCGGCGCGGCGGTGCCGCTCATGCGAGCCGCTCCGCCGTGCTCCCGACGGGTGCGCGGAAGGAGACGTACTCCGCGCAGGCGGCGAGTCGGCGCGCCATCGCCGCGGCAGCGGGGCTCGCGGCGAGTTCCGGACGCTCCTTCCGGAGTGCGCGCGACTCCTCGATCATGCGGGGGAGGTCGGCGCGGTTCCGCTCCACGATGCGGACGCTCGGTTCGTCGAGGAAGACGTCGGTGGCGGCGAGGTAGGCCGCGTAGCGCGCGTCGAGGTCGGGGATGATCGCGTCGTAGAGCGTGCCGATCCGGTCGGCGGTCGCCGTGAGCGCGCGCCACTCCTCGAGGATCGCCACGTACGGATCGGTCGGCGCAGGGGAGTAGTGCATCGCCGCGCGCAGTTCGTGGGTCCGGCGGCCGAGGCCGTCGGCGTGCTGCGCGAACTCCCAGATGTGGCGCCCGAGCACGATCTTCGCCTCGAGCTCCGGCGTGGTCGGCACCCAGCGGGCGAGCGTCTCCATCGCGAAGACGGAGATGTGTCGCAGCGTGCCGATCGTGTCGGCGCGCTCCCGTACGTTCAACGTCATCCATCCTCCATGAGAGCCTCGATGCGGTCGGCGACCTCATCGGGCGGTCCCGAGTCGACTTCGAAGACGCGGACCGAGGCGAGGAGACCGACCAGCCGGACCGCGACGAGCGCCGGCGGCCGATCCCAGAGCGAGGCCGCGAGTGGCGTCAGCTTGCCGAGCAATGCGGGTCCCACCGATGCGGCCTCGATCCGCGTCGCCGGGACCATACTACGGAGGATCAGGAGGGTCGTCAAAGGCGTGCGCGTCGCCGATGCATCAGGGCTCAGCGAGTGCGCCGGATAACGCTGCCGGAGTTCACCGTCCGGGAATCGCTCGGCCACGCCACCGTGTGCGGCCAGCAGCGCATCGGCTCCGGCCGAGCGCGGTCCCTCCCGCGTGGCGACGGAGCGGCGGATCGGGATCAGCTCCCGCGAGCGGAGGTGAACGCCCGCGAGTTCGTCACCGAGCAGCGGGTGGCCGCGCGCCGCGAGCGAGAGCGCGAGGGTCGTCTTCCCGCTCCGCTTCGGGCCGCAGGCGAGGACACCCTCGCCGCCGATGCTGACCGATGCCGCATGGAGGAAGAGCACGTCGCGCTGCAGGCGCAGCAGGCGGTTGACCGCGAGATTCGCCACGAGAGGCTGCCAGGGCGCGTCGGCTGGTGCGACGACGTCGTTCCCGTCGATGCGAGCGGATGCATCCGAGTCCGGCAGGCGGATCCCGTTCGTGTCGCCGCTCGCATCACCGCTCCCGCCGACCGGAGCGTACCCGCGGTCCGGGAAGAGCGTCCCGACGAACCTCTCAACATCCAGCGCTTCGGGGTCTTCGAAGGTGGCGCGCACCGTGCCGCCCGCGTCCGGCGCCACTCGGCAGACGACGACTGGCCCTTCACCGGGCTCGCTCACGGCGCAGCCGCCGTAGATCTCCTCGAAGCGCGAGGCGAGGGGCGCGTCGGCGCTCGCGACGCCGAGCGTGCCCTCGCCCAGGCGATACCAGCGCGTGAGGCTCACCGCCGGAGAACGAACAGCGACCGTGTCCCTCGCCGAGGGCGAGGACACGGTCGCTGGGTCTGGGTCCATCGCGGCGCCGGTGACGACGCCGGTGACGACGCCGGCGTGACGCGGTGAGCTACATCCCCCACCAGGTGCTGGCCGCGCTCGTGATCTGGAACGACTTCAGCACCTCGGCCTCGTTCATCACGGTGACCTTCGGCGGCACGTAGGCAGGGCGCTCGTCCTTCTCGTTCTCGTTCATCGGTCGACTCTCCGGATGCGGGTGTCTCGGTAGCGGGACGATCCAGGATTCAGGACTGCAACTCGACGAGGGACAGCGAACGGAACTCGTCGAGCACGGACTGCACATCATTGCGGGCCTGGTCCAGCGAGACGCCGGAGAAGGCCCGGACCAGCTGGTCAGCGAGCGCGGACGCCGACTGCGGCGACTCGAGGCTGTTCCAGACGAGCGCGGCGGACGCGTTCAGCACGCAGAACCCCTTCGTGGCGGGGTTGAAGAGGATCGTCTCGCTCTGCATCGGCGCGGCCTCCACGGTCGAGGCCCGGCGATAGACGGCTGACACGGCGACCTCCAGTCGCTGCAGGGTGCCTGTTCGCGCAGAACATACGGCCGGCGTGCTCGGAGCGTCAAGCTGGCGACGGAAACCGCTGTCGGGCTCGCCGGGCTCGCCAGGCTCGCCAACGCTCGACGACCGCATGCCAGTCGCCGAAGGCCAGGAGGAGGGGCCAGGAGTTGAAGGTGATGTTCATCGCGAGATAGATCCCGACGTGGAACCCGATCGCGATGAACGCGAACCAGGGGCGAGCCCGTCGTGAGAAGAGCGCGACCAGGCATCCGAGCTCGAAGGCGAGCGTCAGGACCCCGGCGGCGCTGGCGGCCAGCGGCCGGTCGGCGATCCACCCACCCACGGCGACGTGCACGTTGACGAGTTCGTTCTGCGTGGCCAGCCGGAGCCAGTGCGTGAGGTTCTCGCCGCTCGCCCAGCCGAATCCGGATGCGCGCAGCTTCGCGATACCGGAGAAGAAGTAGACGCTCACGAGCCAGAGCTGCAGTAGCCGCACGGGCCAGCCGTACCGCCACGAGGGCGCAGTCGTCCCCGCGCCGGGAGCGAGCGCGTCGCCGCTCGGCGCGACCCCGCAGAGGAGGAGCGCGAGCGTGGGGATCGTGAGTCCGCGGCCGTACGGCGCGGGCGTCCAGACGATGCTCTCGAGCGGTGCGAGGTGGTAGAGCAGGAGAGCCGAGGCGAACGCGGTGAGGCGGGGTCGGACCCCAAGGAGCGTGGCGATCAGCAGGACTGCGGCCAGGACGGTCAGAAACCGCTCGAGCGACTCGTGCCCGGGGAAGAGCAGGAAGCGCCAGCGCGTGATGGTCGAGACGCCGGACCAGAACTCGGCGCCGAGTCCGCTCACACCTGCGCGGTCCCGCGAGATGAGCACCCAGAGGGCGGTCCCCGCAGCAATCACGCGGATGACCGCGAGCTGCAGGGCGTGCTCCGGCTCGAACCAGAATGCATCCCAATGTTCGCGCAGGGAGGCGATCATGGCTCCGCCCCGCGCGGCGGGAGCTGCCAGCGTGTCGTCTCGGTGACCGCGCCGCGCCCCGCTGCTGCGGAGTCCACGTTCCAGCGCCGTTCCACGAAGCGGAGGGCGACGCAGGGCGTGGTGGGCGTGCGCGCGGGAGTGGTCCACCGGAGCGGGTGCAGGAGGTGGGACGAGGCGGCCAGTCGGCCGAGCGGAGAGGGATTCGCCGCCGGGGAGAGCCCCGCCTGCGCGCGCAGGCGGCCGGCCTCGACGCGCTCCGCGAGCGCGACCATCGCCGAACGCTGCTCGGCCGGCGCCAAGCGAGCGAACGGCCCGCCGATCCACGAGAGCAGCTCCTCCTCAGTGAGCGGCGCCCAAGCGCGGTGGTCGACCGCGAACGATTGGTCAGCGGAGTCGACGCAGACCAGCGCACGGATGCGGACGTCGGCGGGTGAGCGCGCGGGCATCAGCGCCCAGGTCGCGAAGGGCCAGAGCTCGCGCTGCGCGAACCCGGCGAGGAGCGACATCGCGACTGCGACCGCGATGAAGCGGCGCACGGTGACGGGCGGTCCGCCGGTGCCCGGTCCGCCGCGCTCCCTAAACGCGATCCACGCGCCGGTGGCGACAAGCGCGATCCACCCGCCGAGCGCGACGACCTCCCGGATCACGCGTCGTCCGGCAGGAGTGTCACGGCGCCGTCGTGGCACCAGAGCTTCCACCCGTGTCCGTCGCGTGGGCGGGTCACGATCCCCGGCGCGGCCTCCGGCGGTCCGCATCGATAACCGTCCACGCGACCGTAGCGCACCACGCGCCCTTCGCACCGCAGTGGCTCGTGGTACATGCCCGCGAGTCCCGCGAGGAAGTGCCAGGTCCGCTCGGCGCCCCAGTCCTCACCAAGCATCCGCTCCCCGGGACGCGGACGCGGCGCTTGGGTGGCAAACCGTTCGTCCTGCGCACGGAGCGACGCAGTCCCATTCGACATCGCGAGCACCGCATCGCCCACGAGCGGCGCTCCCGCCACCGCGAGCTGGGAGTGGAGCGTGCGCACCGGGTGGCCCCTCGGAATGGTCACCCGCGTCTGCGCGACGATCGGACCCGCGTCCACCCGGGGGTCGGCGCGGTGGACGGTCACGCCGGTCTCGCGATCATCCGCGTGGTAGGTCCAGAAGAGCGGCGTCGGACCCCGGTGCCGCGGCAGGAGCGAGGTGTGGACGTTGAGCGTGCCGGCGCGTGCGGCGCCAAGGAGCGAAGGTCTGAGTCTCCACGGAAAGGTCGCGATGCAGGCGACGTCGATCGCGGCGGCGCGGAGTCGAGCCTCAGGATCCGGGTCGTCCGGTCCGCGCATCGGCCAGACCGGGAGCGCCGACTCCGCGATGACGGACTCGAGCGGATCGTGCGACTCGAGTCCCGCACGCCGCGAGCCGCGGACGAGCGTGCGCGCACCGCGCCAGACCCGGCGGGCGAGGTCCGCGGGGCCGCGCACCCTGATCGCTCGGCTCGGGCGCACGATCGCGACGAGCTCGCAGCGCTCGCGCAGGGCACGCACGGCCTCCGCCGGGATCGCGCCGCCCGAAGCGAAGAGCACGACCCTCAACGCACGATCACGTCTTCGACCACTGCCACGTTGTGTCGCTCCCGGGAACGGTGGCCTATGTTAGGGGTCGCCGTTCCCCCTCGCAATCGCACTCCCGCCTGCGCCGCCCGCCGACATGGACGACCTGAATCGCGCCCTGCTCGCGTGGCTCGAGACCTGGCTTCCGATCACGGAGCTCGGGAGCGGGCTGCGCTACGCGATCGGCATCGGCGCGGCGTGCATGGCGATCCTGATGGTGTTCGAGCGGCGCGCGGGGGTGAGCCTCGAGCAGTACGCCTCCCGGCGCTTCTTCACCGATGTGCTCTATCGCCTCGCGTTCGTGGTGTACATCGTGATGCTCTACACGCCGCTCTCCGTCGCCACGCGCGAGGCGTTCCCCTGGATGCGGGTCGAGCTGCTCAGCAGCGCGCCGCTCTGGATCGGGATTCCCGCCTACCTGCTGATCTTCGACTTCCTCAGCTACTGGATCCACCGGGCGCAGCACTCCCGCATCTGGTGGCGCTTCCATCGCGTGCACCACAGCCAGGAGCAGCTGACCTTCGCGACGGGCTACCGGAACCACCCGATCGACCAGGCCTTCGCGCACACGGTGACCTTCATCCCGCTCCTCCTGCTCGGCACGCCCGCGGTCTCGTGGCTCCCCTACTCGTTCCTGCTCGCCTTCATCGACGCGACGCACCACGCCAACCTGCCGTGGCGCTTCGGCTGGGCGCGGAAGATCCTCGTCTCGCCGGTGTTCCACGCGACCCACCATTCGACCGACCCCGCGGTGCGGGACACGAACTTCGGCGGCCTCTTCTCGTTCTGGGACTTCCTCTTCGGCACGGCCGTGGACGCCGAGCGGCGTCCCGAGCGCACGGGCGTGGAGGGATGGCGCGTGCGCGAGCGCTGGCTGTCGCACCTCGTCTCGCCGTTCCGGCGCGACGCGGTCGTCGAGGGCGCGGGCGTGAACGTGCGCGCCGCGACGGAGCGGGAGTGAGTACGGGACCGTCCGTCCTGCTCGGGGGCTCGGGATTCATCGGCAGCGCGCTGACCCGTGCCCTGCTCGCGGCAGGCACGCCGGTGCGGATCGCGGACCGCCAGCCGAGCACCGTGGCGCCGCACGCCTGGCAACATGCCGACGTGCGCGACGAGGCGTCGGTGGCGCGCGCGCTCGCGGGGGCGGAGACGCTCTTCCTCCTCGCCGCGGAGCATGGGACGGAACCCCGTCCGGTGGAGCGGTTCGAGGAGACGAACGTCGGCGGCGCACGCGCCGTTGCGAGCGCCGCGCGTCGTGCGGGGCTCCGTCGGATCGTCTTCACGAGCACGGTCGCGGTCTACGGACAGCATCGCGGCATCAGGACGGAGGACTCCGCGTGCCGTCCGCGCTCGCCGTACGGGCGCACCAAGCTGGAGGCGGAGCGCATCCTCGAGGCGTGGGCTCGCGAGGATGCGACGCGCAGCCTCGTCATCATCCGGCCGACGATCGTGTTCGGCCCCGGCGTTCGGGGGCGCATGCTCGGCCTCTTCCATGAGATGGCCGCTCCGGGGTTCGAGATGATCGGGAGCGGGGGCAACCGGAAGTCCTTCGCGCACGTGGACAATGTCGCGGCCTTCCACGCGCGTGCGGCGACGCTCGGCCCGGGCGTGCACCTGTTCAACTACGCCGACATGCCTGACCTCACGCTGGGGGAGGTGGCGACCACGATCCGGAAGGCGCTCGGGTTGCCGACGGGGTTCCCGCGGCGGAGCCGCGCGGCGGCGGTGATCGCCGCGCTCCTGCGAGGGTCGCGCGCGACGGAGGGCGAGGGAACCAGGGCGCGATCGGCCGCTCAGGTCCTGCGGTACTGCAGCGACTCACGATTCACGTCGGTGCGGCGTGGTGCACTGGGTTTCGCGCCGCCGCGCGCCCTGCGCGAGAGTCTCGCGGAGTTCGCACGCTCCGACCTTCGCTGGATCGCCGGTGCCGTGTCCGCGCCGGCGCACACCGCACGCGCAGGAGGACAACATGTCCCTGCTGCGTGAGGCGCTGCGGAACGGCCTCCGGCGGCATCCGATCGCGCGCCGGTTGGAGCTCTCGTTCGACCCGGCACGCCTGGCCGCAGACCTCGCTCGCGTGCACGAGAGCTGGTGGAGCGTGCATGCGGGTCCGTACCACGATGGCGCGTGGGAATCCGTGGCCCTCTGGGCACCGCGCGGCGACCTGCGGGAGCAGACCAGCAAGGGAGGCGCGTTCGCGGCGACGCCCGCGCTGAGCTTCTGCCCGTACTTCCAGGAGGTGCTCGACCGGTTCCCGGCGGAGCGGAACCGGGTGCGCCTCATGCGGCTGCGTCCGGGGGGCCGGATCCTCCGGCACTCGGACCCGCTGCACACGATCGCGAAGGACCTGGTGCGACTGCACGTGCCGGTCGTGACGAACCCCGACGTCCGCTTCACGGTGGACGACCGCCGGGTACCGCTCGCGGTGGGAGAGACCTGGCTGGTGGACGTGCGCTTCCCGCACGAGGTCGCGAACGAGGGCGCGATGGATCGCGTGCACCTCGTGCTGGACCTGATCCCGTCGGGAGAGCTGACGGCACTGATCGACCGCGCCTCCGTGCTCGCGGAGGGTCGCCTCACGGGCTACTATGCGAAGCACCTGCTGGGCCGGCGCGTGCAGCGCGCGCTGGGCATCAGCGGGAACTGATCCCGACCCCCAGCACCCCCGCGGAGCGCACGTGTCCGTCACCCCTGCCGTCCCGCACGACCCGAGCTGGATCGACGAGCTCTCCGACGAGCAGTGCAAGGAGATCTTCTGGCTCTACGTCGAGTCGCCGGACGAGTTCCTGAACGCGCACCCCGCGCCGCTGCTGGGCGCGGCCATGCGCTACGCCCTGCGGACGGTCTTCGCGGACCAGCACGCCCGTGCCCCGCGACCCCGTGCCATTGCCGAGGGTCCCGCCGGAGCGTAAAGTGGTGCGGCGCACCGCTACTATAGCCGTGCATGCGCCGCGTCCTCCCGTGAAGGAGTAGTGCGAGTGGCCTCGCCCGATGTCCTGTCCGCCGAAACGATCCAGCTCGCGGAGGAGAGCCTCCGTCGCTGCGCGAGCGAGCAGTTCTTCCAGGCGTTCTACAAGCGGCTGCTCCAGTCGGACGCGGCGACGCGCGCGAAGTTCGCCCACACCGACTTCGACCGGCAGAACAAGCTGCTCCAGCACGGCCTCGGCCTGCTCTTCACCTTCGCCAAGCGCCGCAACCCGGTGCTCCTGGAGCGGATCGCGACGCGCCACAATAAGCAGGACCTCGACGTCCCGCCCGCGCAGTACGCGCACTTCGAGGAGAGCCTGCTACAGACCGTGCGCGAGTTCGACCCCGAGTGGGGCCCCGCGCTCGAGGATGCCTGGCACCGGGCGATCGCGCCCGGGATCGCGTTCATGGCCGCGCAGCATGGTGGCTGAGTGGTGAACGCCCTCTCCGGCTGCCAGCGGTGCGGCCGCGCGGTGGACGCCGGCGCGCAGTTCTGCTCGAACTGCGGTGCCGACGTCTCCTCGGAGCAGGGGTTCGCGGCCACGCGCCGGATGACGCCGGCGAGCGCGACCGCGCTCATGCACAACCAGCTCCTCGAGCGACTCCGCCGCGCCGCGCTCGGCGAGTACGAGATCCTGGCCGAGCTCGGCCGCGGCGGTATGGCGAGCGTCTTCCTGGCGCACGACCTGCAGCTCGACCGCAAGGTCGCCATCAAGGTGATGCTCCCCACCCTTCTCGAGGGGGAGGGGATGGCGGAACGGTTCAAGCTCGAGGCCCGCACGGCGGCGAACCTGAGCCACCCGCACATCATCCCGATCTACGCGGTCCGCGACACCGACCTGCTCCTCTACTTCGTGATGAAGTTCGTGGAGGGGCGTCCGCTCGACACGATCATCCGCGAGGTCGGCAAGCTCCCGATCCCGATGGCGCAGAGCATCCTCTCCAAGGTCGGCGAGGCGCTCGGCTATGCGCACCGGCAGGGCGTGGTGCACCGCGACATCAAGCCCGCCAACCTGATGATCGATGTCGAGGGACAGCCGATCGTCACGGACTTCGGCATCGCCAAGGTCGCGGAGCTGAGCGGGCTCACGATGACCGGCGCGACGATCGGGACGCCGACCTACATGAGCCCCGAACAGGCGACCGCGAGCCCGATCACGGGGTCCTCGGACCAGTACTCGCTCGGCATCGTGGCGTACCAGATGCTGAGTGGGCACCTCCCCTTCAACGGGGAGACGATGGTGAGCCTGCTCTACCAGCACTGCCACGAGCCGCCGCCGCCCTTCCTGCACGAGCGGCCCGACTGTCCCCCGGCGCTGCACGAAGCGGTGTTGCGCATGCTCGCGAAGACCCCGGAGGAGCGGTTCCCGAACCTCGAGGCGGCGGTGGAGGAGATCGGGCGCGTGTCGCTCTCCTTCGACGACCCGGTGCGCACGCAGCTCGTGGACCTCGCGATGAAGGGGGGCAACCGCCGCATCCTCGAGAGCGTGAAGACGCCGCGCAGCCCGATCCCGACGCGTGCGAAGGCCACCGCGGGAGGGACGCGAGGTGGGACGCAACAGCCCCCGGCCGAGCGGACGCGCGTCTCGCCGCCGCCGAAGTCACGGGCACCGCTCTGGGCCGGGTTGGCGGCGGTCGTGGTCATCGGCACGACGCTCGCGGTGCTGCGTCCGTGGGAGTCCGCAGCGCCGTCCCCGGAGACGACCGCCGCGCCGGGACCCGCGGCGGCACCCGCGGTGGGTAGCCTCGTCGTCTCACCGAGCTCCGGGAACCTCGAGGTCAACCAGACACTGCAGCTGGCGGCCGCGGCGCGCGACGCCGCCGGGCAACCCACGAGCGTCACCGTCGCGTGGACGAGCGCGGATCCCGCGATCGCCACCGTCTCGCCGACCGGCCTCGTGGAGGCGCGTGCCCCCGGCACGATCGTGATCCGCGCGATGGCCGGAGGGGTCGAGTCGTCAGCGCTGCTCACGATCGCCCCGTCAGGCGGACGTCCGGCGACGCCCGCCGCGTCCAGCGGCGCGGCGAGCGTCGCCAGCATCCGCGTGGATGGCGTGCCTACCTCGCTCACGGTGGGCGGTACGGCGCAGCTTCGTGCGACCGCCCTCGACGGGAGCGGCGCTCCGCTCCCGGGACGCACGGCGCGGTGGACCAGCGCGGACCCGGCCCGCGCCCGCGTCACGCCCACCGGGGCGGTCACCGCGCTCTCACCCGGCGATGCGACGCTCATCGCGCGCATCGACGGCGTGGACCGCGCGGTGACCATCGCGGTCATGGCGGCGCGCGCGGCGGCGGTGAACCTCACGGGAGCGCCGGGTCCGATGACGGTCGGGACCACGGCGCGGCTCTCGGCGGTGGTGGTGGGGAGCGACGGTCAGGCGATGGACGCGCCGGTGAGCTGGCGGAGTGGGGACACGCGCGTGGCGACGGTCGCGGGCGGCGTGGTCACGGCGGTCGGTGCGGGGAGCACGCAGATCTTCGCCGCGGCGGACGGCCAGGAAGCGAGCACCAGTATCCGCGTGGCGGCCGAGGAGGCCGCGGCGCGTCCGGCCGCGGAGCCGCCGCGCCCCGCCGCGCCGGCGGTGGAGCCGAGCGTCGCCGTGAACGCGGCGATCCAAGGGTATGCACGCGCGCTCGAGTCGCGGCAGATCTCGGAGGTCCGGAAGGTCTATCCCGGGATCCAGCCCGACCAGGAGTCACAGCTCGCCCAGACCCTGCGCGCGCTCGAGCAGCTCAAGGTGACGTTGCGCGTGCTCGCGCTCGACATCCGCGGCAACGCGGCGACCGCGACCATCAGCGGGCAGTACGAGTTCTACAGTCGTGACAACCGGCGCAACGAGCGCCTTCCCGTGGAGATCGTCGCCACGCTCGAGAATGGGCCCAACGGCTGGATGATCCAGCAGATCCGGAGCGCACGATGAGTCACCGGCGTCCTCGCCGCCGCCATTCGGCGACCCCCGCACTCCTGGCCGCGGCCGTGCTCGCGCTCGGCTACGGCTGCACCGAGGTGGGCGTCTCCTCGCCCGGGGCGGTGAACTCGTTGCGGGTCACGCCGGACACACTCCTGCTCCGCGTGGGGGACACCGCCGTCGTGCGCGCGCTCCCACTCGATGCGAGCGGCGCCCTGCTCGTGCAGCGCACCGCCGCGTGGACGACGTCGGCGCCGACCGTCGCGGTCGTCGACGCCGCCGGGTCCGTGGTCGGGGTCGGATCCGGCGCGGCGGACCTGACCGCGAGCATCGATGGCTTCCAGGGGACGGTGCGGGTGCTGGTGAGCGGCGCGCCCGCGGCGATGGCCGGCGCCGCGGGGAACGGGCAGTCGGCGCCGGTGAACGCTGCGGTGGCCATCGCCCCGGCGGTGCGCGTGGCGGATGCGACGAATGCGCCGGTCGCCGGCGTGCAGGTGACCTTCGCCGTCACGGGCGGGGGCGGTTCCGTCGGTCCGTCGGCCACGGTCGCGACCGGCGCCGACGGCATCGCGCGCGTCGGTTCGTGGACACTCGGGCCCGCCGCGGGCACGAACACGCTGACCGCGACGGTCACCGGTGCGACATTGACCGGGAGTCCGGTCACCTTCACGGCGACGGGTACTGTGGGGCCGCCGAGTGCCACGCAGTCGTCGATCGCCGCGTCCCCGACCGTTATCGCGCCGAGCAACGGCGTGAGTTCCTCGACCATCACGGTCACTGTCCGTGACGCGGCGGGGAGCACGGTGATGGGCGCGACCGTCTCGCTCTCCGCCACGGGGAGCGGGAACATCATCACGCAGCCGACGGCGACCACCGACGCGCAGGGGCGCGCGACGGGCGCCTTCAGTTCCTCGGTCGCGGAGCTCAAGACGATCTCTGCCACGGTGAACGGCGCCACGACTCTCACGCAGACCGCCGCCGTGGACGTGACGGCGAACGCACCGGCCGGGCTGGTCGTGCTCACGCAACCTGCCGGTGCGGTGTCGAACGCGCTCTTCACCACGCAACCCGTGGTGGAGGTGCGCGACGCCTTCGGCAACCGCGTGACGGGCTCGTCCGCGCCGATCACCGTGACGCTCGCCTCGGGCAACGGCACGCTTGTGAGCGCGTCCGGATCGTTCACCGTGAGTGCGGTGAACGGGCGGGCGACCTTCAGCGGCCTGCGGATCCGCGGGACCCGCACCGCGGGTGACACGCTCGGCACCGGCGCCCACGTGCTGCAGTTCTCCACCCCGGGGTTCACCGCGACCAACTCGGCGACGCTCAACGTGGAGGTCTCGTACGCCTACAACATCGTGGACGTCTATACGCGCAACAGCTGCATCTCATGCCACGCGTTCACGTACGCGAACTCGGTGAACCAGCCGGCGACGCTGGGATCGTGCGCGGGCGCGACGCGGGTGATCCCCGGGGACACCGCGTTCAGCGCGATCTACGAGAAGATCCGGACCCTCTCGCCCGCCTGTGGCGGGCCGATGCCCGGGTCGACGCTCATGTCCGCGCTGCAGATCCGCCTGGTGCGCGACTGGATCCTGCAGGGCGCGCGGAACAACTGACCGCTAGAAGCTGATCTCGAGCCCCGAGGTCCAGAAGAAGTCGGGCTGCACGCCGGCCTTCTTCAGCGGGACGGTGCCGTTGATCACGAACACGGTGCCGCCGCGGAGGTTGAGCTTCATGCCGAGCGAGGCATCGAGGCGGTCGTCCTTCCGGTCGGGGATCGATGTGGACTGGATGGTGCGCTCGAACGGATAGACGATGGCGATCGGTGGCGGGAGGAGCAGCTTGGCCTCCCCCACGCGCGTCTCGGAGATGAGGCTGAACGCGAGCGTCGCGCGCTCCGTCATGAGGTTGTCGAAGCCCACGGTCGCCAGCACGGCGTCGTTCTGCAGCTCGCCGGTGCGGACGATGTAGCCCGCATTGCCGTGGAGCGCGAACCGGCCGAACTGCGCACCGACCACGCCCATCCCGCGCACGCTGGCGGCCCCGCTGCCGAGCAGGTTCTCCTCGTCCCCGGTCGCGAACCGCACCTCGGAGAGGAGCGCCGCGCCGACGCGCCGCCCCTGGCCGAGGTTCACCTTGAGGCGCCCGA
Source organism: uncultured Gemmatimonas sp. (assembly GCA_964529705.1). GTDB lineage: Bacteria > Gemmatimonadota > Gemmatimonadetes > Gemmatimonadales > Gemmatimonadaceae > Pseudogemmatithrix. Next base: position 6,243 of record CAZHAG010000011.1, on the reverse strand, counting down.
CCACGTCGCCGAGTCCGGACGCCGTGCCGGCGATGCCGGCCGTGGCGCGCAACACGGGGTCGGCATCGGTCCCGCCGAAGTGGTGCGGCGGGAGCGGGCCGAAGGGATCGATCTGCGCGACGCTCGCCCCGCGCATCGAGACGCGCATCAACGGGATCGCGACCCCGACGTCGATGAAGTCGGTGAGGCCGTAGGTGGCGAACACGGACGCCACGAGCAGGTCGAGCTTGAGCGCCACCTGCGTGCGGATCACGTCGTTCTCGAACTCCGGGTCGCCGCGACCGGGGTTCCCCACGTCCTCATGCGCGAAGTTGAGCTGCAGCCGGTCGAGCGGGACCCCGTTGAGCGTCGAGTACTGGATCCCCGTGACGTTCGTCCCGATGAACAAGCGCCCCTTGCCCAGCGTCTGCGGGCGCTCCGCGAACACGGGGCCGGCGGAGGTGGAGGTCCGCACCGGGAGCCCGTCCACGATGGAGAACGTCGCACCGCTGCTCGTCGCACTCACCGGGATGCTCGCGGCGCTCTTCGCCAGGGCCTCGGTCACGAAGCCGATCACCGTCGCGTTCCCGGCGTCCACCGCCGGGAGGAAGTGGTTGCCGTGCGCGTTCGCGAGGTCGAGGCAGAGAGGTTGGCCGCAGCTGCCGAAGGTGAAGAGGTCGGAGAGCCGGTCGCGCAGTCCCTGCGCCTGGGCCACCGGCGCTGCGGCCAGCACGAGCAGCGAAGAGACGAGGAGCGGACGCAGCATCGGGACTCCCTTGAGGGTGGACATTCCGCCGCAAACATAGGAAGCGT
>CAZHAG010000011.1:2459-5351 GCA_964529705.1 uncultured Gemmatimonas sp. | reverse complement strand
GGCGCGTCGAGCCGGAACGCGGAGGCGATGGGAGACTTCGGGCGCCTCACCTCGGTGGATGACCTCCCGAGCCGCGCGCGCCTCAAGGACCTCGTGAAGCAGGCCATGCGGCTGAACGAGGAAGGGGTCGCGCGGACGCCCAGGCGCACCGCCGCGAAGAAGACCGTGCGCGTGCCCGCCGACCTCCGCGCCGCGCTCTCGAAGAACAATCGCGCGGCCGAGCGGTTCGCCGCGTTCTCGCCGAGCCACCGGCGCGAGTATGTGGAGTGGATAACCGAGGCCAGGACCGACACCACCCGCGCGCGACGACTGGCCACCACGGTGGAGTGGCTGGAGGCGGGTAAGTCGCGGAACTGGAAGTACATGAAGCGCTGAGCACGGGGCTTGCAGGGACACTCTATAGAAGTAGTCCAAGTCCCGTCCACCTTGTCGCGCGTCCCGGTCCGCCGCATCTTCAGGCGACCGGCGCCTCCCCATCGGTGCCGCTAAGTCATTGTGGAGTAACGATGTCGAACGTGCAGTGCTGTACTCCGGGCGGCCCGCCATCCGCGCAGCCTCCCGGGTGATTCGCGTCCCCGCGACAACCCGTCGGCTGCTCGCTGCACTGGTGGTGCTGTTCGCCACCACAACGCTCACGACCTGCCGGCTCGACGAACTCCTCCGTCCGGGGGAGTTCGGGACCTTGGTCGTGTCCCCCGTCGAGCTCCTCGACTCGGCCCGCGTCGGATCCCGCGCCATGCGCACGGCCAGCGCCGAGACGGAGATCGAAGGGGTCGGAACACGGTTGCGCTACAGCGTCCTGGCGCAGCGAGGCAGCCCCTGGCTCGCGCTCAGCGGCACCACGGGCGCGGCGCCCGGCAGCTTCTCCGTCACGTTGGACCCCGCCGGACTCGCTGAAGGCGAGCACACGGACACCCTCCGATTCACGTCGGAAGGACCCGAGGCGCCGCAGCTGCTGGTCCCGGTGCGATTCCGCGTGCAGCCCTGCGCCATCACTGTCCTTCCCTCGATCCCGGCCGCCGTCGCCGGCACGATCTCCGACGCGGATTGCGGGTCGGCGCGCCAGGCCGACCGGTTCGTCAAGCGGTACCGTTTCGCCGGGACCCTGAACGACTCGGTGACGGTCCAACTCACCTCGGCGGCGTTCGCGGTGTCGGTCGCGCTCGAGCGGGAGGGAGTGACGACACCGCTGGCCGAGAGCGCGACCTGCGCCGTCGTGGGGTCGGGTGCCTGCTTGCGGTATGTGCGACTCCCGGCGAGCGGCAACTACATCGTCGAGGTCACGAGCACCACCGCGCGGGCAACGGGCGCGTTCGATCTCGTCGTCGGGCGGCCTCGCCCGCCGACGCTCCCGACGGGGCTCGCGCAGCGCACGGATGACGTGGGTGCGGTGGTCGTGGACGTCGGCGCGACGATCCCGGCGCGCAGCATCCGGCTGCAGGCGACACTTGCGGATCCCGACCTCGACTCCCTGCGCCTCGAACTCGAGCTGCGCCCCTCGACCACCGCACTCTCCGGTGTCGCGACCGCGACCAGCGCGCTCGGGCGCGGCCCGCTCTTCACGCAGGTCGCCTCAAGCCTGCTCGATGACACGGACTACCACTGGCAGGTGCGCGCCGTCGATGCGACCGGCCGCGCCAGTGCCTGGGCGACCTTCGGCGGGAATGCGGCCGGCGCGGCCGACTTCGTCGTGGCGGTGCCGGAAGCGCCGGTCGCGCCGACCCTCCTCGTGCAGCGCCGGAGCGACGGCACGACCGCGATCGTGGATGGCGGGGTCACGGACGAGACCATCGTACGGCTCGGCGCCACGATCACCGACCCCGACCCCGGAGACCAGGTGCGGCTCGACGTCGAGGTGCGCGCGGTGGGCACCGCGTTCTCCAACGTCGCGACCGCCTCGAGCGCACCGGTCGCCTCGGGGACCGCCGCCCTGGTCTCGACGCTTGGCCTGACCGACGACGTCGCGTACCGCTGGCAGGCGCGCACGGTGGACCAGACCGGGCGCGTGAGCGCCTGGGTGCCGCTCAGTTCCAGCGGTGCGAACTTCCGCACGGCGCTCCCGCCCACGCGGCTCGGCGTGCTCGGCGCGCCGTCCGCGACCACCGCGGGCACCGCGATCGCACCCGCCGTGTGGATCGCGGCGCAGGACGCCTCGGGGGCGACCCTCACGAGCTTCACCGGGGCCGTGACGGTGGCGCTCGGCTCGAACCCCGGCGGCGGCGCGCTCAGCGGCACGGCGACCGTGACCGCCGTGCAGGGCGTGGCGACCTTCCCCGACCTCTCGGTCAACCGCTCGGGCGTCGGCTACACGCTCGTGGCGAGCGCGGGCGCGCTCACCGTGACCACGGCGCCGTTCGACGTGCTCCCGGCGGCGGCGCAGGCGCTCACCGTCGGCACGGTCCCCGCGACGGCCGTCGCCGGCGTCGCGATCGCTCCCACCGTGCAGGTCACCGCGCGCGACGGACTCGGGAACGTCGCCACCTCGTTCACCGGCGCGGTGACGCTCGCCCTCGCGCCGAACGGCGCCGGCGCCACGCTGCTCGGGACGACCACCGTGAACGCGATCGCAGGCGTCGCCTCCTTCCCTGATGTGCGCGTGGAACGGGTGGCCAGCGGACTCACGCTGATCGCGAGTGCCACCGGCGTGACGACGGGGAGCAGCGCGACGACCCTCGCGGTGACCCCTGCGCCAGCCGCCGCGCTGCGGTTCCTGACCGCGCCCTCGGGCACGGGCGCGAGCGGCATCGCGCTCTCGCCGCAACCGGTGCTCGTCGTCGAGGACGCCTTCGGCAACCCGGTCACCACGGCGGGCACCACCGTCGCCGCGTCCGTCGCGACCGGCCCCGGGGGCGCGACGCTCACCGGCGCGACGGCCACCACGAGCGCGCTCGG
>CAZHAG010000011.1:0-2359 GCA_964529705.1 uncultured Gemmatimonas sp. | reverse complement strand
GGCCTGCGGATCACCGGCACCGTCGGTCCGCGGACGCTCAGCTTCGCGTCGACCGGGCTCACGAGCGCGACGTCGGGGACGATCACGATCACGGCGGGACCGGCCACGCAGCTCGCGCTCCAGGCGGGCGGCGGACAGACGGCCGTCGCAGGCGCGACGGTGGCGACGCCACCTGCGGTGATCGCGCGCGACGCGAGCGGGAACCCCGTCGCCGGGGTGTCGGTGACCTGGGCGGTCACGGGTGGTGGCGGCGTGATCGCGCCCACCGCGCCCGTGGTGACCCTCGCCAACGGGATCTCGGCCCTCACCTCCTGGCAGCTCGGCGCCACGGCCGGCGCCAACGGGCTCACGGCCAGCGCGACCGGCCTCACCGGGAGCCCCGTCACCCTCAGCGCGACGGGCACCGCCGGGTCGAGTGCCCTGCTCACGCGCTTCTCCGGCGACAACCTGACGGGTCCCGTCGGCACCACGCTGGCGACGCCGCTCGAGGCGCGGATCACCGACGTGAACGGGAATCCCGTCTCGGGCGTGACCGTGAACTGGAGCGTCGCCGGGGGCGGTTCCGTCAATCCGACGAGCTCGGTCACCAACGTGTCCGGCGTGGCCAGCACCGTGCGCACGCTCGGGGCGACCGCGGGCACGCAGACCACCACGGCGGCCGCGACGCTCTCGACGGGCCCGGCATCGGTGGTGTTCACCTCGAGCGCGACGGTCGGCGGCGCCACGCAGATGGCACTGCAGGCCGGGGACGCGCAGGCGGACACCGTCGGGGCGACGTTGGCGACGCCGCTCGCCGTCGTCGTGCGCGATGGGTTGAGCAACCCCGTCGCCGGCGTGCTCATCACCTGGAGCGTGGTGACGGGTGGCGGATCGGTCGCGCCGCTCACCTCCACGACCAACGCGCAGGGGATCGCGACCACCTCGTGGACCCTCGGCACCACCGTCACGCCGACCGACAGCACGCAGACCGCGCGCGCGACGGGCGTAGCCTCCCCGGTGGGCTTCATCGCGACGGCGCGGCCGGGTGCCGTGAACGCGGGCCTGACGCTCGTGACGCTCGCGCCGACCACCGTGGCGGCGTCGCGGGACACGCCCGCGACGGTCACCGTGACGGCGCGCGACGGATTCGGGAACGTGATCCGCGGTCGCACGGTGACGCTCGCCATGGCGCCGGCGGGGAACGCGATCGCCCAGCCCGCCGCGACGACCAACGCGAATGGCATCGCGACGGGGTCGGTCGGGGCGACCGTCGCGGGGGCTCGCACGATCGCGGCGACGGTGAACGGCATCGTCGCCACGCAGCAGCCCGTGCTCAGCGTCGTGGCCGCGCCGGCGACGCGCCTCGCGTACACGACGCAGCCGAGCACCGTGGTGGCGGGCGCGACGATCACCCCCGCGCCCGAGCTGCAGGCGCTCGACTCGCTCGGGAACCGGAGCCTCGTCTTCTCCGACGCCGTGACCGTGGCGATCGGCACGAACCCGAACGCGGGGACGCTGAGCGGCACGCTCACGCGCAACGCGATCGCGGGCCTCGTCTCGTTCTCCGGGCTCTCCGTGGACCGCGCGGGCGTCGGCTACACGCTGGTGGGGACCTCCGGCGCGCTCACGAGCGCGACGAGCGCACCGTTCACCGTGAACGTCGGTGGCGTGTCGGCCGTGCAGTCGACCGTCACCGTCTCGCCGGCGTCGATCACCGCCGGCGCGGCCACCAGCACGATCACCGTCACGGCACGCGACGCGACCGGCAACCCGATCCAGGGAGCCACCGTGGTGCTCGCGGCGACGGGGACCGGGAACACGCTGACGCAGCCGGCGAGCGTCACCAACGCGAGCGGCGTGGCGACCGGCACCATCTCGTCGACCGTCGCCGCGACCAAGACCATCTCGGCCACGATCAGCGGCACGGCGGTCACGCAGACCGCCGCCGTGACCGTCGTGCCCGCCGCCGTCTCGGCCGCGACGTCGACGGTCACTGCCGCCCCCTCGAGCATCGTCGCCGGCCCGGCGACCAGCACCGTCACTGTCACCGTGCGCGACGCCTTCAGCAACGTGATCCCCGGCGCGACCGTGGCGCTCGCGGCGACCGGCACGGGGAACACCGTGACGCAGCCAGCCAGCGTGACGAACGCGAGCGGCGTGGCCACCGGCACCATCGCCTCGACGGAGATCGGGACGAAGACCGTGTCCGCGACGGCCGGCGGCACTGCGGTCACGCAGACGGCGTCGGTGACGGTGGTCTCGGGCGCGGTCTCCGCGGCGACCTCCACCGTCGCCGCCGCCCCGACCTCGATCGTCGCCGGCGCCGCGACGAGCACCGTCACCGTCACGGCGCGCGACGCAAACGGAAACCCGGTGGCGG
>CAZHAG010000010.1:36976-40857 GCA_964529705.1 uncultured Gemmatimonas sp. | reverse complement strand
CTGTGCTCGTCGATGGCGACCGGATGCGGCCAGGCGTTCTCGATCGCGTCGCGCAGCCGGTGCAGCGACCCCACGCCGGGATTCCCGCCCCAGGAGAAGCTCACCGAGGTCGCGCACCCCATCCCGATCATCTGGTCGTAGATCAGGTCGGGCGTGAGGCGCACGAGGTCGAGGCCCCGGCGCCGCTGGCGGATCAGTTCGTGCCCGGCCGCGAACGGGATCAAGTGGGTGAAGCCCTCGAGTGCGACCGACATCCCGTCGCGCACATGGCGCGCCATCGCGTCGCGCAGCGAGAGGAAGGCGGTGCTCACTCGACGAGCGTCTGCGACTGCTCGCGCAGGTACTGTGCGAGGTAATAGAACGACGCGATCGCCTTGCCGGTGGAGCCGGATCCCTTCCACCCGCCGAAGGGCTGGTAGCCGGGCCAGGCGCCGGTCGTCGCGCCCTGCGGGCGGTTGGCGTAGAGCACGCCGGCCTCGATCCGGTCGAAGAACCACTGCACCTCGTCGGCCGATCCGTAGATCCCCGCCGTGAGCCCGAGCGTCGACGCGTTCGCGAGTTGCATCGCCTCGTCGTTCGAGGAGACGCGGTGCATCATGAGGATCGGGTTGAACATCTCCTCATGCCAGAGCGCGTGGTCCAACGGCGACTCGGCCAGCGTGGGCGCCACGAACTGGCCCGCACCGAGCACGCCCGCCGTGAGCTGCTCGCCGCCGAAGAGCACGTTGGACCCGCCCTCGCGCAGCTGCCGTGCGTACCGGGCGTAGTCGTCGAACCCTTTCGAGGACGTGACGGGCCCAAGGTAGGTCTCCTTTCGTGCCGGGTCGCCGATCACGAGCGTGGCGACCTTCTCGCGGAGGCGCTTCACGAGCTCCGGGGCCACCGACTCGTGCACGTAGAGCCGGGAGAGCGCCGAGCACTTCTGGCCGCCCATTCCGTATGCCGACCGGACGATCCCGGTCACGGCGCGGTCGAGGTCGGCCTTCGCGGTCACGATGCAGGCGTTCTTCCCGCCCATCTCGGCGATGCAGGGCCGCGGGTATCGCCCCGTGGCCATCACGCGCGTCAGACGCATCCCCACGTCGACGGAGCCCGTGAAGGTCACGCCGGCCAGCTGCGGATGGTCGGTGAGCGCGTCGCCGATCTCGCGCGACGAACCGCTCAAGTAATTGAACACGCCCGGTGGCAGTCCCGCGTCGCGGATGCAGTCCGCGAGGAGCCGTCCCGACCATGGAGTGTCGGCGGCCGACTTGAGCACCACCGTGTTCCCGGTCACGAGCGCCGCCGCCACCGGCCCGCCCGCGAGCGCGAGCGGGAAGTTGAACGGCGTGATCACCGCCCACACCCCGTACGGCTTCATCACGCTGCGATTGTGCGAGGCGAACCCCTTGAGCGGGTCGTCCGGGAGCCGGTGGTCGAACCCCTGGTTGCGCTCCCACTCGTCGCAGTATGCGGTGAAGAAGTCCGCGGTCTCCTGCGTCTCGCCGAGCGCCTCCATCCGGTTCTTGCCCACCTCGAGGGTGAGTGCGGCGCTGATCTCGTAGACGCGCTCCTCGATGAGCGCGGCGACGCGCCGGAGCAGGCGCACGCGCTCGGCGGGCGGCGTGGCGCGCCAGAGCGGGAAGGCGTTGGCGGCGGTCCGCATCGCGGCGTCGGTCTCCGCCGCGCTCGCGGCGGCGAAGTTCCCGAGCAGGAGGTTGCGGTCGGTGGGGGAGTGCTTCGGCCGGGTAGTCGCCGCGGAGCGGTCGCTGCCATCGATGAAGAGCGCGTGCGTGCCACCGAGCCTGCCGCGCATCGCCTGCATGGCGGCGTCGAAGCGGTCGTGCAGCTCCGGCGGCGGATCGAACATCGTGGAGTAGGTCAGCTTGAACGACATCGGCAGGTGGGGCTGGGGCGGACCGTTCGCAGCGCGGCGGGCTGAGGAGCCACGGTTCAGAATATACGAAAAGAGGTTCACTCATCGAACGTCTGTTCGCATTGCGAACCCTCCACGCCCGCGCTATGCTTCGCCCACCTTCACCACCATCCGTGCCGAGCACACTGCGCGAACCGGCGGCCGAGCCGCCCTTCAAGAAGACCCCGAACTACGTCCAGACCCTCGCGCGGGGGCTCGACGTCATCCGTGCCTTCGACCGCGACCGCTCCGAGATGTCGCTGTCGGAGATCGCCGAACGCGTGGGACTCGCCCGGGCCGTCGTGCGACGACTGCTCATGACGCTCGAGTACCTCGGCTTCGTCGGACGGCGCGACCGGCTCTTCTTCCTCACGCCGCGCACTCTGGAGCTCGGCTACCGCTACCTCGCCTCACTCGGGCTGCCCGAGCTCGCGCATCCCCTCATGCGCGCGCTCGCCGACGAGGTGGACGAATCATGCTCCATGTCCGTCCTCGACGGTCGCGACATCGTCTATGTGCAGCGGATCCCCGTGCGGAAGGTGATGGCGGTGACGCTCACCGTCGGGGCGCGGCTCCCGGCGTATTGCGCGTCGATGGGGCGCGTGCTCCTGGCGGGGCAGTCCGACGCCGCCGTCGCGGCCTGGCTCAAGGGCCGGCGCTTTCCGGCGCTCACGCCGTTCACGCTCACCGATCCCACGGCGATCGCGGCCGAGATCCGGCGCGTGCGCGAGCAGGGGTACGCGCGCACCGAGCAGGAGATGGAGCTCGGCCTCTGCTCGGTCGCGGTCCCGGTGCGTGACGGCACCGGGTGCGTGATCGCCGCGCTCAACGTCGGGATGCCCTTCCGCGAGGGGGCGCGCGACGTGATGATGGGGAGGGTGCTCCCCGCGCTCCGCGTCACGGCCGCCGCCATCTCGCAGTCCTGGATCGCGGCGCACCCCGCCCGCCACCCATGACGGACCGCTTGATCGCCTTCACCCGCGCCATCTCGCCACGCCTGGCGGAGTGCGAGCTCACGCACCTCGCGCGCACACCGATCGACGTGGGCCGGGCGCACGCACAGCACCACCAGTACGAGCAGCTGCTCACCACCCTCGGCTGCGAGGTCCGGCGCGTCGCGCCCGCACCCGACTGTCCCGACTCGGTGTTCATCGAGGACACTGCCGTGGTGTTCGACGACGTGGCGATCATCACGCGGCCGGGGGCGGCGACGCGTCGCACAGAGGTGAAGGCGGTGGAGGAGGTCCTCACGCCGCTCCGACCGCTCGTGCGCATCGTCGCGCCGGCGACCGTGGACGGCGGGGACGTGTTCCGCGCGGGGCGCACGGTGTTCGTCGGCCGCACCTCCCGCACGGACGAGGCGGGGATCTCGCAGCTCCGCGCCGAGCTCGCGCCCTTCGGTTACGCGGTGCGCGCGGTGGACGTGACGGGGTGCCTGCACCTCAAGTCCGCCGCCACGGCGGTGGATGACGGGACCGTCCTGCTCAATCCGGACTGGGTGTCCGCAGCCGCGTTCGCGCCGCTGGAGACGATCGCGGTCGATCCCGCGGAGCCCTCGGCCGCGAACGTGCTGCGGATCGGGAGCACGCTGGTGTTCGCCGATGCCTTCCCACGGACGCGGGCGCGGCTCGAGGCGCGAGGATACGTGGTGTATGTGGTGCCCGCGACCGAGATCGCGAAGGCGGAGGGCGCCGTGACCTGCTGCTCGCTCGTCCTGCGCGCGTAGGCACGGTCGCGGGGTGCGGGAACCAAGCGGGCCACCCGTTCCGGCGCCCGCGGGAGGGCGGTACGTTCCATCACCACCCTCTCACGGACCGCCGATCCCGATGCTCCTTCGCTCCGTCCTGACGGCCACGGCCGTCGCCCTCCTCGCGCTCCTCCAGGCCGCTCCGGTCGCCGCGCAGTCCGACGCCAGCTGGATGCGCTACCCGGCGCTCTCCCCCGACGGCCAGTCGATCGCCTTCACCTACAAGGGCGACCTCTACCG
>CAZHAG010000010.1:17307-36876 GCA_964529705.1 uncultured Gemmatimonas sp. | reverse complement strand
TCGTTCCTCATCTACCACGACAAGAAGGGGGGCGAGAACAGCTGGCGGAAGCACCACACCTCCGCGATCGCCCGCGACATCTGGGTGATGGACGTCCGCACGGGGGTGCATCGCAAGGTGACGACCTTCCCGGGTGAGGACCGCACCCCGATCCTCGTCGACAATGACCGGGCGATGCTCTACCTGAGCGAGGAGAGCGGCACGTTCAACGTCCACCGGCGGAACCTGGATGGCACGCAGGCGCGCCAGCTCACGGAATTCCGCGGGATCCCGGTGCGCTTCCTCAGTGCCGCGAATGACGGCACGATCGGTTTCGGCCACGATGGGCAGCTCTACACGATGAGGCCCGGTGCGCGACCGGTGCGCGTGCCGGTCACCATCCGCGCGGACAGCAAGGCGAACGACCGGCAGGTGATCGCGGTGAACGGCGGCGCGCGGGAGCTCGCCGTCTCCCCCTCCGGCAAGGAGGTGGCGTTCATCTTCCGGGGCGACGTCTTCGTCGCCTCGGTGGAGGGGGGCGTGACCAAGCAGCTCACCAACACGCCCGCCGTCGAGGTGGGAGTGGAGTTCTCCCCCGACGGCAACGCGATCGCGTACGCCTCGGAGCGCGACGCGAAGTGGGGCATCTACGAGGTGCGCCGCACGCGCGACGCGGAGCCCTACTTCTACGCCTCCACCGTGGTGCGCGAGACGCCACTGGTCGTGAACGCGCGGCAGAACTACCAGCCGCGGTATTCGCCCGACGGCAAGGAGCTCGCGTACATCGAGGACCGCAACACCCTGCGCGTCCGCACCATCGCCGGCGGCGCGACCCGCACGCTCCTGGACGACCGCGCGCTCTGGTCGAACAACCCGAACCACCAGTTCTCCTGGAGCCCGGACGGGAAGTGGATCCTGTTCGACCTCTCGGTGCCGGGGATCGCGCCCGGCGAGGTGGGCCTGGTCGCCGCCGACGGCAAGGGCCAGGTGGTGAACCTCACCGAGAGCGGCTTCAACGACGGCGGCGCCAAGTGGATCCTGGGTGGCCAGGCGATGCTCTGGTTCAGCGACCGCGACGGTCTCAAGTCCGTCGCGCAGACGGGGGGCGCGCAGCAAGACGTGTACGGGATGTTCTTCACGCGTGAGGCGTGGGACCGCTTCCGCCTGTCGAAGGAGGAGCTCGCCCTCGTCACGGAGGCGGAGGCCAAGGCCACCAAGGCGAAAGCCGACAGCGCCAAGGCCAAGGCCGACAGCGCGGCTAGGCCCGCGGCGGTCGCGCTCGACCTCACGGACCTCGGCGCCCGCAAGGCACGGCTCACCATCCACTCCTCCACGCTCGGCGACGCGCTCATCAGCAAGGACGGCGAGAACCTCTACTACCTCGCGCGCTTCGAGCGCGGCATGAACCTCTGGACCACGAACCTCCGCACCCGCGAGACCAAGCAGCTCGTCGCACTCGACGCGCAGGGCGGCACCATGGTCTGGGACAAGGACCAGAAGAGCATCTTCCTCCTCACCGGCGGCTCGATCGCGAGGATCGACCCCGCCTCCGGCAAGCGCGACGCGGTGCCGCTCCGCGGCGAGATGGCGGTGGACCTCGCCGCCGAGCGCGAGGAGATGTTCGACCACGTGTGGCGCAAGACGCGGGACACCTACTACACGGCGGGCTACCACGGCGTCGACTGGCAGGCCATCCGCCCGGTCTACGCGAAGTACCTCCCGCACATCGGCAACGAGTACGAGTTCGCGGAGATGCTCGCCGAGATGCTCGGCGAGCTGAACGTGAGCCACAGCGGGGCGCGCTACACCTCCTCCACGCCGATGGCGGATGCCACCGCCGCGCTCGGGGTGATCCTCGACCAGACCTTCACCGCGGCGGGCGCGCGGATCACGGAGGTGCTCGAGAACGGCCCACTCGCGAAGGCGGGGATGAACGTCACCCCCGGCACGATCATCGAGTCGGTGGACGGCGTGGCGATCACGCCCGCGATGGACATCGCCGAGCAACTGAACCGCAAGGACGGCAAGAACGTCCTGCTCGGCCTCGTGGCGAACGGCGCGCGGCGCGAACTCGTCGTGAAGCCCATCACGCAGGCCGAGGAGGGACGGCTCCTCTACGCGCGCTTCGTCAAGCGGAACCGGGAGGAGGTCGCGCGGTTGAGCGACGGTCAGCTGGGGTACGTGCACATCCCCGGGATGAACGATGGCGCGTATCGCACCACCTTCGAGGAGGTGATGGGGAAGGATGCGCTCAAGAAGGGGATCGTCGTCGACACGCGCTTCAACGGTGGCGGCGACCTCGTGGCCGACCTCGCGATGTTCCTCAGCGGCAAGCGCTTCTTCGACTACACCACCGACACGCGGAGCAGCGGCTACGAGCCGAACTTCCGCTGGAGCAAGCCGAGCGTCTCGCTCGCGAACGAGGCGAACTACAGTGACGGGCACTGCTACGCCTACGCGTACAAGGACCTCAAGATCGGTCCGCTCGTCGGGATGCCGGTGCCGGGCACCTGCACCTTCGCCGGCTGGGAGACGCTCCAGGGCGGGATCCGGTGGGGCGTGCCGGGGCTCGGCGTGAAGGACGCCAACACCGGCCGCTACCTCGAGAACCTGCAGACCGAGCCCGACGTGCTCGTGATGAACGAGTACGACAAGGTGAGCAAGGGGCAGGACCAGCAGCTGGTCGCGGCGGTGCAGGCGCTCCTGCGTCTGGTGCGCTGAGTCGCGATGCCGGACGACGCTCCGACGCTCGAGCGATGGCGCCGTACCTGGCGCTCGCTCGGCGTCGCGGCGGGGGACGACGCGGCGTTCCAGGAGTTGATGCGACGGTACGCGGAGCCACACCGCGCGTACCACACCCGGCGCCACCTCGCCGTGTGCTTCGAGCACTGGGATGCGGTGCGCGACGATGCCGGGAAGCCGGGTGAGGTGGAACTCGCGCTCTGGTACCACGACGCGGTCTACGACCCGCAGCGCGGCGACAACGAGGAGCGGAGCGCGGCGCTCGCGGCAGAGGCCATGCAGCGCGCCGGACTCGATCCGGGCGCGCGTGAACGCGTCCACGGGCTGATCCTCGCGACGCGGCACGCCGAGGCGACCCTCGAGGGGGACGCTGCCCTGCTGGCCGATGTCGACCTCGCCATCCTCGGCGCGGCCCCTGCGCGTTTCGACGAGTACGAGCGCGAGGTGCGGCGGGAGTACGCCTGGGTGCCGACGCCGATCTTCCGCCGCAAACGCCGTGCGGTCCTCGAGGCGTTCCTCGCCAGGCCGCGGCTGTACGCCACGGAGCACTTCCATCGCACGCTCGAGGCGCAGGCGCGCGCGAACCTCGCCCGCTCGGTGGCCGCCCTCGGCTGAAACAGGCCCGCTGGCCGTTCCGTAGGCGGGGAGGAGCACCCGACCTCCCCCGAGACCCGATCGCGATGCCCTCAGCCGCCACCGACCTCAAGCTCGGCCTGCGCACGTTGCGCAAGAGCCCGGGGCTCGCGCTGGTCTCCGTCATCGCGCTCACCCTCGGGATCGGCCTCACCACGATGATGTTCAGCATCGTCTACGGGGCCATGCTCAAGGGGCTGCCGTATCCGGAGGGCGACCGGATCGCCGTGGTCTCCCGGACGAACCCGGAGCGCAACATCCAGCGAGGGAACCTCTCGCTGCAGGACTACGCGGACATCGCGGCCCAGCAAGGGAGCTTCGCCCAGTTCGGCGCGTACACCAGTGGCACGATGAACGTGAGCGGCGACCTGCGTGCCGAGCGCTACTCCGGATCCTGGGTCACCCAGCAGCTCTTCGCGATGACCGGGGTGCAGCCCCTCCTGGGACGCGATTTCCGTCCCGGCGAGGACACCCCGCAGGGCGCACGCGTGGCCGTGCTCGGCTATGACATGTGGCAGACGCGGTTCGGCGGTGCCGAGTCCGTGATCGGGACGAGCATCCGGGTGAATGGCGAACCCTTCGAGGTCGTCGGCGTGATGCCCGATGGGTTCGAGTTCCCGCAAGGGGACGAGCTCTGGCTCCCGCTGCAGACGGATCCGCTCGTGGGCACACGAGGCGACGGGCTCTACGTGACCGCGGTGGGCAAGCTCAATCCCGGCCTCACGCACGAGCAGGCCGCGGCCGATGTCACGACCATCATGCAGCGGCTGGGTGCCGAGTATCCCGAGTCGAATGCCGGTTTCTCGGGCATCGTGATGGACTTCACCGAGGCCTTCATCGGGCCTGAGCCGCGTCAGCTCCTCTTCACCATGCTGGGTGCGGTCTTCTTCGTGCTGCTGATCGCCTGTACCAACGTCGCGAACCTGCTGCTCGACCGCGCCGCGCACCGCACCAAGGAAGTCGGGGTACGGACCGCGCTCGGCGCGACGCGGGGCGCGATCGTGCGCATCTTCCTCGCCGAGGCGCTCGAGCTCGCGGCGGCGGGTACCGTGCTCGGCGTGATCGTCGCGTACGCGAGCGTCGGGGCGTTCAATCGCGCGATCGCGTCGTCGCAGCCCCCGTTCTTCATCGACATCGGCATCTACCCGCCGGTGCTGGCGTTCGCGATCGGGGTCGCGCTGCTGGCGACGCTCCTCTCGGGGTTGATCCCCGCCTACCAGGCCTCGCGCTCCGACATCGCCGAGGTGCTCAAGGACGAGTCGCGCGGCGCGTCGAGCCTCAAGATCGGGCGCATCAGCAAGGCGCTCGTGGTGTTCGAGATCGCGCTCTCGTGCGGGCTGCTGGTGGCTGCGGGCCTCATGATCAAGAGCGTCGCGAACGCCCGCACGCGGGACACCGGCTTTGAGACGGCGAGCGTCTACACCACGCGCATCGGCTTCCCGTCATCGTACACCGACACGACGGCGCAGCGCCTGTTCTTCGAACAGCTGGACGTGCGCGTCGGCGCGCTCCCCGGGGTCGACGCGGCGGCACTCGCCTCGGGCCTCCCCGGCGCGCAGCAGGGGCTCAACGGCACGCGCTTCGCGCTGGAGGGTGCGACCTACACCGAGGACCGCGAGTACCCCGAGACGCGCTGGGTGGCGGTGACGCCGGGGTTCTTCGAGACGCTCGACATCCCGCTGCGCAGCGGCCGCCGCTTCGCGGCGAGCGACCGCGGGGACGGGCTTCCCGTCGCGATCGTGAACGAGCGGTTCGCGCGGCAGCACTTCGCCGACGTGGACCCGCTGGGCCGCCGCATCCGGTTCGGCGACTCGCGGAGCACCGCGCAGTGGGCCACCGTGGTCGGGGTGGTGCCCGACCTCTTCGCCGGCGACCCGGACGATCCGCGGCCGCCGATCGTCTTCCGGCCGCTCGCGCAGGAGCCGTCGCGGTTCGTCTACATCGCCGCGCGCGCCACGGGGTCGCCGATGGCGCTGGCGGACCCGATCCGCAGCGAGGTGAACACCCTCAACCCCGACCTGCCGACCTACTGGCCGATGACGCTCGACCAGGCCATCGCCGAGCCGCTCTGGTTCATCCGCGTCTTCGGCACGATGTTCATGGCCTTCGGGTTCGTCGCGCTCTTCCTCGCGTCGATCGGACTGTACGCCGTGATGTCGTTCTCCGTGAGCCGCCGGGAGCGCGAGGTCGGGATCCGGATGGCACTCGGCGCGAGCGCCGCGCACGTCGTGCGACTGATCCTGAGCGGGGGCGTGCGCCAGCTCGCGATCGGGCTCGTGCTCGGCCTCCTGCTCGCGGCGGCGATCGCGCGCGTGATGACGGTGATCCTGTTCGACGTGAAGCCACTGGATCCCATCGTGTTCGGCGGCGTGGCTGCGGTTCTGGCGGCGACCGGGGCACTGGCATGCCTCATCCCTGCGCGACGCGCGGCGCGCGTCGACCCGTCGGACGCGATGCGCAGCGAGTAGCTTCCGCTCACTTCAAGCGGAGGCGTGTCATGCGACCGTCGGGTGTCCTACTGTGCGGTGCGATCGCGCTCGCGTCGGCCGCGCCGGCCGGGCAGCCCTCGATCCAGCGCGAGGAGCAGGCGAGCGGCACGCGCGCGCTCCTGATCGCGGTGAGCCCGGTGGACGACCACGTCGCGTGGGCGAGCGGTACGCAGGGCACCTGGGTGCGGACCGTCGATGGCGGCACCACGTGGACGTCGGGTCGCGTGCCCGGCGCCGACTCGCTGCAGTTCCGCGACGTGCACGCGGTGGACGCGAACACCGCCTACCTGCTCAGCATCGGGAACGGGGCGCAGTCGCGGATCTACAGGACCGTCGATGGCGGTGCGTCCTGGACCGAGCAGTTCCGGAACGCCGACCCGGCGGGGTTCTACGACTGCTTCGACTTCTGGGACGCGGAGCGTGGCATCGCGATCGGGGATGCCCTCGGGACGGAGATGGCGGTCCTCACCACGTCCGATGGCGGCGCGCATTGGACGCGTGTGCCGGCGGCTGCGCTTCCGGCGGCCGCGGCGGGGGAGGGGAGCTTCGCTGCGAGCGGGACCTGCGTGGAGACGGGACCCGGGGGGCGCGCCTGGATCGTGATGAGCACGCCGGCCCGCTCGCGGCTGTTGCGCACCACGGACTTCGGCGCGACCTGGCGCGCTGACTCGCTCCCGATCAGCTCGCGCGAGGGGAGCGGCGCGCAATCCGTCATCTTCCGCGACGCATCACACGGCATGGTCCTCGGCGGTGGCTACGCGACCGTGCCCGGCGACCTGTTGATCGCGATGACGGCCGACGGAGGCGCCACCTGGCGGTCGCGCACCACCCCCTCGCTCAAGGTGGGTGTGTGGGGCGGTAGCTGGGTGCCGGGAGCCGCCGTCGCGACGGTCGTCGCGGTCGGGCCCAGTGGGGCCGCCTACTCGCGCGACGAGGGCAGCACCTGGGTGCCGATCGACACCTTGAACTACTGGTCGGTCGCCTTCGCGTCGCCGCGCGCCGGGTGGGCGGTCGGGACGCAGGGGCGCATCACGAAGCTCTCCGGCTTCTAGCATATCGCCGGATGCACGACGGGGGCGGGACCTGTCCGGTCCCGCCCCCGTCGTACCTGCGATGCCGCGGCCTAGTGCTTCATCATGTTGCTGACCGAGAGCTCCAGGTTGTGGCTCACGCGGAGGCCATAGATGCCGTCGGTCGAGGTGAGCTTGTCCGCTCCGGCGTACGTGGCCTTGTCGAGCGTCTTGACCACCGTGCCGTTCACCACGCAGGAGGCGGCGCCATCCTTCACGCGCCAGCCGATCGTGTTGGTGGCCTCGCCATTCGCATCCGCCTTCTTGAGGGCGGCGTTCGCCTCCTGATCCACCAGCGTCGTCACCTTGGCGCCGTGGAAGGTCTTGATCGAGAAGACACCGGTGCCGTAGACGATGCAGTACATCAGCGTCTCGTTGTCGGACTCGAGGTCCTTGCCGCCGATGAACATGCCGTACGAGTGCGGGTGCGACGCCGCCATCTTGTGTTCCTTGAACGTCGCCATCACCTCGTAGTTCCCGCTCAGCGTGTTGGCCGGGTTCCAGAAGTTCCCCGCGGGGCCGACGGAGAGGCGCATGGTGCGACCTTCCATCACGAACTTGGAGTCGTTCACGGTCTTGCCCTGCGAGGCCGGGCGTCGGTCGACGCGACCCTTCCAGCCATCGACCTTGATTCCGCCATCCTTCACGGAGCGGTCGGCGTCCTGCGCGTGGGCAGGGAGGGCGAGCGTCGCCCCGAAGGCGAGGGCGGCGAGCGTGAGGAGCGAACGGTGCTTCATCGAGTTCTCCGTGTGGGTGCGGTCAGTGCAGCATGGTCGGATCCCGCTGGACGGGGGCAACTCCCCTCATACCCCGGCGGCGCCGAAAGGATCGGCACGCTGGTCTCACCCCAGCAGGCCGAAGGCGAGGCCGATCAGCGTGAAGCGAACGGTATGGTAGCCGCCGTTGATCAGCCAGAGCCGCATGCTGCTGCGCTCGAACAGGTAGTTGGTGCCGATCGAGAAGGCGACCCAGAAGAACCCCGCCGCGAACCCGGCACCGGTGGCGAAGCCCACGCCGGGGTTCGGTCCGAGGAACATCCCGAAGACGTAGGCCGCGATCAGGCTCATCACGAACATGAGGCCGTAGGTCTTCGCGGGATTGAAATCCTTCTGGACGTCCTCCATGGTGAAGCCGTTCTCTGCCATCCAGGCCTTGGCGAACAACGGACCGTACCAGATCCCGCCGAGCATGAACCCGGCGAGTGCACCGACGAAGGTGGCGATCAGGGAGACTTCGGGCATCGGGAGCTCCGGGTGCATGGAGTGAGGGACCGCGCGAACCGCGGTCCGGTCGCGCATCGGGCAAACATGGGGCGCACGGGTTTCGTTGACCAGTGAGGGGCATCTCGAGAGCCGCTCGACGCACCCAGGCTCCGGCTGCACCTTTCCATCATGGCCCTCCCCGACGCCGACCGATTGATCGCCGCGCTCCGGCGCGCCCACGATGGCGACCCCTGGCACGGACCCTCACGCGCCGCGACGCTCGCGGACGTCACCGCCGAGGACGCGCGCTGGCACCCGGGAGGCGGCGCCCACAGCATCTGGGAGACGGTGCTGCACATGCGCAGCTGGACGCGGGAGGTGACGCGACGGGCGCTTGGCGGAGCTCCCGCGGCACCCGAGGACGGCGACTGGCCATCCGTCCCCGACACCTCCGAGGAGGCGTGGCAGGAGGCGTTGGCGTCGCTCGACGCAGCCCACGAGGAATTGCTGGCTACCGTCCGCTCGCTGCCGAAGGCGCGCTTCGCGCAGAAGGTCGGCGCCACCCGTGACGCGCCGCTCGGCACCGGGGTGAGCCATCGCGTGATGATCAGTTCGCTGGCCGAGCACGACATCTATCACACCGCGCAGGTCGCGCTGCTCAAGCGCCTCGCGCGCGCCGCCCGCGGCGCGCCGATGCCGATTCCCGCGCCCTAGACGAGGCTCCGGATCCAACCCCCGTCCACCGCGATGCTCTGGGCGGTGATGTAGCTCGCGCGCTCTGATGCGAGGAAGGCGGCGAGCGCCGCGAACTCGTGCGGCTCCCCCACGCGCCCCATCGGGATCTGCTGCTCCCACGCGGCGAACGCCGCCTCGGGGGTGATCCCCTTGGCCTCTGCGTTCGCGCTGGCGAGCTGCTCGAGCCGCTCGGTGCGCGTGTAGCCGGGGAGAAGGTTGTTCACGGTGATGCCGAAGGGTGCGACCTCGTTGGCGAGCGAGCGCGCGAACCCGGTCACGGCGGCCCGCACGCTGTTGGAGAGGATGAGCCCGTCCACCGGCTGCTTCACCGCGATGGACGTGACGTTGAGGATCCGCCCCCACCGCCGCTCCTTCATCCCGGGGAGCGCGGCCCGCGTGAGGTTCACCACGCTGTCGAGGTTGAGCTCGACGGCCCGTCGCCACGCCTCGGCCGTGTGGCTCTCGAACGGTCCCGGCGGCGGGCCGCCGGCGTTGGTGACCAGGATGTCGATGCGGCCGAAGTGCGCGACTACGGCGCGCACCGCACGCTCGACGTCCGCCGGCACGGAGACGTCGGCGACCACGCCGAAGGTCTCGACGCCGTGGGTGCGGCCGATCTCTGCGGCCACCGCCGTGATCCCCGCGCCCCGCGCGCACACCGCCACGCGCGCGCCCTCGGCCGCGAGGGCCTCGGCGATCGCGCGTCCGAGCCCGCGGCTCGCGGCCGCGACGAACGCGACGCGTCCCTTGAGGCCGAGGTCCATGGCTACTTCTTGTGGAAGTAGGCGTCCGTGTGGTTGAGCCAATCCTCGCGCGGCGGCGAGAAGACGTCCACGTCGAGCGTGTCCTCGAGCGCCTCCGCCTTGTGCCAGACGTTCGACGGGATGTGCAGCACCTCGCCGGCGCGCACGTCCATCGTCTCCGCGCCGTCCTCGCCGATCCAGAAGCGCAGCGCGCCCTCGAGGATGTACGTGAGCTGCTCATTGTGGTGCTGGTGCTTCGGCACCACCGCGCCCTTGGCGAGGTACACGTGCGCGAGCATCATCTGCTGGCCGGTGACGAGGCGGCGCGAGATCTGGTCGGTGACCTTCTCCTTGGGCATGTCGGCCCAGCGGTGGAAGGTGACGGCGGTCCGGGAGGTTGTCATGCGCCGAATCTACGCCTTCATCGGCGCAGCGTGAACAGGAAGCTCTGCTGCACCAGCTGGCGCACCCGCCGGCCCCCCGCCTCGGCCGGGACGAACCGCATCGCGGCAAGGGCGTCGCGCACGGAACGCTCGAAGAGGGGATGCGTGGACTCGAGCACCGTGAAGCTCCCCGGTTCGACGCGCCCGAGGGTGTCCACGACGTAGGTGGCCAGCACCGAACCCTCGACGCGGTCGCGGCGGAGCAGGTCGGGGTAGCCCGGCCTGCTCGTGTTGCGCACGAGTCGCGCGGCGCGGTCGACCGTGAGCTCGGACCAGGGTGCGCCAGTCGCCGGACCGGTGGCGCCGGGCACGCCCGGCGTCGGTGTCCCGGTCGCGGGACCGATGCGCGTCACGGGCTCGATGGCAAGGGACGAGAGCGGCACGTCCGGAAGTCCCGAGGGGACGACGCTGGGCGTGGGGATCGCCGGGACCGGGATCTCGGGCACCGGACCGGTGGGGGGTGCCGCCGGCTCGGGCGTCGGGACGGGAGCCGCCGGAGGGGGTGGCGCCGCAGGCGTCACGTAGACCAGCGCCTCCGGGGGATCGGACAGGGGATCAGGCGTGGTGGCGACCGCCGTCGCGAAGACGGCGACCGTGATCACCGCCGTGTGGGCGATGAGCGAGACGGTGGCGGCGGAGCGCGAACGATCGCGCACGGGGCGGGACTCGAGGAGCGTGGCGAGCATCGACCGGTCCTCCGGCTGCGGTGGTCGCCGCGCGAGGTGCGCGGCGGGTCCTCAGCCGATCATACCGCCGACACCCTTCCGCGCCGATGACGGCGCGATGAAGTCCGCGTGAGACCCGGATTACGGATCGTTAACGATCCGGCGCAGCGCCTCCCAGAACCCGGGCATCCGGGCGGCCGCCCGCGCATAGCCGCGTTCCTGCCGCGCCCCCTTCAGCTGCACGAGCCGCCAGAGTTCACGCCGCTCCGCCCGTGGCCAACCGCGGAGGGCCGGTTCGATGAGGGTGATCACCGGCGTCAGGAACCGCGCTCCCAGCTGCTCCGACGGTCGCAGCCGTCGCCGCTCCCCGGTACAGAGGCGCAGCTGGCGCTCGGCGGCCCGAGCGAGGAAGTCCTCGCGCGCGCCCGCGGACCCACGCGAGAGCTCGCGCGCGACGCCGGCGCCGACCTGCAGCAGCATCCGCTCCGGCAGGAGCGAGCCGTCGTCCGCGTCCACGGGGAGCACGAGGTCGCCACCCGCGAGGCGCTGCAGCGTGCGCCGCGACGAGCGGTGCGTCCTGTCCGCCGCGATCCGCGATCGCTCGCGCGACGCGAGCGCCGCGAGTGGCCGAGAGGTCGGCCGGAAGCCCAGCCGGTCGTAGAACCAGTAGGCGCCCGAGGTGATCGCCTCCTCGTTCCCGCGCCCGAACTGGTAGGGATTCACGACGAACCGCGAGACGCCGAAGAGTGTACGGAACGCGCGCAAGGACTGCGCGAAGAGGAACGCGGCCTCGCTGCGCCGGAAGCTCTCGAACAGGTTCGCCCCGGTGTTGGCCTGCGCGCCCAGCGTCGTCACGCCGCCATAGCCCACCGGGATCCCATTCGCGAACATCACGTATCCGTAGTTGGCCTCGAGGGTCGAGCGGTCACCGGGCGTGACGCCGAGCACGCAGAGGTCGGTCCCTTCGCCGAGCGGGCAGCGGTAGATCTCGTCGTGGTTCGCATAGATGGTGGGGAACACCTCGCGCGCGCGCGCGGCGAGTGCGGCGAGCGCGACGTCGTGCCAGCGGCGCGCGGCGTCGCCGCGCAGTCGCGTGATGCCCTTCAGCGGCCGGCGCAGGTGCGCGGCGACGTCCGCCGGGAGCACGCGGGCGCTCCGACGGGGCACGACCTGCCCGAGCGCGACCCGGTTGCGCGACGCGCTGCGCGGGGACTCCGCGAGCTCCCAGCGCAGCGGGACCGCCGCGTCGTCGTAGAGCATCCGTTCCGGCTCAGGCGTCTCCCGCCGCTGGCCGAGCAACCAGCCGAAGGCGCCTTGCCGGCAATCTCGGCTCGCGTCCGCCAGCCACGCCGCCGTTCCGACCTCGCCGGAGTCGAACCAGTCGGACTCGGCTGGCGTGAGCGACTGGCGCAGGAAGGGGTCGAGGCGTTCCAGGTGCGCCGGGGAGGAATGGTCGATCCCCACGCGCTCGCCCTTGGCGACGAGCCACCGCGCGACCCCGTACATGAACGAGTGCGCCGTGGTGGTGCCGGCGAGTGCGCTGTCGTCGAGGCGCGCGCGGGTGGTAGCACGGAGCGCCCGCACCCGGCGTCCTGTGCGCGCGAGTTCGCGAAGGGCGGCGCGGTGGAGCGCTGCGGTGTCCGGGAACGCCGCGATGTACAGCAGCTCGTCGTGGTAGGCGCGCAGGTCAGTCGCACTCGTCCACTGCGCGCGCCGGAGGGGGCGCAGCAGGGCCGCCCGCTCTCGGCCGGCGCCCGTGCCGAAGGTCCCGCGCAGTTCGTGGAGCCGGCGGAGCGCGCCCCTCAGCGGCACGTCACGCGCTGGCCCTCACGAGGGGCCCCTCACCCGAAGATGGACCTGGCGACGAAGAGCACGTTCGCCGGGCGCTCCGCGAGCCGCCGCATGTACCACCGGTACCAGGCGTCCCCGTAGCTGATCAGGGTGGCCACGCCATGGCCCTCGTGGCGCAGCTGCTGTTGTGCGCGCTCGCGGATGCCGTACAGCATGTGGAACTCGTACTTCCCCTTCGCGAGGCCGACCTGGTCGGCGCGTGCGCTGATCCGCGCGATGAGCGACAGGTCGTGCGTGCCGAAGATCGGGCGGCACTCGCCCGTGAGCGCCATCTGCATCATCGTGGCTGCGATCTGCTCGTATGCCGTGTCGGTGTCCGCCTTCCTGGGGAACGCGACGGCGGCGGGCTCGGCGTAGGCGCCCTTCACCAGCCGGATCACCGGCTTCAGGGGACGGAGGCGCTCCACGTCCTTCGGCGTGCGGAAGAGGTACGACTGCAGCGCGAGCCCGGTCTTCGGGTACTTCGCCTTCACCGCCTCGTAGAGTGCGAGCGTCCGGTCGACGTAGGTCGAGTCCTCCATGTCGATCCAGAGCGCGGAGCCGGTCGACTCGGCCTTCGACGCGAGCGCGAAGCAGTGCGACAGGCAGCTGGACTCGGACTGGTCCAGCCCGAG
The DNA here is from genome assembly GCA_964529705.1 of uncultured Gemmatimonas sp. Taxonomy (GTDB): domain Bacteria; phylum Gemmatimonadota; class Gemmatimonadetes; order Gemmatimonadales; family Gemmatimonadaceae; genus Pseudogemmatithrix. The sequence continues at coordinate 23,710 of CAZHAG010000010.1, read as the reverse complement.
CTGCGTGGGCTTGATGCTCACGGTCGCCGGCAGCTTCCGCCCGCGGATCTCGTCGAACATCCAGAAGTAGTGGTCACGGACCTCGTCGGCGTCCTTGAGGGCGGTGAGCGCCTCGCCGAGCTTCGTGTAGATCAGCTGCCGTCCGTCGGCGGCGAGCGTCGCGCCAGCGTCGAGCGCATCCTCGGGTCGCTCCCCCGGCATGAACGCCCGGGTCGCGCGCTTCACGATCCGGCTCTTCGTGGCGAAGCTGTTGAGCCGGTCGCTGCGGGCGGCGGCGAGGAGGATTGAGCGGCCGAGGGACATGGAGAGGGTCGGGGGAGGGGTGCGCGGGAAAGATGGCGGGAGACCTCTCGGCGCGGCAACTTGGGGCGCTCCTCCCGCACCACACCCCGAGGTTCGCATGCGACGCCCGCCCTTCCGGTCCCTGGTCCTCCTCTGCGGAGTGGCCCTCCTCCCGGCCCAGCTCGACGCGCAGGCGCCCGCTGACGCTCCCCGCGGCATCGTGCTGGCCGACCTCACCTGGCCGGAGGCCGAGCGCGTGCTCACTCCGGACGCCGTGATCGTGATCCCGCTGGGAGCGCAGGCGAAGGAGCATGGCCCGCACCTTCGCCTCGACAACGACTTCCAGCTCGCCGAGTACTACCGGGGTCGCGTGCTCGCCGCGTCCGAGGTGATCGTGGCGCCGACGGTCAACTACCACTTCTACCCGTCGTTCCTCGAGTACCCCGGGTCCACCCACCTCCAGTTCGAGACCGCGAAGAACATGATCGTGGACATCGTGCGCAGCCTCGCGGGCTACGGGCCGCGCCGCTTCTACGTGCTCAACACCGGCGTCTCCACGGCGCGTCCGCTCGCGGCGGCCGCCGAGCAGCTCCGGGCCGAGGGGATCCTCGTCGCGTTCACGAACGTCCTCGCCGTCGGGAGCGCCGCGGAGGAGTCCGTGCGGCAGCAGGTGCGTGGCACGCACGCCGATGAGATCGAGACCTCGATGATGCTCTACATGCGGCCGGACCGCGTGGACATGTCCAAGGCCGTGAAGGACGACAGTCCGCAGGGTACCGGCGGGCTGACGCGCGTGCGCGGGAACGAGAAGACGTACTCCCCGAGCGGCGTCTGGGGGGACGCCACCCTCGCGACGCGCGAGAAGGGGCGCGTCGTGGTGGAGGCGATCGTCACGGAGATCCTCGCGGAGATCGAGGCGCTGCGGCGCCACGCGACCCCCTGAGGGCCGACGCCCGGATCCCGACCGCGGGATCCGCGCGCCGACCCTGCTCCCGGCCGCTCGCTAGTTCGAGTGCACGTACCGCGCGGCGCCCGCATGCTGCGCGAGGATCGCGGCGAACACCCCTGAGGGCTGGAGGATCACGCCGGGGATCATCATCGCGCGCGCCTGGCGCGTGGCCTCCGCCTCGCTCACGCCGTCCGTCCGCTGGATGAGCGCCGCGACGTCCATCTGCAGGGCGAGGTTGCAGGCGAGCGCGATGCCGCCGCGCGCCATGAAGTGCGGGAGGGCGAAGGACGCGAACGGTTCGGGCACGCCGTCCGCCTCCCCCATCAGCGCCGGGTTCCGGTTCGTCGGCTGGCCCGTGAGGGGATGCATCACGCCGTGCAGCTTGCCGATGTCGTACTTGTCCCAGAACGCCTGCTGCATGGCGAGCACGATCCCGTTGTGCCGCAGCACGATCGCCGTGGAGGTCTCCTGCACCGGGACCCGCATGGTCTCGGCGTACTGCGAGGCCCACACGGACGACCGCCAGATGCCGTAGCCGCTATCCACCTCGGGAACGTCGTAGACGGCGCGCACCTTGCCGTTGAGCTTCGCGGGCCACGCGGTGTCCCAGGCACCCTGCGCGGGCGGCTGGGCCTCGAGCGCATCGGGGAGTGCGCTCAGGGCGAGCGGAAGCGCGCCTAGCGCGAGGCCTCCGGTGGCGATGCGGTCGAGGAACTCCCTTCGCGATGTCGTCATACGTTGCTCCAGAACGCACGTGGGGGGTCACGGCGGCGGACCCCTTGGCCACGCCACCCGGTCGCGCGTGCTCCGCGACCCATCTCATCCCCGGCGTGCGGCCCGTGTGCGCGCGGCCGCCCGCGATGATCCTCAGACCGCGAGCCGTTCCTCCACGAAGCGCGGCGCCATCAATCCCTCGCGCGAGCGCCCGTGCGGATCCTGTCCCGCGCGGATCGCGTTCACCATCTCCAGCGCAGTCCTCTCACAGGGCGGGAGCGCGGCGTCGCTCGTGCCGAGCGGCGTCACCCGTTCCCCCCACTTCACGAGCAGCGAGCAGTAGGTCAGTCCGCCGCCGAACGCCGGCATGAGCACCCAGCTGCCGGGCGTCACGCGACCGGCCTCCAGCGCCTCGACGAGCGCCACCGGAACGGTCGCGGCGCTCATGTTGCCGTACTTCTGCACCGTGACGATCACCTTCTCCATCGGGATGCCGGCATGCTTGGCGACGCTCTCGATGATCCGCAGGTTGGCCTGGTGGGGGATCACGAGGCTCACGTCGTCCGCCGCGACACCGTGCTCGGCGAGCACGCGGGTGGAGGCCTCCGACATCGCCTTGACGGCGCGCTTGAAGATCACCTGGCCGTCGAAATCCCAGATGGTGTCCCCGAAGGTGATGCCCTGGCCCGCGTACCCGCAGCCGAAGCCGCGGACGCGGAGGGTCTGGCGCGCCTCGGCATCGCAGCCGATCACGCTGCCGATCATCCCCTCCGGCTTCTCGGAGGCCTGCAGCACGACCGCCGCCGCCCCGTCGCCGAAGAGCACGGCGACGTTGCGGTTGCTCCAGTCCATGTACCGGCTGATCAGCTCCACGCCGATCACGACCGCGTTCCGGATCATCCCCGTGCGGATCATCGCGGTCGCGGACGCGAGCCCGTAGCAGAAGCTCGTGCAGGCCGTGTTCAGGTCGATGGCGGCGGCGCGCGTGGCGCCGAGCGCGAGCTGCACCCCGGAGGCGCTGTTCGGGCAGAGTTCGTCGTTGCTCACGCCGCCGTAGATCACCAGGTCCACGTCCGCCGCGTCGAGTCCCGCGCAGGCCAGCGCGCGCTGCGAGGCGATGGTCGACATCTCGATCGCCGAGACGTGCGAGACGCGGCGCTCGGACATGCCCGTGCGCGAGGTGATCCACTCGTCGCTCGTGTCGAGGAAGGTGGAGAGGTCGTCGTTCGTGAGCACGGCGGGCGGCATGCACGCGCCCCAGCCGGTGATGGCAGCGTAGGTCATGCCGGGAAGATGGTGCTGTCGGCGCGCGGCGCAACCATGGCTGAAGTCCGTGCGGGGCGCCGCCGATACTCCTATCTCTATGGTGGCTGCGCTGCTCGTGCGATGAACCTCGTCCTCTGGATCTCCCTCTTCACGCTGACCCTGCAGGTCGGCGCCTTCGTGACGGCGTTCGCGATCGCGCGGGCGCCGGGGTGGCGGCGTGCGCGCATCCTCGGTGCGCTCGCGTTCACGGCGGGGACGTACAGCCTCGTGGACCTCGTCGGGGGACTCCTCCCGCGGAGCGCGCACTCGAGCGGCGTGATCACCAGCATCAACCTCACGGTGGCCGCCGCGCACATCTCCTGCTGGCTCTGGTACAGCTTCGCGAACGAGCGGGGGTCCTGGGGCCAGCTCCCGCGCTGGGTGCGTCACGTCGCGGTGGGGAACGTCGCGCTCGCCGCGGTCGCGTCGCTCTCCGGCCAGGCGGTGCTCTGGGGGCGGTCGAACGAGGTGCACATCGCGTGGCTCGGCGTCTCGTTCACGAACGCTCCGCTCTCGGCGGCGGGCGGCTTCGCGGTGGTCGTCATGCTCTCGGCGCTCGGCGTCTGCCTCGTGGAGCAGGTCCGGCAGGCGCGTCGGCGCGTTCCCGGAGCCCGATGGATCGTCGCCGGGTTCGTCTTCTTCGCGATCTGCGGCGTGGAGGAGGCGCTGGTCGCCGCCGGGGTCGTGCCATTCATCTTCCTCGCCGAAGTGGGCTACCTCGGGCTCGTGGTGCCCGTCACGGCACAGCAGCTGCGCCGGTTCATCGAGGACGCGCATCGCCTCGCCGACCTCTCCTCGCGCCTCAGCGCGGAGGTGCGGACGGCGACGCATGAGCGCGACGCGGCGCGGGAGGCCCTCGCCGCGCAGGAGCGCTTCGCCGCGCTGGGGCGCATCGCGGGAGGCGTCGGGCACGAGATCAACAACCCGTTGCAGTACCTCTCGCTGAACCTCGAGGACCTGCGCGACCGCCACCTCGCGAGCGCACCGCCGTCCGCCACGGAGGCGCTGCAGCAGGCCTTCGAGGCCTCCGACCGCATCCGGCGCATCGTGGACGGGCTGCGGGCCTACGCGCCCTCGGCGGCCCCGCGACTGGAGGTCGTCGATCCGCGTGACGTGGTCCTGTCCTCGCTGCGGGTGGCGGGGCCGCGGCTGCGCCACCTTCCCGCGGTCCGTCCGAGGTTCGACCCCGTGCCGCGCGTGCTCGCCGACGAGGGCAAGCTCGTGCAGGCGCTCGTGAACGCCCTCGTCAACGCGTCGATCGCGGTCGGGAAGGCGCTCCCCGCGGCCGCCGAGATCGACGTGAGGACCTACACCGCACCCGCCGGGGACGCCGTGGTCGAGGTGCGGGACAACGGTCCCGGCTTCCCGCGCGACCTCCTGCCGCGCCTCGGCGAGCCTTTCGTGAGCACGCGCGTCACCACGGGCGGGACCGGCCTCGGGCTCTTCGTGATCCGCGGGATCGTCGACGCGCACGGCGGGGTCCTGGAGCTGGAGAACGCCCGCGGCGGCGGTGCCGTCCTCCGCATGCGACTCCCCGCGGCCGCGCGCTCGGCGGGCGACGCCCGATGAGGGTCGGACGATGAACGCCATCATCGCGCTCTCGATCGTGAACATTGCGCTCCAGACGGGGGCCGTGATCACGGCGTTCACCATCGCCCGTGCGCCGGGGTGGCGGCGGGTCCGCGTGATGGGGCTCATCGCGCTCACCGCGGTGGCCTACAGCGTCGTGCGGCTCATCGGTGAGATCGCCACGCCGCGCGCCGCGCTCTCGCCCCTGCTCACGAGCACGAACCTGGTGATCGGCGCCCTGCATCTCTCCGGATGGCTCTGGTACACCACCGCCGACGAGATCGGCTCCTGGCGGAGCCTGCCGACCTGGGTGCGCCGCGTGGTCGTGGGCGTGGTGGGTTTCATCGCGACTGGCTCAGTGCTGAGACTCATGCTCGTGCCCGGTGCCCTAGCCTCCGTCCAGGTCCCCTGGCTCGGCGTACAGTTCGTCCATCCGACCCTCTCCCCTGTGGGGATCGTCGCGGCCGCCCTCCTGGTGGCCCTGCTCCTGCTCGTGCTCCGCGAGCAGGTGATGCTGGCACGCCGCGGCGTGCCGGGTGCTCGCGCGATCGTCGCGGGCTTCGCGGTGTTCGCTGCGTGCGGGCTGGAGGAACTGGCCGTCGCGGCGGGGTGGCTGGAGTTCATCTACATCGGGGAGCTCGGGTACCTCGCGCTCGTGATCCCCGTGATGCTGCAGCTGCTCCGCCGGTTCACGGAGGACGCGCGGCAGCTCGCCCAGCTCTCGGAGCGGCTCAGCGCGGAGGTGCAGACCGTCGCGGAGGAGCGCGACAGTGCCCGCGACGAGTTCCTGGCGCAGGAGCGTTTCGCCGCGCTCGGACGCATCGCGAGCGGCGTCGGCCACGAGATCAACAACCCGCTGCAGTACCTGACGCTGAACCTCGAGGAGCTCCGGGACCGCCATCTCGCGCGCGCATCGGAGGACGCCGCCGAGGCGCTCGAGCAGTCGTTCCACGCGGCGGAACGCATCCGGCGGATCGTCGACGGGATGCGCGCGTACGCCCGCACCACCGTGCCGCACTTCGCGCCCCTCGATCCGCAGGAACTGGTCCGCACGGCGCTGCGCGAGACGACGGTCCGCCTCGATCCGTGTCCCGCCGTGTGCGAGCGGCTCGAGGAGGTGCCGCTCGTGATGGGCGATCCCGAGAAGCTGGTGCAGGCGATCGGCAACGCGGTGGCCAACGCGGCGATCGCACTCGAGCGGTCGGCCGGCCGCGCGCCCACCATCGAGGTGCGGACCTTCACGGCGCCCAGCGGCGACGCGGCGATCGAGGTGCGCGACAACGGTCCCGGGTTCCCGAACGACCTCCTGCCGCGCCTCGGTGAACCCTTCGTCACGACGCGCGCCACCGTCGGGGGGAGCGGACTCGGGCTCTTCGTCGTCCGCGGTATCGTGCACGCGCATGGCGGCACGCTGCAGCTCGAGAACGTGCGGGGCGGGGGGGCGCTGCTGCGTATCCTCCTCCCGCCGGCGCCACAGGCGGCTTAGGGCACCACCGCCGTCGCCTCGATCTCCACCAGCGCGTCGCGCTCCATGAGCGCCGAGACCTCCACCACACTCATCGCCGGGAAGTGCCGGCCCATCAC
>CAZHAG010000010.1:2558-17207 GCA_964529705.1 uncultured Gemmatimonas sp. | reverse complement strand
GACGCCGTTGGAATAGCCGCGCGGGGGCTTCCAGCCGGTGGGATGCAGGATGCGGGCGGTCACGAACCCTCCTTGAGGCGGAAGCGCTGGAGCTTGCCGGTGTCGGTCTTGGGGAGCGCGTCGACGAACGCGATGCGCCGCGGGTACTTGTAGGGCGCGATGGTGGACTTCACGTGGTCCTGGATGGCCTTGGCGAGCGCGTCGTCGCCGGTGATGCCGGGGCGGAGCACCACGAACGCCGTCACGGCCTGCCCCCGCTCGGGGTCGGGGACGCCCACCACGGCGCACTCGAGCACCGCCGCGTGCTCGAGCACCGCCGATTCCACCTCGGGCGCACCGATGTTGTAGCCCGCGGAGAGGATGATGTCGTCGGTGCGCGCCTTGAAGGACACGTACCCGTCCTCGTCCATGGAACAGGCGTCGCCGGTGAGGTTCCAGCCGTCCTGTACGTAACTGCGCTGCCGCGGGTCGGCGAGGTAGCGGCATCCCGTGGGCCCGCGCACGGCGAGGCGTCCGACCGTGCCCGGGGGCACCGGCCGCAATGCGTCGTCGAGGATCGCGACCTCGTAGCCGGGCACGGCGCGGCCGATGGCGCCGGGGCGGACGTCGGCGCCGGCCGCGGCGATGAAGATGTGGATCAGCTCCGTGGCGCCGATCCCGTCGAGGAGCTCGATGCCCGTCGTCTCCCGCCAGAGCGTGCGGGTGGCGTCCGGCAGCGCCTCGCCGGCGGAGACGCTCTCGCGGAGCGATCCCACGTCGAACCGCGCGCGGTCCTTGCCGATCTCCAGCGCCATCATCCGGTAGAAGGTCGGCGCGGTGAAGGTCACCGTCGCGCGCGTCGCGGCGATGTGCGCGAGCATCTGCTCGGGACTCGCCTTCTCCACGAGCACCGTGCTCGCGCGCGCGGCGAGCGGGAAGCAGACGAGCCCGCCGAGCCCGAAGGTGAACGCGATCGGGGGCGTGCCGATGCAGCGGTCCTCGGCACGGAGGCCCAGCACGCGCGCGGAGAAGCCGTCGCACATCGCCATCACGTCGCGATGGAAGTGCATGCATCCCTTGGGCACGCCGGTGGAGCCGGACGTGAACGCGATCAGGCAGACGTCGTCGCTCGAGGTCGCGCAGGGGGCGAACGGGGTGCGGTGCGATGCCATGAGCGTCTCCAGCGCGTCGGCGCCCTCGCTCCCCCAGGTCCGCAGCGCCCGGAGCGGCGTCGGGTCGCCCACGGCGGACTCGAGCTCGCCGACGAGCCGCTCGTCGCAGAGCGCCGCGACGCACTGCGCGCGCTCGATCACCACGCGCAGCTCCTTCGCGCGCAGGAGCGGCATCGTCGTGACCGCCACGAGCCCGGCCTTGATCACGGCCAGCCAGGCGACCGTCATCCACCGGCCGTTGAAGCCGCGGAGGAGCACGCGGTTCCCGGGGACGAGCCCGAGTTCCTGCACGAGCACGTGGGCGAGCGCGTCGACCTCCGCCGCGAGCGCCGCGTACGTCGTCTCCTCCCACGCCCCGTCACGCCCCGGCGTGACGAGGGCGATGCGCGACCCGTGACCCTCGGCGATCGCGTCGTCCAGGAGTCGCACGGCAGCATTGAGCCGCGGTGGATAGTCGTACGGCGGCGCCGACGTGATCACGGGCCACTCCTCGCGCGGCGGGAGCTGGCGCCGCGCCCAGCCGTCGACGTGCGCGCTCGGGAGCAGCCCCTGCGCGCTTGAGTCGCCGGAGGCCGGCTGGCGAGCGCTCACCGCGGCTCCTTGAGCAGCTCGCGGCCGATGAGGAGCCGCTGCACCTCCGTCGCACCCTCGTAGATCCGCAGCGCGCGCACGTCGCGGTAGAGCTGCTCCACCACGCTCCCCACGCGCACGCCGGTGCCGCCGTGCAGCTGCACCGCGCGGTCGATGATCGACTGGGCCATCTCCGTGGCGCCGAGCTTCGCCATCGCCGCGACGGTCGTCGTGCGGCCCTGGCGCGTGTCGCGCTGCCAGGCGGCGCGGTAGGTGAGGAGCGCAGCGGCGTCGAGGTCGGTGGCCATGTCGCCGATGATCGCCTGCGCCAGCGGCTGGGCACCCAGCGTGCTCCCGAACATCGTGCGCGCGCTGGCGTGCCGCACCGTCTCGGCGAGCGCCCGGCGCGCGAACCCCACCGCCGCCGCCGCGACCGAGACGCGGAAGATGTCGAGCGTCCGCATCGCGAGGGAGAAGCCGGTGCCGGGCTCGCCGAGGACCTGCGCGTCCGCCACCACGCAATTGGCGAGCCGGATCGTGGCGAGCGGATGGGGCGAGATGACGTCGATGCGCTCGGTGACCGCGAGTCCGGGCGTGGAGGCCGGCACGCAGAACGCGGTGATCCCCTTGGACCCGCTGCTGGCGGCGTCGCTGCGTGCGAAGACGCAGTAGAAGTCCGCGATGCCGCCGTTGGAGATCCAGGTCTTCTCCCCGTCGAGCCGCCACCCGCCGTTGACGCGCGTGGCGCGCGTCGCGAGCGCAGCGGCGTCGGAACCCGCCCCCGGCTCGGAGAGCGCGAAGGCCGCGATCGCTCCGCCCGTGGCGACCTGCGGGAGCCAGACCTGCCGCAGAGCGTCGGTCCCCGCGAGCGCGATCGCGCCCGAGCCGAGTCCCTGCATCGCGAAGGCGAAGTCGGCGAGGGCGTCGTGCTGGGCGAGGGTCTCCCGCAGCACGCAGAGCGCGCGCGAGTCGAGCCGCTCCAGCGCCCCGCCCCAGGCCTTGGGCACGGTGTACCGGAGGAAGCCGGCCGCGCCGAGTCGCCGCACCCATTGGCGGCAGGCGGCGTCCGGGTCGCGGCGGTCCACCTGCTGCGAGGCGGCCCAGGCCGCGGTGCCCGTGGCGAGCGTGCGGTGCCCCTCGACGAAGAAGGGCCAGTCGTAGTGCGTGGTGGGCGGGACGGGGGCGGTGGGCACGTCAGTTCCCCTCGAAGACAGGGGCCTTCTTCGCCGCGAACGCCTCGAACGCACGCCGGAAGTCCTGCGTGCCCATGCAGAGCGCCTGCGCCTGCGCCTCCATCTCGAGCGCCTGGTCCACGCTCACGCTCCACTCCTGCTGCAGCATCGTCTTGGTCATCGCGTGGGCGAAGGCCGGCCCGTTCGCGAGCGCCGCCGCACGCTCCTTCGCCTCGGCGAGCAGCGCGGCCTCGGGCACCACCGCGTTGTAGAAGCCCCAGCGCTCCCCCTCCTCGGCCGTCATCACGCGCCCCGTGTAGAGCAGCTCGCCCGCGCGCCCCTGGCCGATGATCCGCGGGAGGATCGCGCAGGCCCCCATGTCGCACCCCGCGAGCCCGACGCGCGTGAACAGGAAGGCCGTCTTCGCGCGCGGCGTGGCGAGCCGGATGTCCGCGGCCATCGCGAGGATCGCGCCTCCCCCGGCGGCCACGCCGTCCACCGCGGCGATGATCGGCTGCGGACAGCCGCGCATCGCCTTCACGAGGTCGCCGGTCATCCGGGTGAAGGCGAGCAGCTCCGGCACCGCCATCTTCGTCAGCGGGTCGATGATCTCGAACACGTCGCCGCCGGAGCAGAAGTTGCCGCCGGCGCCGGTGAGCACGATCGCGCGCAGGTCGGAGGCGTAGACGAGGTCGCGGAAGAGGTCGCGGAGCTCGGCGTACGAGTCGAAGGTGAGGGGGTTCTTCCGCTCGGGACGGTTGAGCGTGATGACGCCCACGCGGCCGTCCGGCGTGGTCTCCCAGCCGAAGTGCCGGAAGGTGCGCGTGGCGACCGGTCGGCGCATGGCGGCCATCGGATCGGGGGGAGTCATTCGGTGTCCCTCAGGTGGCGCAGGTGCTGCTTGGCCGTGCCAAGCAGCGCGTGCAAGGAGTGTCGTTCGGTGGCCGTGAGTCCCGCGAAGAGCTTGATGATGAGCGCCTCGTGCGCGCGCGCCATCGCCGTGAATTGTCGCCGTCCGGCGGCCGTGAGGCGAACCACCACCGCCCGCCGGTCGTGGGGTGCCGTGCGCCTGCGCACCAGCCCCTCGCGTTCGAGCGCGGCCACGAGCCAGGTGACGTTGCCGTTCGTCGTGAGGATCCGCTCGGAGAGCTCCCCCATCCGGAGGCCGTCCTCCGCGCGGTAGAGCTGGGCCAGCAGGTCGAAGCGCGGGAGCGAGGAGCCGCACTCCCGCTTGAGCATCCCGTCCACCTTCCGCTCCACCATGGTGGTGCAGGTGAAGAGGCGCAGCCAGAGGCGGAGCGCGTCATGGTCCTCCCCCTGGAGGCGGGTCTCGGGGTCGATCGCGGCCGGCAGGATCACGGACGCTCCGTGCTCCCGCGCGCGGCCGATCCGCTGCCGGGCTCCGCGCCGAGCAGCGGGACTGCCGTGCCGTTCGCGGTGGACGCCGGGTCGCAGAGCCGCACCACCGCCTCGGCGACCTCCTCCGGCGTCACGAGCCGCGTCTGCCCCGCGTCGGCGAGGATCAGCGCCATCGCCTCGGCCTCGGAGCGCCCCGTCTTCTTCACGATGCGCGTCACCGCGTCGCTGACCATCCCCGTGTCGGCATAGCCGGGGCAGACCGCGTTCACGCGGATCCCCTTCGCCTGGAACTCGACCGCGAGTGCCCGGGTCAGCCCGACCATCGCGTGCTTCGCGGCGACATAGGCCGCGACGTACGGCGCGCCGACGAGCCCGGCGATGCTCGCCACGTTCACGATGGCGCCCTTGCCGCGCTCGAGCATCGCCGGGAGCACCGCCTGCGCCGCGTGCACGGGCGCCATCAGGTGCACGGCGTGCATCCGCGCGAACTCGGCGTCGTCCGCCTTGAGGAAGGGGACGGTCTGCACGGTGCCGGCGTTGTTGACGAGCAGCGTCACCGGGCCCCGCGCCTCCGCCGCGGCGGCACAGGCGCGAAGCAGGGCCGCACGGTCGGTCACGTCCGCCGTGACGATCCCCGCGCGCACTCCGGCGGCGCGGAGCTCCGCCGCGACCGGCTCGGTGCCCTGCGCATTCCGGACGAGGAGCGAGACGTCCGCGCCCTCGGCCGCGATCGCGCGCGCGATGGCCGCGCCGATGCCGCGATTGGCGCCGGTGACGAGCGCGTGTTCTCCCTTGAGCCGCATCAGACGAGTTCTCCCCGGGGTGGTCGCGGCGCGGTGGCCGCCTGCATGGCACGCTCGCGTTCCGCGAGCCGGTCGAGCTGGCGCTTCCCGGCGAGGTACTGCACCGGCCAGAGCGCCTCGGTATCGGGATAGCCGAGGCGCGAGCTCTCGGCCAGCAGCCAGGCGGGGTTCACGAGGTGTGGACGGCCGATCGCGACCAGGTCGGCGCGCCCGGAGGCGATGATCCCGTTCGCCTGGTCCGCGTCGCTGATCGCGCCGACGGCGATGGTGGCGATCCCCGCCTCCTGCCGCACGCGGTCCGCGAACGGGGTCTGCCACATCCGTCCGTACATCGGCCGCTCCTCCTTCACCACCTGGCCCGCGGAGACGTCGATCAGGTCGGCGCCGGCCTCGCGGAAGAGCCGTGCGATCGCCACCGCATCGTCGCCTGTGTTCCCGCCCTCGCTCCAGTCGTGCGCCGAGATGCGCACGGAGATCGGCTTCTCCGCCGGCCATGCCTCGCGCATCGCGCGGAACACCTCCAGCGGGTAGGCCGCGCGTGCCTCGGGCGAGCCGCCATACGCATCCGTGCGCCGGTTGGTGAGCGGGGAGAGGAACCCCGAGAGCAGGTAGCCGTGCGCGGCGTGGAGCTCGAGCCAATCGAACCCCGCGGCGGCGCCGAGCCGCGTGGCACGCACGAACTCGTCCCGCACCCGGTCCATGTCGGCGCGCGTCATCGCGCGCGCCACCTGCGAGACGCCCGCGAGGTAGCGCGTCTCGGAGGCGGCGATCAACGGCCACTCCCCCTCCGGCAGGGGCTCGTCCACCCCTTCCCACATCTTCTTGGTCGCACCCTTGGCGCCGGCGTGCCCCAACTGGAGTCCGACCTTCGCTCCCGTGTGCCCGTGGGCGAAGCGCACGATGCGCGCCCAGGCGTCGCGGTGCGCCTCGTTCCAGAGCCCAGTGCAGGCGGGGGTGATGCGCGCGTCGGGTGCGACGCAGGTCATCTCGGTCATCACGAGCCCGGCGCCCCCGGCCGCCCGTGCGCCCAAGTGCACCAGGTGCCAGTCGGTCGGCATCCCATCCTCCAGCGCGGAGTACTGCGCCATCGGCGAGACCACCACCCGGTTCGCGAGGGTCACGTCGCGCACGGTGAAGGGCGTCAGCAGTGGCGGAACCGCGGTCGCGGGAGCACCAGCGCGCTCCGCGAACCACCGCTCGAAGGCGGCCACGTACGCCGCGTCGCGCTCCCGCAGGTTCTCGTGCGAGATGCGCTGCGAGCGCGTGAGCAGCGAGTAGGCGAACTGTTCCGGCGCGAGCCGCGCGTAGCGGTCCACGTGCTCGAACCACTCGGTGGAGTTGCGCGCCGCGTTCTGCAGCTTGAGCACCTCCACGCTCCGTTCGGCCTGGTAGGCGTCCAACGCCCCTGCCGGGTCGCTCGCTCGCGCCGCGAGCGCGGCGTCGAGGGCGATCGCATCCTCCAGCGCCAGCTTGCTCCCCGAGCCGATGGAGAAGTGTGCCGTGTGCGCGGCGTCGCCGAGCAGCACCAGCGGCACGCGGCCGTGCGCGCCGTCGAGCCAGTGCACCCAGCGCTCGCAGACGATGCGGGGGAAGCGGATCCACTGCGCGGGTCCGGGGAGGTGCGGCGCGTTGCTCAGGAGCGGGGCGCCCTCGAGGACGGACGCGAACAGTTCCGCGCAGTAGCGGCGGCCCGCCGCGTCGTCCATCCGGTCCAGCCCCGCGCGCTCCCAGTTCTCCCAGGGCGTCTCGACGATGAAGGTGCTCATCGCCTCGTCGAACTGGTACGCGTGCGCCTGGAACCACCCGTGCGGCGTCTCGGCGAACGCGAAGGTGAAGGCGTCGAACCGTCGAGGCGTACCGAGCCAGATGTAGCGGCAGCGGCGCACGTCCGCGTCCGGGGCGAAGGTCGGTGCGTGGTGCTCCCGGATCCGGCTGTTCACGCCGTCGGCCGCGATCACGAGGTCGAATCCGCGTTCCCGGACGAGTGTCTCGAGCGCGGCGGGCGTCTCGGTCTGGAAGTGGAGCTCCACACCGAGCTCGCGGCAGCGCGACTGCAGGATCCCGAGGAGCCGCTGGCGCCCGATCCCGCTGAACCCGTGCCCGCCGGAGCGCACCGTGGCACCGCGGTAGTGCACCTCGATGTCGTCCCAGTGGTGGAGCGCGCCCGCGATCGCGGCAGCGCTCGCGGGGTCGGCCGCGCGCAGGTTGGCGACCGTCTGGTCCGAGAGGACGACGCCCCAGCCGAAGGTGTCCTCGGCGCGGTTCCGCTCGTGCAGTATGACCTGCGCCTCCGGATGGCGCCGCTTGAGGAGCAGCGCCGCGTAGAGACCGCCGGGACCCCCTCCCACGACCAGCACGCGCACGGCCACCCTCCCTGGTGAGCTGCCCCACGGTACGACCATTTATTTCAAATATCAAGTAAATGGGGCGGCGGCCCGGGGGGGACGCTATCTTGCGCGGATGCCACTGCACCCCAGGAAGCTCACGTAAGTATGGCGTCGACCCCACGGCGCGCGCCCCGCCGACGCGGCGGGCGCAAGAAGAAATCCGCGAAGGCCCCCCGGCTCGTCCCCTCGCTCACCTCCGTCCCCACCGGCCGCGCCGCGTACACCGAGACGCGGCTCTGGCTGCTCGACCGCTTCGGTCCCGTCTGCGCGTACTGTGAACGCCGCGTCACCGACCGCACGATCACGCTCGACCACGTCACGCCGCGCCGCGGGCAGACCGCCTACGACCGGCGCGACAACCTCGTGCTCTGCTGCAAGACCTGCAACGCGACCAAGGCGGACAAGCCCCTGCTCGCCTTCCTGCTCGGCAGCCGCAAGCGCGTGGTCGCCCTCTACAAGTACGGGCAGCACCTGAGCCACCAGCTGGTCGAGATGGTGAAGGATCTCCTGCCCGAGCACGAGCGCCCGCCCCTGCCTCCCCTGCGGAACGCCAAGGGGAAGCCGCGCCGGAAGAGCTCGTCCGAGCTCTTCGGCCGCGACGACGGCGGCGCTTCCCCCTACCTCGACGGCTGACCCATGCCCGCGATCCGACGCATCCAGACCAAGGGCGCGCCCACGCCGGCCGGCCACTACTCGCAGGCGGTCGTGCACGACGGGGTGGTCTATGTCGCCGGCCAGCTCGCGATCGATCCCGCCACCGGGGAGCGGAAGCTCGGCTCGATCGAGGAGCAGACGGAGCGCACGCTCCTGAACGTGCAGGCGATCCTCGAGGCGGCCGGGAGCGACTTCGCCCACGTCCTCAAGATGACGGTCTACGTCTCCGACATCGCGCTCTGGGGCGCCGTGAACACGGTGTACGCGCGGATGCTCGGCGAGCACCGCCCGGCGCGTGCGGTGGTGCCGACGAAGGACCTGCACCACGGCTTCCTGGTCGAGATCGAGGCCGTCGCCGCCGTCCGTGACTGAGCTCGGCGCGCTCCCCACGCCGAGCCTGCTCCTCGACCGCCGGCGGGCGGAGCACAACGCGGCGCGCATCGGGGACCGCGTGCGCACGCTGGGTGCGCGGCTCCGGCCGCACGTCAAGACGCACAAGTGCATCGAGGTGGCGCGCCTCCAGACGGCGGGCCATGCCGGCGGGATCACGGTCTCGACGCTCGCGGAGGCGCGCGCCTTCGCCGCGCACGGGTTCCGCGACATCACCTACGCGGTCCCGATCGAACCGGGGAAGTTCGCGGCCGTGCTGGAGCTCGTGGCGTCAGGGGTGCGGCTCGCGCTCATCGCGGACGACGCGGCCGTGCCCGGTCCGCTGGCCGAGGCCGCGCGGCGCGCGGGCGTCACGCTCGAGCTGTTCATCAAGGTGGACTGCGGCTATCACCGCTGCGGCGTCGACCCGACGGGGAATGCACTCGTGGAGCTCGCGCAGCGCATCGGCGAGCGGTCGAGCCTGCGTTTCGCGGGGATCCTGACGCACGCCGGCCACTCGTACCATGCCCGCGGCGCGGAGGCGATCCGCGCGGTCGCGCGCGAGGAGCGCGACGTGATGTGCGGCGCGGCCGCGCGCCTGCGTGCCGCCGGAATCGAGGTGCCGACGGTCAGCGTGGGCTCCACGCCCACCGCGGTGCACGTCGATCACCTGCGCGGCGTCGACGAGGTGCGCGCGGGGAACTACGTCTTCTTCGACCTCACGCAGGCCGCGCTCGGCAACTGCACCCCGGACGACACCGTGCTCTCGGTGCTCGCCTCCGTGGTGCATCGCGACCTCACACGCCGCCAGCTGGTGCTCGACGCCGGCGCGATCGCGATGAGCAAGGACCGCGGGCCGGTCGAGTTCGTGCCCGACGCGGGGTATGGGCGGCTCGTGGACCTCGACAGCGTCGACCTCGGCCTCGCGCTCACCGGACTCTCGCAGGAGCACGGCGTGGTGCGCGCGGTGGACAGTGCCCAGCTCGCCGCACTCGACCGGTTGCCGGTCGGCGCTCGCGTCCGCGTCCTCGTCAATCACTCGTGCCTCACCGCGGCGCAGCATGGCGAGTACGTCGTGCACGAAGGGCGCACCGTGGTCGACCGCTGGACGATCCATCGTGGCTGGTGAGCGGCGAGGCGCGAACACTTCGATCCTCCCACGCGTAACGGACTTCGTGCCCCACTCCCGAACCGATCTGCGACGCGCGCTCCTCCGCGCCGCGCTCGCCACGGCGACCAGCGCTGCCACCGCGGCGGCGGCCGGCGCCCAGGGCGCCCCGCCCCGATCATCCGCCGCGGCGGCCACCGCCGGCACGCCCACCGCGCGCGCCGTGCGCACCACGGCGCCGATCACGCTCGACGGCCGCGCGGACGACGCCGTCTGGACGAGTGCCCCGGTGACCGACGATTTCCGCCAGTTCACCCCGGGCGAGGCCGTACCCGCTCGCTTCCGCACGGCGTTCCAGGTCGCCTACGACGACCGGACGCTCTACGTGTTCGTCCGCGCGTACGACCCGCGTCCCGACTCCCTCGTCTCGCTCCTCAGCCGGCGCGACGTTCGCACGCCGTCCGAATGGATCAAGGTCGTGATCGACGGCTTCCACGACCGGCGCAACGGGCTCCAGTTCATGGTGAACCCGGCCGGCGTGAAGCGCGACGCGACGATCTTCTCCGACGTGCAGGAGGACGGCGCCTGGGACGGCGTCTGGGACGTGGCCACGCAGGTCGACGCGCTCGGCTGGACCGCGGAGTACGCGATCCCCTTCAGCCAGCTGCGCTACACCCCGGGGGAGTCGCTCGTCTTCGGCTTCGGCGTCTGGCGCGACATCGCGCGCTACGGAGAGCGCGACGCCTGGCCCGTCTACCGGCCGTCGCGGCAGACCTTCGCCTCGCAGCTCGGCGACCTCGTGGGTATCGAGGGGGTCGGGCGGAACCGGCGGCTCGAGGTGATGCCCTACGTGGTGAGCAAAAACGTCTCGGTGCCCTCCCCGCCGGACGGATGGGACCACCCGCAGCAGCAGAGCGCGGGCGTGGACCTCAAGCTCGGGTTGACGAGCAACATCACGCTGGATGCGACGGTGAACCCCGATTTCGGCCAGGTCGAGGCCGACCCTGCGGTGCTGAACCTCAGCGCCTTCGAGGTGCGCTTCGACGAACGGCGCCCCTTCTTCCAGGAAGGGGGGAACCTCTTCCGCTGCAACGGCCCCTGCGAGGGGATCTTCTACACGCGCCGCGTGGGGCGCGCGCCGCAGCTCCGTTCCGATCCGCGCGACCCGACCTCGACGACGATCCAGGCGGCGGCGAAGCTCACCGGCCGCTTCGAGGGGGGCGCGCAGTTCGGGCTCGTCGCGGTCTCCTCTGCGCGGGAGGAGGGCGACTCCGGGCAGACGATCGAGCCGCAGACCACCACGCTGGTGGCGCGGCTCCTGCAGGACTTCCGCGGCGGCCGGTCGCAGCTCGGCACGATGGTCACCGGGCTCATCCGCGACCTCGACCCGGGGACGGAGCCGTTCCTCCGGCGGGACGCGTACACGCTGCTCCTCCAAGGGTACCACCGCTTCGCCGACCGATGGGAGTTCTCCGGATACTCCGGGCGGTCCACCGCGCGCGGGAGCGCGGCGTCGATCGCGCGCACGCAGCTCTCGAGCGTGCACTACCTGCAGCGGCCGGGGAGCGACCTGGCGTATGATCCCACGCGCACGAGCATGACGGGCGGCGTGACCTCGCTGAGCATCCGGCGCTTCGCGGGCCGCGTGCGCTGGGAGACCACGACGCGCTACGCCGAGCCGGGCACCGAACTCAACGATCTGGGCTTCGTGGTGCTCGTGAACGACGCGATGCTCCGGAACCAGCTCGTCTACTCGTCGCTGGTGCCGACCCGCTGGTACCGGCGCGCGAACGCGGTGTTCAGCACGGAGAACCACTGGACCACCGGCGGCCTGCCGACCGGGTTCACCACGCAGGCGCACGCGGCCGCCGAGCTCGCGAACTTCTGGGGGGCCTCGTTCACCTGGAACGCTTCGCAGCTCGGCGCGACGCACTGCGTCTCCTGCGCGCGCGGCGGCCCGGCCGTCCGCGTCTCGCCGGCGCAGCGGCTCTCCCTCACGCTCGAGGGCGACGCACGGCGCGCGCTCAAGCCCGAGTTCGAGCTCGCCGTCACGACCGCAGATGAAGGGCACTCCTGGTCGCGGTCCCTCGGCGCCGGCCTCGCGGGTCGCATCGGCACGCGCACCTCCGTGGAGCTTGGCGGGAGCTACACACGCCGCGTCGACGACGCCCAGTGGGTGGCGAACCGCGGCGTGCTCTTCAGCGACACGGTCCACTACACCTTCGCGCGGCTGGACCAGAACATCCTCGCCGTCACGGCGCGCGCCAACGTCACGCTCACGCCCGCGCTGAGCGTGCAGCTCTACGCGCAGCCATTCATCGCCACCGGGGTGTACGCGGACTGGCGCGAACTCGTGGATGCGGGGGCCACGCGCCACGACGACCGCTACGCGCCCTACGGCGGCGGGTCGGTGCCCCCGGGCTTCAACAGCAAGCAGTTCAACTCGAACGCCGTGCTCCGCTGGGAGTACCGGCCGGGCTCCGCCCTCTTCCTCGTCTGGCAGCAGGGGCGCTTCGACCCGCGCGATCCGGGGAGCTTCGACTACGGCCGCGACCTCCGCAGCCTCTTCGACGCGCGGCCCGACAACACCCTCCTGGTGAAGCTCTCGTATTGGTTCAATCCCTGACCGGCCCGCGCGCGCCATATTCCCCGCCATGACCTCCACGAACAGGGCCCCAGCGGAACCGGTCTACCCCTCCGCGCCGCCCACCGTCCAGGCGATCCGCAAGGTGATCCTGGCGTCGTCCCTCGGCACGGTGTTCGAGTGGTACGACTTCTACCTCTACGGCTCGCTCGCGGCGATCATCAGCCGGCAGTTCTTCTCGGGTGTGAACCCGACCGCGGGATTCATCTTCGCGCTGCTGGCGTTCGCCGCCGGGTTCGCGGTCCGTCCGTTCGGCGCGCTCGTGTTCGGCCGCCTGGGCGACCTCATCGGCCGCAAGCACACCTTCCTGGTCACCATCGTGATCATGGGGGCGTCGACCTTCGTCGTCGGGCTGCTCCCCTCATATGCGCAGATCGGGATCGTGGCACCGGTGCTCCTGATCGTGCTGCGCCTCCTGCAGGGGCTCGCGCTCGGCGGCGAGTACGGCGGCGCCGCGACCTATGTGGCCGAGTACGCGCCGCACGGCAAGCGCGGGCAGTACACCGCCTGGATCCAGACCACCGCGACGATGGGGCTCTTCCTCTCGCTCCTGATCATCCTCGGCGTGCGCGTCCTGCTGGGGAGCGAGGCCTTCGAGAGTTGGGGGTGGCGCATCCCCTTCCTCCTCTCGGCCGTGCTCCTCGGCATCTCCGTCTGGATCCGGCTGGCCCTCGACGAGTCCCCGGTCTTCCAGGCGATGAAGCGCGACGGGAAGCGCTCGAAGGCGCCGCTGCGCGAGTCATTCGCCGAGTGGGGGAACCTGAGGATCGTGCTGCTCGCGCTCTTCGGGCTCACCGCCGGGCAGGCGGTGGTCTGGTACACGGGGCAGTTCTACTCGCTCTTCTTCCTCACGCAGACGCTGAAGGTGGATTCGCAGACGGCGAACCTGCTCGTGGCCGCCTCGCTCCTCCTCGGGACGCCCTTCTTCATCGTGTTCGGCGCGCTCTCGGACCGGATCGGCCGGAAACCGATCATCCTCGCCGGGTGCGCGCTCGCGGCGGCGACCTACTTCCCCCTCTTCCGCGCGCTGACGCTCTTCGCGAACCCGGCCCTCGCGAAGGCGCAGGAGACGGCGCCCGTCGTCGTGATCGCCGACGTGAGCGGCTGCTCGGTGCAGTTCAATCCCGTCGGCACCAGCAAGTTCACCTCGCCCTGCGACGTGGCGAAGTCCGCGCTCGTGGCCCGCGGCGTGCCGTACACGAACGCCGACTCGCCGGTGAGCGGGGGAGCGGAGATCACCGTCGGCGCGACGCGCATCCGCTCCTTCGACGGTGCGGCCCCCGACGCCCAGGCCAGCCGCGCGACCTTCGAGTCCGAGCTCAAGGCGGCGCTCGCGGTCGCGGGCTATCCCGCACAGGCGGATCCCGCCCGCATCAACAAGACGATGGTCGTGCTCGTGCTCTTCGTGCTCGTGCTGTACGTCACGATGGTGTACGGGCCGATCGCGGCCATGCTCGTGGAACTCTTCCCGTCGAAGATCCGCTACACCTCGATGTCGCTGCCGTACCATATCGGCAACGGCTGGTTCGGCGGGTTCCTGCCGACCACGGCGTTCGCCATCGTGGCCGCCAAGGGCGACATCTATGCGGGGCTCTGGTACCCGGTCGCGATCGCGGTCCTCACGCTCGTCATCGGGGCGGTCTTCCTGCGGGAGACCAGGGACGTCGACATCACCAAGACGTGATGGGCCGGCGTCCGCGACGACTGGAACGGTGCGTGCGGGGTACGCCACGCATGCCGAGGCTGATGCGGGTCGGAGCGTCGTTGATGCTGGCGGTCACCACGGCCGCGTTCCCGCTCGTCGCGCAGCAATCCGCGGACACGGCCGCGGCCGAGCGGGGCGCGCGGCGTGCGGTCGAGGTCTGGGGCGGGCTCGCCTCCAATTCGCCGCGCTGGGGCCTGCTCGGCGCCTCGCCCGAGATGAACTTCGGGCTGCTCGCCGTGCGCTTCGTCCGCCCGGTGGGCCCGCCTCCGCGGCGCGCCGGGGCCCCGACGTTCGAGTTCATGGTGGACCTCATCCCGGTCGCGATGCTCTCGACGCCGTACCGCAGCGCGCGCGGCACGGGGCTCAGCTGCCCGAACGCGAGTCTCTGCGTCCTCCCGCAGACCGACAGTTCGGGACGGCTCTTCCCGTCCGGATCCAGCTTCGGGCTCGGCTTCAACCCCGCAGGACTCACCGCCCGGTTCCGCGGCGATCGTACCGTCTCGCCGAGCGTCGGCGTGGTGGTCGGCGGACTCCTCTTCGACCGCGCGGTGCCGACCACGCGTGCCACCCGGTTCAACTTCACCGCCTCCGCCGAGTTCGGCGTGCGGATCGGTCCGCCGGACCGGCAGGGGATCACGCTCATGTACCGCTTCCACCACCTCTCCAACGCGGGCACGTCGCCGGAGAACCCCGGTGTCGCCTCGCACCTGTTCACGGCGGGGCTGCG
>CAZHAG010000010.1:0-2458 GCA_964529705.1 uncultured Gemmatimonas sp. | reverse complement strand
TCGATGGCATTTCTGAGGAGTCGGTCGCGCCCGGACTCGTGCAGAGCGTCTCCCTCCGGCGGGCGGCCCTGCTCGGCGGAAATGACGTCGAGGTGCGGTCGGTCATCACGAACACCGCCGCCGCGCCGGTGACCCTTGTGAGCCGCCACTGCGGACTGGACTACTCCGGCTCGCTCGAGCTCGTGGAGGTCCCGGGGGTGCTCCGGTGCGCCGCGTACAGCTCGACCGTCGTGCTCGCCGCAGGCGACTCCGTGGTGGCGACGGATCACATGCGCGTCGCCAGCGCGCCCGGCGCGTACGTGCTCCGCGTGCGGCACGCGCTCGTCCCCGAGTTCTGGGCCACCCTCCCGGTGACCATCCGGCCCTGAGCCGTCGAGCGCGGCTAGCGCGTTCCGCGCCGGCCCGCCCTCCGCTACACTGAGAGGGTCACCAGCCGCGAGGCCACACGTGCGCACGCCCCAGATCACGACACTCATCCTCGCCGCCGCGCTCGGCTGCGGCGATCCCGCAGGCGCACAGGGCGACGCGCCCCGCTCCCCGACCCCGGCGTCGATCGAGACCGTCGTGCAGGCCGAGACCTTCGCGAGCGGCCTGGAGCACCCGTGGGCGCTCGCCTTCCTCCCGGACGGACGGCTGCTCGTCACGGAGCGGCCGGGGCGCCTGCGCATCGTGTCCACCGATGGCACCGTGTCGCCGCCGGTGGCCGGTGTGCCCGCGGTCCAGGCGTCGGGGCAGGGCGGACTCCTCGACGTCGCGGTCGACCCCGCGTTCGCGTCCAACCGCACCATCTACCTCTCGTACGCCGAGCCCGGGAGCGGTGGCGCCGGTACGGCGGTGGCGCGCGCCAGGTTGGGCGCCGGCGGGCTCGAGGACCTGCGCGTGATCCACCAGCAGCGCCCGAAGGTCTCGGGAAGCGGGCACTTCGGGTCGCGGATCGTCTTCGCGCCCGACGGTCGGCTCTTCATCACGCAGGGGGACCGGCAGAACTTCCGCGACCGCGCGCAGGACCTGTCGCAGGGGATGGGGAAGATCGTGCGCATCGAGGCGGACGGGAGCATCCCGGCCGACAATCCCTTCGTCGCGCGCGCCGGCGCGCAGCCGGAGACCTGGTCATACGGGCACCGGAACGTGCAGGGTGCGGACATCGATCCCGCCACCGGGCGGCTCTGGACCATCGAGCACGGCGCACGCGGTGGCGACGAGCTCAACCATCCTGAGGCGGGCAAGAACTATGGCTGGCCCGTGATCACCTACGGTCGCGATTACTCCGGGGCGCGCATCGGCGTCGGGAGCGAGCGTGAGGGGATGGAGCAGCCCGTCTACTACTGGGATCCGGTGATCGCGCCCTCGGGACTCACCTTCTACACGGGGGATGCGATCCCGGGGTGGAAGGGGAGCATCCTCATCGGCTCGCTCTCTCCCGGGGGCCTCGTGCGCCTCGAGATGCGCGACGGGCGCGTCACCAAGGAGGAGCGCTACCTCGGCGACCTGCGCGAGCGGTTCCGCGACGTGCAGCAGGGTCCGGACGGACTGGTGTATGTCGTGACGGACAGCCCGAACGGGCGGGTGCTGCGGATCCGACCGGCGGGGGGACGGTGAGGGTGCGCGCCCGATGGCGCGTTCCGCTCATCGCGCTGGGGTGTGCGGTCGCGCTCACGGGACAAGTGGGAGCCCAAACGTCCTCGGTCCCGGATCGCCCCACGTTGCCCGCGGGCGCCGATCCGAACGACTGGCAGGCGTACTTCGACTTGGGCATGCAGGCGTTCCGCAAGGACGCCGAGGTCGCGGCGGCCGCCTTCTACTGGGCGTCGCGCATCGATCCCACCCGCGCTGAACCCTACTTCGCGCGCTGGGCCACGATCCTCCAGCGCACGAAGCATGAGACGGTCGGCGCGTACCTGCGCGGGGACGCGAGCACCACGAGCCAGCCGGCGTTCGTCGAGGCCGATTCGCTACGCGATCTCGCGCTGGTGCGGAACCCGTTCGTCCACCGGGGACTGGAGGTCGTCTACTTCGATGGACTCCCGGGCCGGTTCGCGGAGGACCGGGACACGCGCGCCTGGATCGCCTACGGGAACGGGGATTTCGCGCGGGCGATCCAGCTGCTCACGCTCAGCATCGACCGCAAGGGCAAGAACTCGCTCTGGTTGCGCTACGACCGGGCGACGGCGGCGGTGATGGCCGGCGACCTCCCGCTCGCCCTCTCCGACCTCACGACCCTGGTGTCGGAGCTCCGGGCGCAGGACGAGAAGCAGGCCGTGACCTTCTACCGGTCGAAGCACCTCCTGCTCCACATGATCGGGATGATCCAGCGCGAGATGCGGAACGTGCCGGCGGCGCGCACCGCCTTCGGCGAGGCGCTGGTGGAGAACGCCGGCTTCGCGTACGCCAGCGCGGAGCTCGGTGCGATCGCGCGCGCGCAGCGGCAGCCGGCCGCGGCGGCGGACCACTTCGCGAC
>CAZHAG010000009.1:34251-41272 GCA_964529705.1 uncultured Gemmatimonas sp. | reverse complement strand
GTCTTCGCGGCCGGCACGGCGTAGAAGGTCGAGTCCACCTCCACGGTGTCGAACGCCTGCGCGTACTTCGTGAGGAAGGCCGCCGGACGCGTGCGCGCCGGGAAGAACGGCCCGACCCAAGCGGGATAGTTCCACCCCTGGGCCCCGATCCTGATGGGCGGCACGCCGGCGTCCCCCCGCCTCACATCGTCGTGAAGCGGCCGAGGTACTTCTGCACGCGCTCCAGCGCCTGCCGCAGCTCCACCGCCAGCTCCTTCCCGAGCGCCTGCTGCGCGCTGGTGGGCGGGAAGTTCCCCGAGTCGATGTTCCGCAGGAGCGCGCCGATCCGGTCGCTGATCCGCGGCCCATCGCTCCAGAACGGGACCGTCGCCGGCTTCACGAGGATGTCGAAGAGCGAATCCACCTCCGCGAGCTCCGCGGTGAGCGCGCGCACCACCGGCGCACCGGCGCCGCCCGGGATCGCCTGCGCCGCCTTCTTCCGCGCCTCGAGTTCCGCCTTCCGGCCGTCGAGCGCGCGCAGGGTGTCATTCGCCAGCGACTGCAGGTCGCGCAACTCCATCGCGAGCGCGAACTGCTCGGCGAGCGCAGCGGGCGTCGTGGTCGACGTGGGATCGACGCGCACGGCGAGGGGCTGCTCCAGCCGCTGCTCGCCGACGATGAGGCGCACGACGTAGCGCCCCGGGAGCGCGCGCGGTCCCGACGGCGCGCCGAAGAATTGGATCGCGGGGTCGTCCGGGTCGATCGGCCGGCGGAGCCGCGGCGCGTCGTACCCGAGGTTCCACGAGGTGGTGTTGATCCCCGCCTCGCGCGGGATGCGGTCGAGCGTGCGCACCACCTTCCCCGCCCCGTCCAGCACCTCGATCCGCACCGGCACGGCCGAGTCCGGCTTGGTGCGCAGCGAGTACCGGATGACCGCGCCGTACGCCGGGTTGGGCCCACGGAAGAGCGAGTTGCCGAGCGAGCCCTTGTTCATCTTCGTCGCGAATCGCGTGGCGGTGCGCATCGGGAAGAGGTGCGCCGGCTTGGCGGAGGCCGCCGCCAGCTCCTGCAGTGCCGACGCGTCGTCGAGGATGAAGATCCCGCGCCCGTGCGTCGCGACGATCAGGTCGTTCTCGCGCTTGTGCACCAGCACCTCGTGCACCGGCACGGGCGGGAGGTTCCCGCCCACGCGGAACCAGTCGCCGCCCCCCGTCACGCTCACGTAGAGCCCCGTCTCCGTCCCGGCGTAGAGCACGTCGGGGTTCTTCGGGTCCTCCCGCAGCACCTGCAGGTACGCGCCCTCGGGGAGGTTCCCCGCGATGCTCGTCCAGGTGGCGCCGCAATCCGTGGTGCGGAAGGCATAGGGCTTGTAGTCGTCCATGAAGTGCCGCTCGAAGGTCGCGTACGCGGTGCACGGCGCGCGGCGGCTCGCCTCCACGTGGCTCACCACCGCCTCCGCGCCGACGCCGGGCACGTTGCGGTCCACGCGGGTCCAGTTCGCGCCGTCGTTGCGCGTGACGTGGAGGTTGCCGTCGTCGAGCCCCACCCAGATCACCCCGCGCTGCACGGGCGACTCCGCCACGCTGTAGATCGTGTTGTAGTACTCGGCCGTGGTCGCCTCGGTGATCACCGGGCCCCCGGCCCAGCCATGGCGCGTGGTGTCGTTCTTGGAGAGATCGGGGGAGATCGCCGTCCAGGTGCCGCCGAAGTCCCGCGAGCGGAAGAGCACCTGCGCGCCGAAGTAGAGCGTCTTGCCGTCGTGCGGGGACGCGACGATCGGGGCGTTCCAATTGAAACGATACTGCAGCGCGTTCACCGGCGCGCCGTCGTTGCGGCGCGGCTGCGGGGAGATGTCCTCCTGCTCGCGCGTGCGCATCTGCGTGCGGAAGATCATCCCGCCCTGCGCGTCCGTGACGAAGTAGTCGGGGTCGTCGGGGTGCGAGACCTGGTAGTAGCCATCGCCGTAGCTCACGAGGTTCCAGTCGTCCACGAGGATCCCGAGCGGGTCGCGCGTGCGGCTGGGGCCGATCCAGTTCCCGTTGTCCTGCAAGCCGCCGCCCAGGAAGTAGAAGGGCTCGCGGTCGTCTGCCATGAGCTGGTAGAACTGCGCCAGCGCGAAGTAATTCGGGAAGCTCCAGGTCTCCCCCTGGTCCCGCGAGACGGCGATCCCGCCGTCGTTCACCTGCCAGATGCGCGCAGGGTCGGTGGGATCGATCCACATCCCGTGGTGGTCCCCGTGGATGTTCTGGGAGATCCGCGCGAAGGTCCGCCCGCCGTCGATCGAGACCGAGAGCTGGCAGGCGATCGCGTACATGCGGTCTGGGTTCTGCGGGTCCACGCGCAGGTCCGCATAGTAGAAGCCACGGCAGAGCGTGGCCGCATCGTCGCTCGTCTTGCGCCAGGTGTCGCCATGGTCGTCGCTCCGCCAGACGTACCCCTCACGCGCCTCGGCCACCGCGTACACCACGTTCGGGCTCGACGGCGCGACCTTCACGCCCACGCGGCCGAGCAGCTTCGGGAGCCCGCCCTCGAGCTTCTTCCAGGTGAGGCCGCCGTCGACGGAGCGGAAGATGCCGCCCTTGTCGGAGCCGCTGGTGAAGGTCCACTGCTTGCGGTCGAAGTGCCAGATCACCGCGTAGACGATGTTCGGGTTCCGCGGGTCCACGTCGAGGTCGGCGCAGCCGTGCCGGTCGTCCACGAAGAGCGACTTGGTCCAGTTCGCGCCGCCATCCCGGGACACGAAGACGCCGCGCTCGGCGTTCGGGCCGCTGGCGTGCCCCACCGCGCAGACGAACACCGTGCGCGAGTCGCGCGGGCTCACCATCACGCGCGCGATGTGCCGCGTGTCGGCGAGCCCGATGTGCTGCCAGCTCTTCCCCCCGTCGGTCGTCTTGAACACGCCGCGCCCGAAGCTGACCGAGTTGCGCGTGTTCGCCTCCCCCGTGCCCGCGTACACCACGTCCGGATTGCCGGGCTCCAGTGCGAGGTCGCCGATCGAGAGCGTGGGCTGCTTGTCGAAGATCGGGTCCCAGGTGGTGCCGCCGTTCGTCGTCTTCCAGATTCCGCCGGCTGCGGTGCCCACGTAGACGATGTTCGCATCGCCGGCGACGCCCTCGACGTCCGTGGTCCGGCCCATCATGTTCGCCGGCCCGATTGCGCGGAACGCGAGCCGCGCCAGCGCGGTGGTGTCCACACTGCTCACGGTGGGGCGCGCGGCGGGCGCGGCACGCTGCGCCTCCAACGGCCGGATGGCGGGCAGCACGAGCAGGATGGGCACCGTCAGCAGGAGCAGCGAGGCGCGGCGCGCGCGGGGGGAGTGCATCGGCATCGTCGGTGGGGTGGGATGGGGTGCCTGGACCGGCCCGACGATGTTGCGCCCGGCGGTGGTCCCTCGCAAGAGCGCGGACGCGGCCGCCGCTTGCGCCGCTCCCGCGTTCGGGGCAGCGTTGCTCATCCGCAGGAACACCGCCTCCTGGAGCCCCCGTGCGCATCACCTCGTCGGTCCTCGCCCTGCTCGTCCTCGCCACCACCGGCTGCGCCTCGGGAGGCGCGGCCGCATCCACCACCGGTGCGGGCGCCGAGGCGCAAGCCGCACGCCCGGCCCGAGGTACGCTCAACCTGATCCCGAACGCCGAGGTCGAGGCGGCCGGCGGGGACATCCTGAACGCGTATGAGCTCGTCTCCCGGCTGCGCCCCTCGATGATGCGCTACCGCAACCAGACGGCAGGCACCACCTCCAGCGGCGAGGTGACCGGGCCCGTCGCCTACGTCGACGACGTCCGGCTCGGCGCACTCGAGCTCCTGCGCACCGTGATGCGCGCGTCGGTGAAGGAGATCCGCTTCATCAGCCCCACCGACGCCACCACACGCTGGGGCACCGGGCACTCGAACGGGGTCGTGCAAGTCATCACGAAGCGCTGAGCACGCGATGACGCTGCTCTTCATCGGCATCGGCTTCGGCGCGGGGATCCTCTCCGGGCTCTTCGGCATCGGCGGCGGCGTGGTGATCGTGCCTGCGCTCGCCCTCCTCGCCGCCTTCCCCGCCAAGACCGCGACCGGGACCTCGCTGGGCGCGCTCCTCCTCCCCGTCGGACTGCTCGGCGCGTACACCTACTACCGCGCGGGGAACATCGACGTCCGGGCCTCCCTCCTGATCGCGCTCGGCCTCCTGGTCGGCGCGTTCGTGGGCGCCCAGCTCGTGCAGCACCTCACGGATCTCCAGCTCCGACGCGCGTTTGCGGGCTTCCTGGCGCTGGTGGCCGTGAAGATGTGGGTGGGGTAGCGCCGCGGGCCCTTGACCAGGTGATAGGGGTATGATATCATATCAATACCACTTCACCGGAGTTCGCCCGTGTATCGTGAGTCCAAGTACCCCGCCTCGAACGGCCTCGGGACCCTCTTCGTCCTCCTCGCCGTCCTCGTCGGTGCCGTCCTCTTCTTCGTCCGTAGCATCCGCGCGGACGACCCCGTCGTCGCCGTGAGCGCCGTCGTCGCGTTCGTGCTCGCGATGTTCTTCCTGAGCGGCCTCTTCATCGTGCACCCGAACGAGGCCAAGGCGCTCGTGCTCTTCGGCAAGTACAAGGGCACGGTGAAGACGGACGGCCTCTGGTTCGCGAACCCCTTCCTCACCAAGAAGGCGATCTCGCTCCGCGTGCGGAACTTCGAGACCGCCAAGCTCAAGGTGAACGACAACCAGGCGAACCCGATCGAGATCGGCGCCATCGTCGTCTGGAAGGTGATCGACTCGGCCGAGGCGCTCTTCGAGGTGGACGACTACTCGCGCTACGTCGCGGTGCAGTCGGAGTCGGCGCTCCGCGCGGTCGCGACGCAGTACTCCTACGACTCGCACGTCACCGGCGAGCACTCGCTCTCGACGCACACCATCGAGGTGTCGCACGCCCTCGAGAAGGCGCTCGTCGAGCGGCTGCTCAAGGCGGGCGTGGAGGTGGTCGAGGCGCGCATCTCGCACCTGGCATACTCGCCCGAGATCGCCGCGGCGATGCTCCAGCGGCAGCAGGCGAGCGCGATCATCGCCGCCCGGCAGAAGATCGTCGAGGGGGCGGTCGGGATGGTGGAGACCGCGCTCGAGATGCTGGGCACCAAGCGGATCGTCGAGCTCGACAACGAGCGGAAAGCCGCCATGGTGAGCAACCTCCTCGTGGTGCTCTGCTCCGACCACGCGACGACCCCCGTGGTGAACACGGGCTCGCTCTACACCTGAGGGAACGCCACCCGTGGCGGAGAAGAAGCCCTTCCTCCTGCGCGTCGACCGCGCACTGCTGGACGCCGTCCAGCGGTGGGCGAACGACGACCTGCGCAGCCTGAACGGGCAGATCGAGTTCCTGCTGCGGGATGCCCTGCGGCGCGCGGGGCGGACGGCCAAGGCCGACGCCACGCGCGACGCGTCATCGAAGCCGAATCGAAAGGAGTAGCCGTCCGATGTCCCACGCATCCGATCCGACCATCACCGGCGCAGCGCGGGCGCGCGCGCCGCGCGCATTCGCGGCTGGCGCGCTCGCCAGCCTCGTCCTCGCCTCCGCGAGCGCCCTGCTGGCCCCGCCCCTCGCCGCACAGGGCGGCGCACGCAACGCCGCGATCCTGATCCTCCGTGGGTCCGACACCCTGGTGGTCGAGCGCGTCCAGCGCAGCGACGCGGGCGTCACCGCGGAGATCGCCATCCAGGGCCAGCCGCGGATCGCGCTCCGCTACACCCTCGGCCCGGACGGGATGATCCCGGCCGCGACCTTCACGGTGCGCGGCGCCGGCAGCGCACCGGACGCGCCGCCGCTCCAGTCGGGCACGCTCGAGTTCAAGGGCGACAGCGCCTTCCTCGCCATCGCCGCCGGCGGGAACACGCGCAACCTCCGCGTGGCGACGCGGGCGGGCGCGCTCCCGATCATGAACAACGACTTCGTCGTGCTCGAACAGGCCGTGCGCATCGCGCGCCTGAAGGGGGTGACGCGGCTCACCGTCCCGCTCTTCGCGCTCTCGAACGCGCAGACCATCGACGGCACGCTCGAGCTCGTCGGCCGCGACAGCGCGCGCTTCACGGTCGCCGGGAACGTGACGGAGACCGCGATCGACGCCGCCGGGAACGTCACAGGGGGCGTGCTCCCCGCGCAGGGCATGCGGATCGCGGTCGTCGAGGGCGCCGCCGCCGCCGCGATCTCGCTCGGCAAGCCGGATTACGGCGCGCCGGCCGGGGCGCCCTACGCCGCCGAGGAGGTGACGGTGCCCACCCGGGCCGGGCACGTGCTCACGGGCACGCTCACCAAGCCCATGGGCGCGGCAGCGCGCTGGCCCGCCGTGGTCACCATCACCGGCTCCGGCGCACAGGACCGCGACGAGTACATCCCGGTCGCCGGGGGATACCGCCCCTTCCGGCAGGTGGCGGACACGCTCGGGCGGCGCGGGATCGCCGTGCTCCGGCTGGATGACCGTGGCGTCGGCGGCTCGGGCGGGGACGTGAACGGCACCAGCGCCGATTTCGCCGACGACATCCGCGCTGCCGTCGCGTTCCTCCGCGCACGGGCCGACATCGACCCTGCGCGCATCGCGCTCGTGGGGCACAGCGAGGGCGCGATGATCGCGCCGATGGTCGCGGTCACCGACCCTCGGTTGGCCGGCATCGTGCTGATGGCGGGCCCCGCGTACAACGGACGCCAGATCATCGACTACCAGATCGCCAACGGCGTGCAGGGGACGCCCAGCATCCTGCCGGCGGCGCGCGACTCCGCGATCAAGGCGGCGCGGGCGGAGTTCGACTCGACCACGGCCAAGGCGCCCTGGATGCGCTTCTTCCTCACCTACGAGCCGCTCCCGACCGCACAGAAGGTGCGCCAGCCGGTGCTCATCCTCCAGGGCGCGACCGACCAGCAGATCCGGGCGGAGGAGGCTGCGATGCTCGAGAAGGCGCTCCGCGCCGGGGGGAACAAGGCGGTCACGAGCCACGTGTTCGCGGACCGGAACCACCTCTTCCTTCGCGACGCGGACGGCCACCCCTCGGGCTACATCAAGCTCACCGACCCGAAGATGGACGCCG
>CAZHAG010000009.1:25862-34151 GCA_964529705.1 uncultured Gemmatimonas sp. | reverse complement strand
ACGTATTATCAGGCGGACTTCCGTCCAGACTTCTGGTCCGTCCGCAAGGCGGAGAACGCGCTCGTGATCCAGTGCCGTGACGAGGCCGCGTACGATGAGATCATCGTCGAGGTCGAGGATCCGGAAGCGACGCTCGCCTTCATCCAGGGTGCGCGCCCCGAGCGCACCTGACACTCCCACTCTTGGCACGATGCCGACCACCCTTCCGATCCGCCCCCTCCTCGCGCGCTCGCAGCCGGCCGCGTTCGTCGCCCTCGCGCTCCTCGCGCCGGCGCTCGGTGCCCAGGCGCCCACCGCGCCCGCATGGGCGGCACGCCTCGACTCGCTCGTGCTCTCCGAGCTCGAGCGCACGCGTACACCGGGTGCACAGGTGGCGGTGGTCGTGGACGGCAAGGTGGTGCACGCGCGCGGCTACGGCGTGGCCGACATCGAGACCGGCCGCCCGGTCACGGCGCGCACGCTCTTCCGCGTGGGCTCCGTGACCAAGATGGTGACCGCCGCCGCGCTCACCCAGCTGGCGGCGGACGGGAAGCTCGACCTCGATGCGCCGATCGGCACCTATGTACCCGAGATCGCCGGCCGTCGCGTCGCGTCGGTCACCACGCACCAGCTGCTCACGCACTCGGCCGGGTGGCTCGACAACGCCGTCCCGTACGGACGGATGGGAGAAGGCGCACTCGGCGAGGTGTTCCGCGAGGTGACGGACACGCTCTTCTTCACGGAGCCCGGGCGGGTGATCTCGTACTCGAACCCGAGCTACTCCATGGCGGGGTATGTGGCCGAGATGGCCGGCAACGGGCGATTCGGCAGCCTCGTGGACCAGTACGTGGTGAGGGCGATGGGGATGCCGCACGCGACCTTCCGTCCGCTGCAGGCACTCACGCTCGACTTCTCACAGGGCCATGTCGGGCAGGCCGGGAACCCCGGCGCGATCGTGCGCCCGTTCACCGAGAACACCGCACAGTGGGCGGCCGGATTCCTGATGGCGAGCGCGGGGGAGATGGCCACCTTCGCGATCACGCTCATGGACGGCGGGATGCTGGAGGGGCGGCGCGTCCTCTCGGAGAGCGCCGTGAAGCGGATGACCACCGGATACATGCCGATCCCGGGGAATCCGAACGCGAAGTATGGCTACGGCCTGATGATCCAGCGCTCGGGCGAGGAGCTCGTGTGGCAGCACGGCGGGTCGATCAACGGCTTCGACGCGCAGCTGACGATGTTCCCCGAGCGCAAGCTCGCGGTCGTCGTCCTCGACAATCGCTCCGGCGCGCCGCTGCAGGGTGTGACCGACCTCGTCGCGCGCGAGGTGGCCGGCATCCAGCGGCCGCCGACGCCTGAACTCCCGGCTGAGCGCGTAGCGACCCCCACCGAGCGTGGCCAGTTGGTCGGCCGGTACGCGATGGGCAACACGCGGGTGGAACTCTTCGAGGAGGGGGGCGAGCTCAAGTTCCGGCAGGGTCCCGCGACGTTGCCCGTGCGCCTGGTGGGCGACGAACGGATCGTGGTCGCGCCGCCGGGAGGAGCGAAGGTGACGCTCCTGCTCGTGCGCGGTGCGGACGGCCGCGTGGAGTACCTGCACCAGGGGCTGCGCGCGATCGCTCGGCAGCCCTGAGCGGCGGCGGGGCGGGCTCGCCCCGCGCCGCCGGACGCACGCCCCGGAGGGCGTGCGCGCCTGCCTACTTCTTCGCGACGAACGAGATGTCGAACTGGATCTGGATCTCCGGCTGGATCCGGTTCACCGGGGGCTGGTAGTCCACGCCGAAGTCGGTGCGGAGGATCGTCGTCTCCCCCTTCACGCGCCCCGCGTCGCGCGCCGCGTCGTAGAACACCAGGCGCGACGGGATCGTGATGGTCTTGGTACGCCCGCGGATCGTCAGGTCCCCCGTGATGTTCACGCGGTCGTCCGCGAGCGGATTGATGATCGTGGACTTGAAGGTGATCGCCGGAAAGGAGTCCGTGGCGAAGAAGTCGTTGCTCTTGAGGTGCGTGTCGCGTCGCTCGATGCGGGTGTTGATGCTCTTCGCGTCGATCGTGATCAACACCGAGGAGGCCGAGAGGTTCGTGGGGTCGAACGCGATCTCGGCGTCCCACTTGTCGAACGTGCCGTGCGCGTCCACCAGCTGCGACTCGGCCACGAAGTTGATCTGCGAGTGGGCGACGTCGCGCACATAGGACTTCTGGGCGCTCGCCGGGACCGCGACGGTCGCGATCAGCACCAGGGCGAGGGCGGGAATGCGATGGAGCATGGGGGTCCTCCGGAAAAGGTCACCTGTAAACTATCGTCGAGTCCTCCTGATATAGACCATCGCGGCCGCGGAAGTTCCGATGGCGTGACGAACGCCGTCGACTTCGAGCGTGACCGGACCCGCGAACGGCGCGCGTTCCAGCACGCGCACCGACGCCCCGGGGCGGATGCCGAGGCCGTCGAGGTAGCGGAGGAACTCCGGGTCGCGATCCGACATGCGCACCACGGAGGCCACGGCACCCTCGGCGAGGTCCGCGATGCTCTGCAGTCGCGTCTCGTCCACCTCGCCGGACGCGGTCGGGATCGGTGCGCCATGCGGATCCGCGGTGGGGTTCCCGATCGCCTCGGCCATGCGGGCGATGAGGTCGTCGCTCGCGGCGTGCTCGAGCCGTTCCGCCTCGTCGTGCACATCCTCCCATCCGAAGCCGAGCCGCTCGACGAGGTAACTCTCGATGACGCGGTGGCGCCGGATGAGCTGGAGCGCCGCGCCGCGCCCCGCCGCCGTGAGCCGCGCTCCCCGGTAGCGCTCCGAACGCACGAGCCCGAGGCGCACGAGGCGCTGCACCATCCCGGTGACGCTCGCGGCCGCGATGCCGAGGCGCGCCGCGACGTCATTCGTGCCCGCGGCGCCACCGCCCTGCTCGAGCTCGTAGATGGCCTTGAGGTAGTCCTCGGCCTGGCCCGTGAGCGGGGCGGCGGGTCGCTTCGCGCGCTTGGCAGCGGCCTTCTTGCGTGGGGTCAGGGCGGACGTCGCGGAATGAGGACGTTCAAAAGTATGTCGCGAAGCCCGCGTGCACCGCCCCCAGCCGGCTCGCGGCGTTGCGCAGCAGGTCATGCGAGCGCTGGCGGCGATAGTTGAGCTTGAAGACGGTGCCCGCGGCGGGATGGAAGCTCGCGCCGAGGACCACCGCGGCGATGTCGTCGCCGATCGGCGCGCCGGTCGTGGTGAAGCGGCCGCGGTTCAGGTCGACGTACTCGAGGCGCAGGTCCGCATCGAGGTGCGCCTCGGGGAACCCACGGAGCCGTGGCCTCCAGACCGGAATGTTCGCGTCGAGGTGCCACCCGAGCTGCCGCGCACCCTGTGATTCGCGGAGGTCGACGGGGATCTGGATGCCCGCGATCGCGAGCTCGCCGCGCAGCTCCACGGGGCCGAGTGCGAGGCTCCCGTCCAACGCACCGATGGTCAGGCGACGCGCGTCGTCCACCACCTCTCCCTCCATCCGGTAGCTGTTGTAGATGCCCGTGTAGAACGAGAGTCCGAGCTCCCCGAGTCCCTGCCGCTGCGCGGCGAGACGCCCGGAGAAGGCGGGTGAGCCGTTGTTGTCCTCGGCGAACCGCTCCTCGCTGCGTCCCTCCGCGAGGCGCGTGCGGCCGCTCGCGTTGAGGATCACGCCGTCGCCGAGTCCGTTGGTGGCGTAGAGGTCGTAGGTGAGGCCGAAGCCGGGAGGCGCGAGGCGGCCGTGCACGCCGACGCCGGCCTCCGAGAGCGTCGCGGGGATGATCTCGGTGGAGACGAGGGGCCGGTCCACGAAGTTCCAGCGCGGGCTGTCGTGGTTGACGTTGAAGGCACCGATGGGCGGGAGGATGATCCCCGCGCGCACGACGAAGGAGGGCGTGAGTTGGACGTCGATCAACGCCGTCTCGAGTGCGATCTCCTCGGTGCCGTCCTCGAACTCGAGCTCCGAGATGAAGCGGATGCGCGTCCCGATGGTCGAGAAGAGGAAGATGTTGAAGCGCCGGAGCTGCAACGAGAGCCCTTCGCTCACGCCGTCCTCAGAGACGTACGCCGTGTTTCCCTCCACGTAGCCGCCGATGGCGGTGCGACCCACGGAGCCGATGAACGGGCGGTCGAAGATCCCTTCCTGCACGGGGCGGCGGAGGGTGTCGGCGGGAGCCGCCTGCGCGCGCGCGACGGACGCGGAGGCGACGGGCAGCACCGCGGCGGCAAGGAGAGCCCGAGTGGCGAGTGGCGCGCGCATCACGCGGCACCCCGCTGCACGTCGAGGATGTAGACGTTCCGCGCGTCCACCTGCACGGGGAAGCGGATCAGGCCCCGTTCGGTGGGGCCCTTCAGCACCTCGCCGACGTGCGAATACTCGCTGCCATGGCAGGGACAGACGAGCCGCCCATCGCCGGGTTCCACGGTGCAGCCGCGGTGCATGCAGCGGGTGAGGACTGCGCTGAACTCCCCGGGGGCGGAGCGATGCACGAAGATCGGGAAGCGGAGCCCGGGGACCTCGACGAGCGCGTACGGGAACTCCGCGAACGCGGTGCGCGGGACGACGACGCGACCCGACTCGACCACGCCCGGCACGAAGTGGTAGCGCACGCACGACCCGAGGAGGGGTGCGATGCCGCAGGCGAGGACGAAGTGTCGACGGTCCACGTCGGTCCTAGAGTGAGTTGAGGTAGGCGAGCAAGCGGCGCTGCTGGTCCGCGCTGAGCGCGTTGAACCAGGCGCGGCTCGCGGCGGCCTCGCCGCCGTGGTAGCCGATGGCCTCGCGGATCGAGGTCGCACGCCCGTCGTGCAGGAGGCGCGGCGTCCCACCCTGCGTGGTGGCGGCCAGTCCCAGGCCCCAGAGCGGCGCGGTCCGCCACTCGGAGGTCGTCGCCCGCCCCTCGGTGTAGCCGTCGTCGAGCTCCGGACCCATGTCGTGCAGGAGGAGGTCCGTGAACGGATGGAAGGTCACGCGGTCGAGCACCGCGATGTGCGACGCACCGGTGGTGAGCGTCGGCAGGTGGCACGCCGCGCACCCCCCCGTGACGAAGAGCTGCTCCCCGGCGATGACGTCCGGGTCGGAGAGGTTCCGGCGCGGCGGCACGCGGAGCGTCTTGATGTAGAAGGTGACCGCGTTCACGACGTTCGCGGAGACCTCGGGCTCCGGGACCAGGTCCCCGCTGAAGGCGCCCACCGCCGGGTTGAAGATCTCATCCGGGATCAGGTCGCTGGTGATCCCCATGTCCTGGTGGTACGCGGTGGCCACCTGCTGCAAAAGGTTGACCGCCAGCGCCTTCTTGCCGAAACGCCCGATGTAGCGGCCGCCGACGAGCGTGCCGCGCGTGGGACCGCCCTCGGCCGCCACGCCCTCGAGCGAGACCACGCGTGCGAGCAGGTCGTTCGCATCGACGAGCTGCACCCGGCCGGAGATTCCGTCGTTGTCGGCGTCGTTGGGGTCCTCGAGGCGCAGGAGCGTGGTGTCGTCCACGGCCTCGAGGTAGCCGAGCCCGGTGACGGCGGGCGCGAGGAAGCGTGCGACGCCGGTGGCGGCGCCCGGCACCCGCTCCGCGAGGTAGCCGGCGATGGCGCGGTCCTGCAGCTGCGGTCCGCCCGCCGACCGCATCGGGTCGAAGGTGCCGGCCTGCATGCGCCCGAACCGGGTGATATTGAACAGCGGGTGCCCCTTCCCGTCCCCCGCGTGGCACGACTCGCAGCTGGGGGCGACGAACACGGGGCCGAGGCCGTCCGCCGTGCCGAACACCCGCGCGAACTCGGCGTCCCCCGCCGCGTGCATGGTGCGCTGCGGCGCCGAGAGCCCCTCGATCGCGCCCACGAGCTCGGTGGACGGGTCGGGGGCGGCGGGCATGAGCGCATCGCACCCGGAGAGCGCGAAGCTCGCGAGGGCCAGGGCCGCGACTCGCGCGGCCCGGCCGGGCGAGTCCAGGCCGAGCGCAGTGCGGCCGTGGCGGCCGTGGCGGCCGGCCGTCGGCGGCCACGGACTGAACCGCAGGAGAGAGCGGGAGGACATGAAGGGGACGGTCAGAAGTTCGTGCGTACTAACTTCTGTGTGTGTGCCCCCTTATGTCAAGCGGTCCTACCGCGCCACGACCGCGCTCGCGATATACGTGAACTCGTCATCCGCCACCTCGGCCCGGTGGTCGACGGCCACCGTCCGCGGGAAACCGCGCAGCGCATCGTACTCCGCCTGCAGCGACGCCGCCGGCTGCGCGATCGCCGCTGCCACCACGTCGAAGAGCCCCTCGACCGAGGGATACCACTGCGCCTGCTCCGCCGGGAGCGCCACGACCTCGCCCACCGGGGTGACGGACGCCACGACCCCGCCCCGCACCGCGATCCGCATCGGGCGGACGTCGCCGCAGAAACAGAGGACCTGGAGCGTGTAGTCGTAGTCGGTGAGCCCCTGCGCACGCCACTTGGCACGCGCCTCCACGAAGTCGCGTGTGAGTCCCGTCGGCGGGAGGATCAGGTCGCCACCGCACCCCAGGGCCACGAGGCCGAGGAGCGCTGCGGCGAGGAGGGAGCGCGAACGCGGGCGGATGCGTGTCACAGGCGTGCTCCGGTCACGGGGAGGCCGGGGTCGATCCGTGGTGATCCAGCGTGAGTCGGTCTTCTACCTCTTGTACCCCCATGCCCGCCCTGATGTCACCCCGACGCTGGGGACGGCGGCCAGCGCCGCGCGAGCGTCCACGCCACCAGCCAGCCGAGTCCGGCCGCGAGCACGACATCACTCACGAAGTGGGCCCGCGCGAGCACGCGCGTGATGCCGCACCCTGCCGCGAGCGTGTATCCCACCCAGCGCGCACGCGGATAGAGGCGGGCGAGCATCGCCGCCCCGCCGAACGCGACGAGCGTGTGCGAGCTCGGCAGCGCGAGCCCCGCCGTGCTCCAGGTGCGTTCCGCGAATGAGCGGAAGCCGTAGAGCCCCGCGTGGATCTCCGGCCGCTCGCGCCGGATGAGGAGCTTCAGCACCTCCGCCACCAGGCCGCCCACCGCCGCCGAGCCGAGCAGGAGCCAGGCGCGACGCGCCGCGAGGCGCGGCCCGACAGCGCCACCTCCCTCGTGCAGCCGCACGGCCGCCGCCAGCGCCGCCCATGTCCCCAGGAACCCCATCACGCGGAGCAGTCGGCCCCAATCGCGGTCGTAGACCTTCGGGTTCCAGAGGTTCTGGTAGGCCCACTGATCCACGAGGCTGGCCACGCCGAACGCGACGAGCGTGAGGATGAGCGCGCGCCACGCGGGCCGCGCGTCCGGGATCGCGCCTCCACCACTCACGCCCTCACTCACGCCGCCGCTCACGCCCTCGCCCACCGGACGAGTTCCTCCAGTCCACCCAGGATCCGCTCCGTCATGCCCCAGATCGTGAAATCACCCTGCTGGATCGCGTCCACCTCCCACTCCCGGCCCTGCACGCGCACGGCGGTGCGACGTCGTGCGTCGGTGGCGAAGAGGGCGCGGAGCGCCACCCAACGCACCTCGCTCACCTCCTCGTTGACGCTCACCAGGCGCCCCGCAGCCGGCGAGTGCAGCGCGACCAGGTACGGGCGCACGATGACGGGAGGCAGCACCGGCGTCCTCGGCCGGAGCTCGGCCAACGTGCCCAGCACGCGTCCCTCGTGTCGGAGGTCGAGGCCGACCTCCTCGCGCGTCTCCCGCAGCGCGGTCGCCTCGAGCGATTCGTCCTCCGCCGAGAGGCGCCCGCCGGGAAGGGCGACCTGTCCGCTCCACGGATCTCCCGCGCGCACGGCGCGGCGGATCAGCAGCAGGTCGCAGTCGTCGTCCGGGCGCGGCCGCAGGATGAGCGCGACGGCGGCCTCGACGTACGGTTCATCCCGCTCGGCCAGGGGCGACACGCGCGACCCGAGCGCGTGCGTGATCCGCGCGATCAACGGGTGCGGATGCCCCTGCGCGTCGAGGGCCGGCATCTCAGCCTTCGACCGGCCCGCCCGCCGTGACCCAGCCGACCCAGCCGCCCGCCATCGACGCGACGTTGGTGTACCCCATCTGCTGCAGCGTGTCCGCCGCGAGGGCCGAGCGATTCCCGCTCGCGCAATAGAGGACGAGGTGCGCATCGCGCGGGACCAGCGCCTCGATCTTCGTCTCCATCGTGCCGCGCGCGAGCACGATCGCCCCGGGAAGTCGGCCGAGGTTGGTCTCGTTCGGCTCACGGACGTCGAGCAGGACGGGGGCGTTCGGGCCGCGGATCGCCTCCATGACCTCGGGGACGGTGACTTCGCGGATGCGGCGCTTGGCTTCGGCGATGAGGTCGGTGCCGGACTTGATGGGCATCGGAGGGGAGGTTGGGGGG
>CAZHAG010000009.1:0-25762 GCA_964529705.1 uncultured Gemmatimonas sp. | reverse complement strand
GCCGGGGAGACGTAGCGCGTGGCCGCCAGCGACTCGAGCGAGGTGAGCGCGCGACGGGCCGCGCCCGTGTCGCCGGACCGCGCCTGCACGAAGGCCAGCACGGAGACGATCTCGGGCATCGGTCCCGCGACGAGCAGCGCCGCCTGCAGCGCCTCCGCCGACTCGGCGTCCCGGCCGAGGGCGCTGAGCGCGAGTCCGCGCCCGAAGTGCGCCAGCCCGAAGCGCGGGTGCTGTGCCAGCACGAGCGCGAACTCGGTGAGGGCCTGCTCGTGGTCGCCTTCGAAGTAGCGCATCAGTCCGCCACTCGCCCCGATCGCCGCCGAGAGGGGGTCGAGCTCGCGGGCCCGCGCGAGGCGGACGCGCACCTCGTCGAAGCGGCCGCGGGGGCCGAGCAGGTGCATCGCGTACCACTGGTGTGCCGTGGCGTACTGCTCGCGCACCGCCAGGGCGGCCCGGTAGTCGCGCTCGGCGCCCTCCCAGTCGTGATCGTAGTAGGCGCGCACCGACGCGCGCGCGGTGAGGGCCTCGGCCGAGTCCGCATCGAGCTGGAGTGCCCGCTCCACGTCCGCACGCGCGGCGGGGAAGAGTTGCGACGGCGCGCCGACGCCGTAGATCGCGAGTCCGAGCCGCGCGTCGGCGAGCCCGGCGTGCGCGAGGGCGAATCCGGGGTCCAGCTTCACCGCCTCCTCGAGGTGCTCGAGCGCGCGGCGAAGGGACGACTCGGTGCGCTCGTTCCACTCGAAGCGTCCCTTCAGGTACGCCTGGTACGCCTCCATGCTCGCGGTGGGCGCCTCGACGAGGCGCTTCCGCCCCCCGAGGATCGTCGCCGTGAGGGTCGTGACGATCGAGCGGCTGATCTCATCCTGCACGTCGAACACGTCGGTGAGCTCGCGATCGAACCGCTCGGACCAGAGGGTGAAGCCGTCCTTGCC
The DNA here is from genome assembly GCA_964529705.1 of uncultured Gemmatimonas sp. Lineage (GTDB taxonomy): Bacteria > Gemmatimonadota > Gemmatimonadetes > Gemmatimonadales > Gemmatimonadaceae > Pseudogemmatithrix. The sequence goes on along the minus strand of CAZHAG010000009.1, from coordinate 24,830 downwards.
GTTCACGAGGTCGGCGGTGATGCGCACGCGCGAGCCGCTCCGGCGCACGCTCCCGGCGAGCACGGAGGTGACGCCGAGCTCGGCGGCGACCTCCTTCACGTCGCGTTTGGTGCCCTTGAACGAGAAGGATGAGGAGCGGGCGACGACGCGGAGGCCGTCCACGCGCGAGAGCGCGGAGATGAGGTCCTCGGTGATGCCGTCGCTGAGGAACTCGCTGTCCGCGGTCGCGCTCCGGTCCTCGAACGGGAGCACGGCGAGCGAGCGCGCGGGTGGGGTGGCGAGGCGCCGGGTGGCGGCGCGACCCTGGTCCGGCGTGGGGCGGGTGAGCGCGTCCGCGAACTCGCCCAGCGTGGCGAACCGTCCCGACGGGTCGCGGTGCAAGGCGAGCTGGAGGGCCTCGGCCACGTGCGCCGGCACCTCCATGGCTCGGTCCTGCAGCTGCGGGGCGTCCTGCGTCGCCTTGCGCGCGAGCAACTCCACGAGCGAACGCCCGGTGAAGGGCGCGCGCCCCTCGAGCATCTCGAACATCACGCAGGCGAGGCTGTAGAGGTCCGCGCGGCCGTCGAGCCCGGACTCGCCGAGGGCCTGTTCCGGACTCATGTAGACGGGGGTGCCGAGCCCCATGCCGTCCAGCGTGAGGTTGTCCTGCTCCGCCTGGGCCGTCACCTTCGCGATCCCGAAGTCCGCGGTCATGGCGTGGCCGCGGAAGAGGAGGATGTTCTCCGGCTTGATGTCGCGGTGCACGATGCCGCGGCTGTGCGCGAAGCTCAGCGCCTCGGCGACCTCGAGCACGAGGCGCAGGGTCTCCGCCACGCCGACCTGGCGCTCCCGCCCCAGCTTCTCGCGCAGCGACTCCCCCTCGATGTAGGGCATGACGTAGTAGAGGAGGTCGCCGGCGCTCCCCGAATCGTAGATCGGCACGATGTGCGGATGCTGCAGCCGCGCGACGAGCCCGATCTCGCGCAGGAAGCGGTCGCTGCCGAACCCCGCGGCGACGTCGGCGCTGAGGACCTTGAGCGCCACGGGGCGGCCGTGGCGCAGGTCCTGGGCGCGATAGACGACGGCCGTGGCCCCGCGGCCTATCGCGGACTCGACGGCGTAGCGATCCGCGAGCGCCTCGCGAACGGACTCGCGCTCGGGGTCCTCAAGTTCCGTTTCGCCGATGGTCATCCTGGCGGGCAAGATAGCACCCCCAGGACGCCCAGGTGGCGGTCACCGCACCGAGTACACCCAGACCGTATCGCCGATGGTGGGCGAGCGGTCCCGAAGCAGCCCCGCCCCGGTCTTGATGGTGAGCATCGCGGTGTCGAGGTCCGCCGCCGTCGTCACGGAGATCTTGAGCCGTCCCGGCGTGGTGAGGGAGAAGGCCATCCTGGCGCTACCCCCTGGCTCGACCCGCGCGCCATCGGAGGCGGGGGGCTGCCCCCCCTCCCGCTGGAAGGTCACGAGGATGGAGGCGGCGCCGGACGCCCCACGGTCGAGCGCGAACGCCACCTCGGCGGCCCGACCGCTCCGGATCTCGCCCTGGTGCACCATTCGGATCTCCCGCGGCACCTCCCGGAGGAGCCGCAACTGCGCGAACCGCTCCCTCACCGCCCTGCTCCCAGCCCCGAAACCGTTCGCATCCCGCACTCCTGCGGCCCGCCGGACCGCGCTGTCGGTACCGAATGCGTACAGGGTGTGGTGGGGGGCGGCGTCCGTAAACCCTGTCATAGATGACAGGGGTACCCGGCGGCGCTCCCCGGTGCCAACTTCGCGTCGGCTGGCACGAACGCCTTCCCTCGCCGGAGACATGAAGATGGGCAAGCCCCTCGATCCCAAGGTCGACCACCGCATCTCACTCGCCGACGCGGGCCGGCAGGCGCGCAGGCACCGGGAGGGCGGGGCGATCCGCGCCGGCGACTCCGGCGCCTTCAACGCGGCGCCGGTGCAGGCGCTCCTTGCGCAGAAGGGGTGCGTGGGGATGCGCTACTACCTCGGCCGGAACGAACAGGGCGACCCGAGCATGATCCTCGTGGGCGTGGACGCCAAGGGGAACAACCTGGGGAACGGGATCGTGCTCAACGCCAGCTTCCCCTGCCCCCCGTTCTGCCCCGATCCGGACGAGTTGCAGCAATAGCGCCGTGAAGATTCCCCTGATCGTCTGGATCTCGTTCTGGTGCGAGTTCCTGCCGCTCGTCGCAGCACTGACACGGCCCCGCGCGCTGCGGGGAGCCCGCGCGGGCGTCGCGCTCTGGCTCGTGCTCCTGGTGCTCACGAACGTGGCGGGGCTGGCCTGGTCGCAGTACCTGCGACTGGGGAACAACCACTTCATCAGCTTTGCGATGACGCCGCTGCAGGGTCTCGCCGTACTCTGGGCGATCGCCGAGTGGCAGGTGCGGCCGGTGCTGCGGATGACGGTCCGGCTGTGCATCCCGCTCATCGCGCTCTGGTGGCTGGTGGACATCGCGTTCCTCGAGGACATCACGTCGTTCAGCACCATCGGCAGCCCCGTGTACTACCTCATAGCGCTCGCGGCCGCGATGCTCGCCCTCGTCACCCGGGCACGGGAGGAGGAGGAGTCGCTGCTGCGGCAGGACTGGTTCTGGATCCTCTCGGGGCTCGCGATCTACTTCGCCTCCAACGCGACCGTGACGATCGTGCAGGGCGCCGCGATCGCCGGCGGGGACCTGGCACTCGCGGTACGGGCCGGCACCCTGAAAGCCGTGCTCGACATCATCTCGCTCCTGCTGATGACCGGAGGGTTCCTGTGGGCACCTCGTCTGACGTCCTCTGGGGACTCCTCGTCGCAGGGGCGCTCTCCGTCCTCATCATCGTCGTCGCCTTCGTGGTCGCCCTCGTGATCGCCCAGCGCGACCGGCTGGCGCTGCGGAAGCGGAGCGAGGCACTCGTGGCGCGGGCGCAGGAGGAGGAGCGCGCCTGGGTGGCCGGGGAGCTCCACGACGACATCCTGCAGCGCGTGGCGCTCCTGCGCCATGAGGTGGAGCAGTTCTGGAGCGGGACGCTCCCGGTGCGCGACCCGCACACGATCACCCGGCTGCGCGGCATCAGCGCGGAGCTGCTCGACCTCGGCGTGGCGGTGCGGAACATCGCGCGACGGCTCCACCCAACCGTGGTGGACCAGGTGGGGTTCCTCGCGGCGGTGCATGCGCTGGCCGACGAGATCCGCGGCGCCAGCGGGATATCCGTCACCCTGCGCCTGCCGGCTGAGAATCCGCCGCTCGGCGCGGAGGTCGCACGCGCGGCCTACCGGATCGTCCAGGAGGCGCTGCGCAACACGGTGCGCCACTCCAGCAGCGCGACGGCGTCGGTGGAGGTGCAGGTGCACGGACAGCGCCTCTTCATCCGCGTCGCCGACGCGGGGCGCGGGCTCGACCATCCCGAGAAGGCCACGAGCGGGATCGGGCTGGCGATCCTCCGCGAGCGCGCCCTCAGCGTCGGTGGCTCCGCCGACGTCTCTTCGGACGCGGGCCGGGGGACGGTCGTCACGGCCTCGCTGCCGCTCCGGTCGGATCTGGCGTAGCCCGACGACCCCCGACTGATGACGCGCCCCCGCCTGATCATCGCCGATGACCACCACCTCATGGTGGAGGCCCTCCGCAGCGCGCTCGGTGCGCACTACGAGATCGCCGCGGTCGCCTACGACGCCAACGAGGTGCTCTCCACCGTCGCGCGGACCCGGGCGGACTGCCTCCTGCTCGACCTCTCGCTCCCGGGACAGAACGGACTCGAGCTCCTTCCCGTGATCGAGAAGATCGCCCCGGACCTCCCCGTGATCGTCGTGACGATGCACCTCGACCGGGCGGTGGCCGAGACGGCGATGCAAGCGGGCGCCCGCGGCTTCGTGCCCAAGGACTCGGGTCTCGAGGAGCTCGAAGCGGCGATCGCGACCGTGCTGGAGGGGGGCGTGCACATCTCGCCGCGCCTTCCGGCCGTCACCAACCGCATCGCGCTGCGCGCGGCGCATGCGGGGCTCGCCCAACTCACCCCGCGCCAGCACGAGATCGTGCGCCTCATCGCGGAGGGGCGCACCTCGCCCGAGATCGCCAAGTGGCTGGGGCTGAGCCAGCGCACGGTGGCGTTCCACCGCACGAACATCCGCACCAAGCTCGGAATCGACAGCGAGCGCGGCCTGCTCCGGTTCGCCCTCCTCACGCGCATGAGCGACGACGGGGCAGCGGAGGGCGAGGCCGATGCGGCGGGCGACGGCGCCGCCGACCCGAACCACGACTAGTACAGCCCGACCTTCCCGCGCACCGACGCGATCAAGAGCTGCGGGTCGTATGCGACCCCTTGGCGGAACACCAGCTCGACGTTGCGCACGTCGCCGATCCGAGCGGACGGGTCGCCCATGACCACCACGAGGTCCGCCTGCTTCCCGACCGCGAGCGACCCGACGAGATGGTCGCGGCCGAGGTACTTGGCGCCGTTCAGCGTGCCGATGGTGATCGCCTCCAGCGGCGAGAACCCGCCCTCGACGAGCAGCTCGAGCGCGCGCTGGTTGGAGTAACCGGCGACGACGCCTCCTCCTCCCGTCGGGTCGGTCCCGACCACCAGGAGCCCTCCGGCCCGCGCGAACGCGACCTCGGCGGCCCGCGCCGCCGTGTAGAGTGCCGTGTACCCCGAGGTGCGCGCGGCCGTGGCGGCGTGCCGCCGCTCGTACTCCTCCCGCAACGAGGGCTCCAGCACGTCGAGGCCCGGGGGGAGCGGACGCCCGGGAACGAAGGTCTCGAAGATCGTCAGCGTCGATGTCACCGCGACGCGCCGGCGGACCAGCTCGGCGATCAGGGCGCGCATCTCCGCGCGCGAGGTGTCGAGCGCGGCCGCCTGCTCGGCCTGTGGGGCCTGCCGGCACTGGTCGGGCTGCTTCCCCTGCACGAAGTCGGTGGCCGCGAAGAAGCCGTGCTCCAGGTCGTCGATGCCGAGTGCCGCCGCTTCGGCGTAAGTGACGGAGCAGAGGTGGCCGGTGACCTTGAGTCCGCGCGCGTGCGCCGCGGCGATCGCGGCGCCGAGCACCTCGCGGCTGATGTGCATGTAGGCCTTGAACGAGGTCGCCCCGGCGTCGGCCCAGAAGTCCACCATGCGCCGCGCCTCGGCGGGGGTGGTGATGCTGGTCAGCTGGCCGAGTGAGAGGCCGGGCCCGGTGAGGTAGGGCGCCGTGGCGTCGATCCAGGGCCCGGGCTTCTCCCCCCTAGCGACCGCGCGCGCCAGGTTGATCTCGCCGTAGCCGTTCATGTTCCCGCCGGTGCGCATCGAGGTCACGCCGCCGGCGAGGTAGAGGCGCGAGAAGCTCTCGGAGAGGTTCGCGTAGGTGCCGCTCCCGGTCGGGTAGTAGAGGTGCTCGTGCAGCATCACGAGGCCGGGGATGACCGAGCGGCCGGCGAGGTCGATCGACTCCGCACCGGCGGGGATCGCGACGGTGCCCTCCGCGCCCATCGCGGCGATGCGGCCGTCGCGGACGAGGAGCGTCTGGTCTGCGCGGGCCGCTGTGCCCGTCCCGTCGATCACTCGCACGTGCCGGAGCACGATGACCGGGGCGTCGGTCCGCACGTACCGGCGGACGGCGGCGGAGAGCGCCGGGCGCGAGGCGTCGACGGCGGGCTGCGCGTCCATGACGCGGGGCGAGGCGGCGAGGAACTGCGTGCCGACGGCGATGGCGAGCGCGCCAGCGGTCCAGTTGCGCATGCGGGACTCCGGGTGCGGGATCATACGGTGTGGGACCTGCGTCGCGAAGCTATCATTTCCGCGCCGTCCCGACACCCGCCTCCCGACCGCCATGCCACGTCCCGCCAGCGTCACCGTGAGCGCGATCCTCGTCGTGCTCGGCAGCCTCTTCACCCTCGTGCTCGCCGCCGCCATGTTCTGGCTGCCCACGAGTGGTGGTGCGGGCATCGAGCACGAGCGGGCGTTCGCGATCGGGCTCGGGGTGGTCTACCTGGTCGCCGCAGCGACGGGGCTCGCGACGAGTGTCGGACTCTTCCGGCTCCGGCGCTGGGCGCGCGTCCTGCTCCTCGCGTTCGCCGGCGTGCTCGTGCTCTTCTGCTCCTTCGCGGTCCTGCTCGTCGCGCTGGTCCCGATGCCGGAGGTGGCGGCCCCGGACGTGCCGATGCCGCCGAACTTCCGCGCGATCGCGATCACGGTGTTCGCGATCCCCGGAGCGATCGGCACCTGGTGGCTCGTGCTCTTCACGCGGCCGCGGATCACGGACGCCTTCGGTGGGGAGGCCGTGGCGGACCCCTCGGCGCCGCCGACGATCGTCCTCCTGATCGGCTGGCTCACCGTCATCGGAGGCGTGGCAAGCCTCGCGATCGCCTGGACCGAGTCGCCCTGGTTCTTCCTCGGGATCTTCCTCGAGGGATGGGGCGCCAAGGCCAGCTATCTGGCGTTCGCCCTGTTCCAGCTCTACGTGGGGCGCGGGCTGCTGCGGCTGGAGGAGCGGTCGCGCGTGCTGGCGATCTGGTTCTTCATCGTCGGCTCGCTCAACGGCGTCGTCGCGCTGCTCAGCCCGGGAATGCGCGCGCGAATCCTCGAGTTCTCGCGGGAGGCCGACCCGGCGGCGGCCGACACGTTCCCCGTTGACTCTGAGTCCTTCCTGTGGTGGATCCTGGCGCTCTCGCTGGTGGTGGTGGTCGCACAGACCTGGCTGCTCGTGCGGGCACGGCCGGCGTTCCACCGCGACTGACCGGGACCCTTCCGGCGGGAGGGTGACCGGGCGGCGTTCCCCGCGCCATCTTCTACCGCCATGTCGCTCACCACCAAGGTCCTTCTCGCACTCCTCGCCGGGTTCGGTGTGGGCCTCGCGCTCGCCGCGTGGGATGCGCCCACGTCGCAGTCGATCATCCGGGTCGTCGAACCCCTGGGCACCATCTTCATCAATGCGATCCGAATGACGGTGATCCCCCTCGTGGTGGGGAGCCTCATCGTGGGCGTGAGCGCGGCTCCCGACCCCCGTGCCGTCGGCCGGATCGGGGCGCGGGCGCTGGTGCTCTTCGTGGTGGTGGTCGCGGCGGCCGCGGCGGTGGGCGTCCTGATCGGCCCGCCCCTCTTCGCGCTCTTCTCGCTCGAGCCGTCCGCGGTGGAGGCGTTGCGCGCGAGTGCGGCCTCCGCCGGGGGGAGCGCCGCGGAGAGCGCACGGAGCATCCCCACCGTCTCCCAGTGGGTGGTCTCGCTCGTCCCGGTGAACCCGGTGAAGGCGGCGTCCGACGGGGCGATGCTCCCGCTCATCGTCTTCTCGGTGGTCTTCGCCGCGGCGCTCATGCGGGTGGTCGCCGAACGGCGCGCGGCGGTGCTGCGCTTCTTCGAGGGCATCACCGACGCGTCGCTCGTGCTCGTGCGTGCGATCCTCGAGCTCGCGCCGATCGGGGTGTTCGCGCTCGTGGTGCCGCTCGCGGCGCGCATGGGGCTCGCCGCCGCCGGGGCGCTGGTCGGATACATCGTGATCGTCTCGGCGATCTGTGTCGCCTTCATGGGGCTCGTGCTCTACCCGGCCGCCGTGCTCCTTGGCCGCGTCCCGCTGCAGGAGTTCGCCCTCGCCACGCTCCCGGCGCAGAGCATCGCGTTCAGCTCCCGCTCCTCGCTCGCCGCGCTCCCCGCGATGCTCGAGAGCGTGACGGACCGCCTGCGGCTCCCCCCCGCGATGGGGAGCTTCTTCATTCCGCTCGCCGCATCGATGTTCCGCGCGGGCGCGGGGATCGGGCAGACGGTGGGCGTGCTCTTCATCGCCAAGCTCTACGGCGTGGACCTCGGGGCCGCCCAGCTCATGACGATCGCGGTCACGTCGATCGTGACCTCGTTCTCGGTGCCCGGCATCCCGGGGGGATCGATCATCGTGATGGTCCCCGTGCTGATGGCCGCCGGCATTCCGATCGAGGGCGTGGGGATCCTGCTCGGCGTGGACACCATCCCCGACATGTTCCGGACCGCGACCAACGTCACCGGGCACATGTCCGCCGCGGTGATCCTCAGCCGCGGCGAGCGCTGACCGGCCATGCGGCAGTGCTGAGCGAACACTGGCTCTCCCTCCTCGCCGCCGCACTCTGGATCGGTGCGCTCGCGTCGGTGGTCTGGCGGTTCCGCGACTCGCGTTCGCTGGACGAGTTCCCGGCCGCGCCGCCGGCGGGGGCCCCACTGCTCACGGTCGTGGTGCCCGCGCGCGACGAGGCGCACAATCTCGAGGCGTGCGTCCGCTCGCTGCTCGACTCCACATGGCCCGGGCTCGAGGTGCTGGTCGTGGACGACCACTCCACGGACGGCACGGGCGCGATCGCGGCCCGGCTCGCGGCCGAGGACGCGCGCGTGCGGCTGATCCCGGCTCCGGACCTTCCCGCCGGGTGGTTCGGCAAGCAATGGGCCTGCCACACGGGAGCCCGTGCGGCGCGCGGCGAGCTGCTCTGCTTCACCGACGCCGACACCCGGCACGCCCCTGACCTCCTCGCGCGCTCGGTGAACGGACTCCGCGCGGTGGACGCCCAGCTCTTCACCGTCGCGGGGCGGCAGCTGATGGAGACCTTCTGGGAGAAGGTCGTGCAGCCGGTGGTCTTCGCGATGTTCCTCTCGCGCTACGGCGGGCTGGAGGCGATGAGCCGCTCCACCAACCCGCGCAACAAGATCGCGAACGGCCAGTTCATGCTCTTCACGCGCGAGGGGTACGACCGGCTCGGCGGGCACGCCTCGGTGCGCGATCACGTGGCCGAGGACCTCAGGCTGGCGCAGCGTTGCACCGAGGAAGGGCTCCGCATGCACATGGTGCTGGCCCCCGACCATCTCGCGACGCGCATGTACACCTCGCTGCGGGAGCTGCGAAAGGGCTGGGGGAAGAACGTCTATGCCGCCGGCCGCGACACCTTCCCCGATTCGCCGGTGCTGCAGCGCCTCCTGCCGTTCATCTATCCGCTCTTCGCCGTGCCGCCGATGCTCCCCGCGGTGGCGTTCCTCCTCGGCTGGAGCGGACTCCTCGGCGAGGGCGCGGTCTGGTTCGCCGCGGTCACCGCCCCCGGGCACCTCGCCTTCTGGATGGGGGTCTATGCCTATTCGCGCATCAGCCCGCTCTGGGCGGTGTTCCATCCACTCGGCGCACTCGTCTTCGGGTGGATCTTCGCCGAGTCGGCGTGGCGCGGGAGCCGGGTCGAGTGGAAGGGGCGCGCGTATCTCTCGCAGGTGGCGGGGCCTCCCGAGCGCTGACCGCTAGATTGCGCGCGTGCGCACTCCGCCGCTCGCCATCCTCTTCGACCTCGACGGCACGCTCATCGACTCCATCGGCCTCATCGTGGGGGCGATGGAGTACGCCTTCGGCGACCGCGTGCACCGGCCGCCGGTGGACGAGTGGACGGCGGCCATCGGGACGCCGCTCGACGGGATGCTGCGCCGCTGGGCGAGGGACGAGGCGGACGTCAAGCACCTGCGTGACCGGTACCGGGAGTTCCAGTCCAGTCAGCACGACGCGATGACCACCGCGTATCCGGGGGTCGTCGACACCGTCCGCGAGCTGCACGGGAACGGCCACCCGCTCGCGGTGGTGACCTCCAAGCTCGAGGCGGGTGCGCGCCGGTCGCTCCGGTTCATCGGCGTGGAAGAATGCTTCTCCTCCGTGGTGGGGATCGACGCGACGGAGCGGCACAAGCCGGAGCCGGAGCCGGTCTGGTTCGCGCTCGAGCGCTTGGGGGGCGTACCGCGCGGCCGCGCCCTCTTCGTCGGGGACTCCACGCACGACGTGCGCGCGGGGAACGCCGCCGGCGTGGTGACGGCCGCCGCGACCTGGGGCCCCTTCTCCCGCGAGCAGCTCGCCGTAGCCGGACCCGCTCACTGGCTGGACCGCATGGCCGACCTCCCGGAGCTCGTGGCCCGGCTGGACTGAGTCGCGACGCTGACGCGCGCGGCGATCCGGTGGCGATCGGGCCTGCGTGCGGCCCGACCGTCCCCGCGTGCTCACGACGAACGAGGCGGGGATCCTGCTCCGCGGCGCCGGCCGCGACTCGCTCGCGCCACTGTTGCAGGCCCTGCGCCTCGGCGTGCCCGTCGCCCTCGGGCGGCGGCTCGCCCGCGAACTCCTCACCGATGTCGCGCGCGCCGAGGTGGCCGAGGGTCCGGGCACCGTGCGGGCGCTCGTCGTCGAGTGGAACGGTCGCGGCGACCTGCGACAGGAGGGAGCGCGCATCTGCCGCGCGCTCGCGAGCACCGCCCCGACCATGCACTGGATGGTCGTCGCGCGGGACCGGAGCCGCCGTGCCCTGCTCATCGCCGCACCACCGGCCGCCGGACGCGGGACCACACAGGCGCTGCTCGTGGACACGGGGCAGGTGCGCGCGTCGGACGCCGAGACGCTCGCGGCCCTCGCCGCCGCGGCCACGGAGGAAGGGTTGCTGCTCCACACCCGCTGGCGGGAGATCCTCGGACGCGACGGGCTCACGCGCCGCTTCTACCGCGACTTCGAGCAGTGCGTGGCGACGCTCGCGGAGACCGCGCACGGCACAGCGGACGCCGCCGACCGGCGCACCGTCGCACTGCTGCACGCCTCGCGCCTCCTCTTCCTCGCCTTCCTCGAGGCCAAGGGGCTGCTCGACGGTGACCGGAGCTTCCTGCGGCACGCGTTCACCGCACGATGCGGGGGTCGGGGCGCGCACGCCCGCTTCCTGGCCCCCCTCTTCTTCGGCACGCTGAACACGCCGCCGTCGCAGCGGGCTCCCGCCGCACGCGAGTTCGGCGCGATCCCATTCCTCAATGGTGGGCTCTTCACCCGGACGCCCGTCGAACGCCGGACGCGCGGCCTCAGCTTCACGGACGATGCCCTCAGCGCACTCGTCGGGGACCTGCTCGGCCGCTACCGCATCACCGCCCGAGAGACCAGCGACGACTGGGCGGAAGCCGCGGTGGATCCGGAGATGCTCGGCCGCACCTTCGAGTCGCTGATGGCGAGCGGTGCGCGGCGCGACGGGGGCGTCTTCTACACGCCGCAACCGCTGATCGCCCGGCTCACGCGGCAGGCGATCGACCGGTCGCTCGGTGCCCCGGCGGAGGTCGGTGCCGCGCGCGCCGCACTGGAACGGCTCCGCATCCTCGACCCGGCATGCGGTTCGGGCGCATTCCTGGTCTTCGCGCTCGAGGAGCTGGCCGTGCGATGCGCGGCTGCCGGCGACCACCGCGAGGTCGCGGCGATCCGTCGCGGGCTCCTCGCGCGTTCGATCTTCGGCGTGGACCGCGACCCAGTGGCGGTCTGGCTCTGCCAGCTCCGGCTCTGGCTCTCCGTGATCGTGGAGGACGAGACGGTCGACGCCGCCCGCCTGCCTCCCCTCCCGAACCTCGACCGGAACATCCGCGAGGGCGACGCGCTCTCGGGCGACGACTTCGATGGCACCTGCGTGCGCGCACCCGGCACCCTCGAGCCGCTCCGGGTCCGGTACACCCGCGCCTCGGGGGCCAGGAAACGCGCGCTGGGCCGCGCGCTCGAGCAGGAGGAGCGACGCCTGGCGATCGCCGAGGTGGAGGCGCGACGGCTCCGCCTTCGCGCGGAGCGGATGGACCTGCTGGCGGCCCTCCGATCGCGCGACCTCTTCCAGCAGCGTGGCGCGCCGGGTGCTTCGGACCGGGCCCGCCTCCGGGAACTTCGCGAGGCGGCACGGGCGGCGCAGCACGACCGGAAGCGGCTGCAGGAGGGCGGCGCGCTGCCCTTCGCGTTCGCCACGCACCTTCCCTCACTCGCCCGCGACCGCGGGGTGGAGCTCGTGATCGGGAACCCGCCCTGGGTGCGGCTCCACCGCATCCCCGCGCGGGACCGTGCGTCCCTCCGCGCACGCTTCGAGTGCTTCCGGGAGGCGGCGTGGGTCGCGGGCGCCAGCGCGTCGGGCGCGGGCCGCGGCTTCGGCTCCCAGGTGGACGTCGCGGCGCTCTTCGTGGAGCGCGCGGTGCGCCTCACGCGCGCGGGAGGCGTCGTGGCCCTGCTGGTCCCCGCGAAGCTCTGGGGCGCACTCGCCGGTGGCGGACTCCGTGCTTTCCTCGCGCGCGAGGCGCCGGTGGAGGTGGTGGAGACCTGGAGCGGGGACGACGGGGGCTTCGACGCCGCCGTCTATCCCTCTGCGCTCGTCGCCCGGCGCGTCCCGTCAGGCGCCATCACCGCGCGGGCGGCGCGGGCACGCGTCGCGTGCGCGCGGCACCACGCGCAGGGGATCGACACCTGGAGTCTCCCGCGTTCCACGCTCGCGGTGGACGCGTCGCCCGGCGCACCGTGGCTGGTGATCCCCGGTGCCGTGCGCCGCGCCTTCGACCGCATCGGCGCCGCGGGAGTGCCGATGGCCGAGTCGCCGCTGGGCCGACCGATCCTCGGCGTGAAGACCGGGTGCAACGCGGCGTTCGTGCTGAGCGGCGAGAGCCTCGGCGCCGTCACGCGCCGGCTGCTGCGACCGGTGATCCGCGGGGAGGACCTCCGCCCCTTCGCAGCCGGCGCGGAGGATGCGCGAGCCTGGATACTCTGGACCCACGATCATCACGGCGCGGCAATGCGCGCGCTCCCGGAACCCGAGCGCCGGTGGCTGCTGCGGTGGCGCCGGACGCTCGAGCGGCGCACCGACGCGCGGCACGCGGTCTGGTGGAGCCTCTTCCGCACGGAGGCGGCGCGCAGCGACCTGCCGCGTGTCGTCTGGGCGGACATCGGACGCCGCCCCCGGGCGAGCGTGCTCCCCGTCGGCGATCCGACGGTCCCGCTGAACAGCTGCTACGTCGCACGCGTTCCGCGCGACGAGGACGCGCACGCACTGGCAGCGCTGCTCAACGCACCGCTGGGTGCCGCCTGGCTGCGCGCGCTGGCCGAGCCGGCGCGCGGCGGCTATCGCCGCTTCCTGGGGTGGACCTGCGCGCGCTTCCCGGTCCCCGCGGACTGGGTGCGGGCGCGGGGACCCCTCGCGGAGCTCGGGCGCGCGGCGACTCAGGGGGACACCCCGGACGATGCGGTGCTCCTCGCCGTCGCCTGCCACGCCTTCGGCGTGCGCGTCGCCGATGTCGCCGCGCTGATCGACTGGGAGACCGACGCGCCATGAGGGCGGACCGGGCGACCCGGGTGCGCGGGGAGATCGCGCGCGCGGCGCTCGGCGAGACCAGCCCCGACCGGCCGGCGGTCGGCGGGTTCTCGCTCTTCGCGGGCCAGCGCGAGAGCGCGGCGCGGGTGCGGGCGGCGCTCGATGAGTTCGGTGGCGCGCTGCTCGCCGACGCACCCGGCACGGGCAAGACCGTCGTCGCGCTCGCGGTCGCGCGATCGTACGATGGCGTGATCGTCGTGCTGCCGGCGGCGGTCCGGGAGCAGTGGACGCGGGCGCTGGCGCGCGCGGGCGTCGCGGCCCGCATCTTGACCTTCGAGGCGCTGAGCCGCCGCGGGTGCGACGCCCGCGCTCCACTGGTGATCGTCGACGAGGCGCACCATGCGCGCACGCCGGACGCGCGACGCTACGCTTCCCTCGCGCACCTCTGCGTCGGGGCGCACGTGCTCCTGCTCTCCGCGACGCCGGTCGTCAATCGCCGCCGCGATCGCGACGCCCTGCTCGCCCTCTTCCTCGGCGCGCGGGCCTCGGCGCTCACGCGGCAGGAGAGCGCGCGCCTGATCGTGCGAGGCGTGCCCGATCCGCGTCTTCGGCCTGCGGTCGAGCGGGGCAAGCCGCTCCGCGGTGCTGCCGACATCGCGGGGATCGCCGCGGCGCTGCAGGCGCTCCCGCCGGCCTTCCCGGCGAGCGATGGGACTCCCGCGCACGCGCTCGTGCAGGTCACACTCGCGCTCGCCTGGTGTTCGAGCCTGGCCGCGCTCGACGGCGCGCTCCGTCGGCGTCTCCAGCGCGGCGGAGCCCTCCGGGACGCCCTCCTGGACGGCCGCTGGCCTGATCGCGCCGCGCTGCGCGCCTGGGTGGTCGGCGAGGACGGCACGCAACTCGCGTTCACATCGCTGCTCGCCGCGCGGCCGGTGCCGGACGCGGACCAGCACTCGGCGCTCGCCGTGCTGGACAGGCACCTGGACGCCGTCCGGGAGCTGCGCCGACTGATCGGCACCCACGTCGCGGCCGACGTGCAGCGCAGGGCGGACGCGATCGGGGAGGTCCTGCGGTCACGGCCCTCCGAGCGGGTGGTGGCGTTCGCGCGTCACGCGGACACGGTGCGCGCGCTCTTCCGCGCCCTCCGCGCGACGCCGGGCGTCGCTGCGATCGTCGGCGCGCGGGTGTACACGGCGGCGGGCCGGTGGACTCGGCGCGAGGTCCTCACCGCGCTCGCGGAGGCGGGGAGCGCCCCCTCCTCGACCGACCGGCGAGCCGTGCGGCTCCTGCTCACGACGGACCTGCTCTCCGAGGGCGTGGACCTCGCCGCGGTCCGCACGGTGGTGCACGCCGACCTGCCCTGGACGCCGGCACGCTTGGAGCAGCGGCTCGGACGGATCACGCGCGCGAGCAGCGCCGCCGGGACGGTGCGCGAACTCCGCTTCCGGATGCCGCGAGGCGCGCAATCGTTCGTGCGCCTCGCCGACCGCCTGCGTCACAAGCAGGAGGCCCGGCGCATCTCGCTCGACGCCCCGGCCGCACTTGGCGAGCTGCGACGCATCCTGCGGGAGTGGTGCGTTCCCGATGACGAGGAGCGAGGCACGGCCGGGACCGTCGCGGCGGTGGAGGGCGGTCGAAGCGGGTTCCTCGCATGCGTGGTCACGAGGGAGCCTCAGGGCGAGCGCGTGCGGCTCGTGGCCGGCATCCCCGCCGGCGCCGCCTTCCGCGTGTCCGGCGACCCACGACGACTCCTGTCGCTCGCGCGTGTAGCCGGCGGGCGCGGCGTCCGCGTCCCACGACGGACGGAGACGGCGGCGCGGGCCGCGATCGGGGAGTGGATCCTCGCACGCGTCGCGCGGACGCTGCTGGGCCGACTGCGCGGACCGCCGCATGGTCGCACCGGTGCCGGTTCCCTCTCGGTCGCGTTCGCCGCGCGCTTCGCGCGCGTCCTCGAGGCAGCGCCGATGGTCGCGCGCGCGCCGATCGCGGCGCTCGACCGCGTGGTGCGCGACAGGCTCGAGGCGGGAGTGGGAATCGCGACGGAGAGCGCCCTCCGGTCCGCGCTTCGGACGTCCGGGAGCGACGGGGAGTTCCTCGAGTGCGTGCGTGGCGCGCTGCACCCCGGTGTGTGTGGTCCGCGCGCCGCCCCATCCGAGCGAGGCGCGTGTCACCACCCGGGCGAGGCCGGCCGCATCCTCGCCCTCCTCCTGGTCATCCGCGCGGCGGATCCCCCGACGCGAGCGCCGACGGACGCTCCGACATCAGCTTCGCGGTGAACCGCTGGGCCTCGCTGATGCGCTCGAGCTCGATCGCCATCGTGTCCACGCTCGCCTGGAGTTGCTGCAGCTGCGGTGCGACGTCGGTCGCGCGCACGAGTCCCGCCGTCCCGCGCTTCTCGATCACGCGGCCGATCGCGCGCGCGATGGGGTACCCCACGACCATCGCGACCACGAGGCCGAGGGACATCCCCACGAGCGGGATCACCTCCGGCGGGATGTCGCTCTGGCGATAGGGTGGCGGGACGTTGATCACGGGCTCTCCCTGCTGCACCGTGCTCTGGATCGTCGTGCGCACCGCGTCACGGATCGCATCCCGCGTCTCCTGTGCGGTGGCCTGTGGCGAGGTGGCCGCCTCCTGGGCCGCCCCCCCCGGCGCGACCGGCGCGCCCGCCCCGGCACCCGTCGCCGCGCCCGGTCTCGCCGGGAGGGGCGGGATCGGCGGAGCCGGCTGGCCCTGCTGCAGGGCCTGTGCGCCCTGCGCGGATGCTGTTGGATGCCACGGTGCGGCGAGGTTCATCTGCCTTCTCCGATCGGTGAGGGCTTCACCCTTCCCTACGAGCGATGCGGGGGAGAGTGTCACGAGGACCCGTGGCACCCAAGCTGGCGCCACGGCGTAGGGCGCGCGAGGACCGCCGCCCATTCAAACCCTTCGGCGGTCCGCCCCATCTTATCTCACGAACGTTCAAGGTACCGGATGACCCCTTCGCTGTCCCTCGCCACTCGTGCCACGAGTGACCCGAACGATGATGCGCGGCTCGCCGCAGGTGGCGATCGTCGTGCCTTCGAACGGCTCTACCGGAGCCACGTCGACCGGATCTTCTCGGTCTGCGTGCGGATGGTGGGCGACCGCGGCCGGGCCGAGGAACTCACGCAGGACGTCTTCGTCCGGGCGTGGGAGAAGTTGGAGACCTTCCGCGGCGACGCGGCGTTCGGCACCTGGCTCCACCGGCTCGCGGTGAACGTGGTGCTGAACGAGCGGCAATCAGAGAAGCGGCGTCGGCAGCGCGAGGATGATGGCACGGAGGACATGGACGAGTTCGCCTCGCACACGGTGCGACCGCTTCCCGTCCCCGGGCTCTCGCTGGACCTCGAGCGGGCGATCGCCACGCTGCCTCCCGGTGCCAGGAAGGTGTTCGTGCTGCACGATGTCGAGGGCTACACGCACGAGGAGATCGGTGG
This sequence comes from uncultured Gemmatimonas sp., assembly GCA_964529705.1. Taxonomy (GTDB): domain Bacteria; phylum Gemmatimonadota; class Gemmatimonadetes; order Gemmatimonadales; family Gemmatimonadaceae; genus Pseudogemmatithrix. Next base: position 8,368 of record CAZHAG010000009.1, on the reverse strand, counting down.
GATGCTCGGTGTCACCGCCGGCGGATGCAAGGCGCAACTGCACCGGGCTCGGATGCTGTTGAGGAGGGTGTTGACCAGATGATCGAACACGACATGACGGACGAACTGCACCGGACGGCGTGCGCGGAGTGCCGCGGCGTCTGGGCGGACCTGGAACGGATCAGCGCCGAGGCGCGGGCCCTGCCGACACTCTCCCCCTCGCGCGACCTCTGGGCGGGGATCGAGGCCCGGCTCGGCGGCGCGGCGGGCGTGGCGCCCACGCGTCCCGACCGGCAACCCCGATATTGGATACCGCGCGCCTGGCCAGGCGTCCCGGCCCTCCGGCTCGCCACTGCGGCCTCGCTGCTGGTCGCGGCGACCGCGTCACTCACCTGGTGGGCCGCGACCCGCGGCGTGGATCCCGAGACTCCGGTGGCGGGCATCTTCGCTCCGTCCGACGCTGGATCGGCGGGGACCTCCGCGGCGACTCCCGTCTCCCTCGCGGGCGACTTCGGACAGATGGACCGCGAGATCGCCGAGTTGCAGCGGATGGTCGCGGAGCGGCGCGCCGAGCTCGACCCCACCACCCTGGCCGTGCTCGAGCGCAACCTCGCCCTGATCGACCAGGCGATCGCCGAGAGCCGCACTGCGCTCGCCGGCGATCCCGCCAGCCGCTTCCTCGTGACGCAGCTCGCGCGCAGCTACGGCAGCAAGCTCACACTCCTGCGGGGCATCGCGACCCTCCCCGCGGGCACCTGAACCAGGACGTACGCATGCGACTTCTCGACTTCATGACACTCGGCGCGGCCGCCGCGCTCGCACTACCGCTCACGCCGGCTGCCGGGTCCGCCCAGGACGTCCGCCAGCGGATCGACACCACCCTCGCGTTCGATCGCGGCGGGAGCGTGGTGGTCGGCATCGTTTCGGGCGACGTGCGCGTGGTCACGGGCACCGCGAACGAGGTCCGGATCTCCGCGACCATCGAGCGCGGCCGCTTCGAGACCTCCTTCAGCCGCAGCCGCGTGTCCATCCAGGCCCGCTCGATCGACAACCGGATGGGGACCACGCGCGTGGAGCTGACGGTCCCCGTCGGGACGAGCGTCCGCGCGAGCTCGGTGTCCGGTGACGTCACGGTCCTCGGCACGCAGGCGGAGGTGGAGGCCAGCACCACCAGTGGCGACGTCACGGTCTCCGATGCCGCGAGTGTTGCGCGCATCGGGACCGTCTCCGGCACCGTGGAAGTCACGCGGGCGAGCGGCCGCGTGGAGCTCTCGACGGTGAGCGGGAGCGTGCGCGTGTCGGAGGTCAGTGGCGACCTCGGCGTGGAGGCGGTCAGCGCGCGCGTCAACATCCAGGGAGCGCGGGTGCGCACGCTGCGCGTCTCGACGGTGTCGGGGGAGGTGACGTTCGATGGCCCCGTGGAGCGGACCGGCGACTACCGGCTCAGCTCGCATTCGGGGCGCGTGCTCCTCGTGCTGCCCGGCGACGCGGCGGCGACGCTCGACCTCGAGACGTTCAGTGGCCGCATCACCAGCGACTTCCCCATCACGCTCCAGCCCGGGGAGAACGTCGGCCGGCGCGGCCAGCGGATGCACCTCACCCTCGGCGGCGGTGGCGCCCGCGTCTCCGCCGAATCGTTCAGTGGCAGCATCACCATCCGTCGCGCGGGATCGCGCGACCAAGACCAACAGGAGTGACCAAGATGCGGATCGCACAGGCCATCACCCGCGGCGCGCTCGTCGGCGCCTGCCTCGTCGGGACGGCGACGCTCGCCGGCGCGCAGGGCAGCACCACCTGGAACTGGAGCGGCCAGCTCGGCGAGGGACGCACCGTCTTCCTCCGGAACGTCAACGGCGACGTCCGGATCGAGCAGGGAACCGGCAATACCGTGGAGGTCGCTGCGGAGAAGCGCTGGCGGCGCGGGAACCCCGACGACGTGCGCATCGAGGCGCGCGCCACGGGCTCGGGGGCGGGCGACGTGATCATCTGCGCCCTGTTCACCGAACGCGCCACCTGCGATGAGCGCGGGTACCGGAACGACGGGGACCGCGACCGGGACCGCTGGAAGAAGGACAACGATGTGTCCGTCAGCTTCGTGGTGAAGGTCCCGCGCAACGCCCGCGTCGACGCCTCGACCGTGAACGGCGGCCTCGTGGTCGACGGCACGAGCGGCGAGATCTTGGCGCGCACCGTGAACGGGGACGTCGAGGCGCGCTCCACCGCGGGGCGCGTGGAGGCCAACACGGTGAACGGCGACATCTCGGTGCGCACCGCCGTCCCGCGCGCGGACGGCGTGGAGTACGGCACGGTGAACGGCTCGATCACCATCGAGCTCGAGGCGAACACCGCCGCAGAGGTCGACCTCTCGACCGTGAACGGCCGCATCTCGTCGGACTTCCCGATGACGCTCGACGGCACGATCAACCCGCGGCGGATCCGCGCGACGATCGGCGCGGGCGGACCCAGCATCCGGGTCCGGACGGTGAACGGGAGCATCCGCATCAGGAAACTCTGAGCCGTATGGGCGCGTACGCATGGGCGACCTACTTCCCGAGTCGCCCATGCGCGGTATGCCCCGTTTGATGGTCGCAGCAGTCGTCGCCACCCTCGCCGCCACCGGCTGCGATGACGAGAACCTCCCGCTCCAGGAGCGAGCGAACGCGTTCGTCTGGGCGGACCACGTGCCCGCCGGCGCGACGGTCGTCGTGCGGAACATGAACGGCGAGATCGAGGTCGCGGCCGCCTCGGACGACACGGTGCGGGTCACGGCGAGCCTGGCCTGGCGTCGGGGTGATCCCGACGAGTCCCTGCACCTCTCGGGCGCGCGGGACGGGTCGAACGCGGTCATCTGCGCCGTGTGGGGGAAGGGTCGGTGCGACCGGGAGCGCTACAGCTCCGACTTCAGCTTCTCCGGCAGCGGCACGGACGCGCGCGTGCACTTCCGGATCGAGGTGCCGACGGGTGTTCGGCTGGACCTCGCGGGCGTGAACACGGGCATCCGGGCCGTGGCCAGCGCGCCCGTCGAGGCCCGGACCCTCAACGGCGACGTGCTGGTCGCGACCGCCGTCGGCCCGGTGCGCGGCGTCTCGAAGAACGGGAGCGTGGACGTCCGCATGTCGTCCCTCAGCGGCGCCGACTCGGTCATCGCCGAGACGCTGAATGGCGATGCCTTCGTGTACCTCCCGGAGGGCGTCGACGCGACCCTCGACCTCTCGGTGACGAACGGCTCCGTGGCGAGCGAGTTCGCGGTCCCGATCTCCGCCTCCACCAGCCGCCGCTCCCTGCGCGCGACACTTGGGGCCGGGACGCGGGCCGTGCGGATCCGTTCGATCAATGGGACCGTCGCGCTGCGCAAGCTGGACGCGGCCGGCAAGTCCTACGAACCCTAGGCGCCTGCGGGGTATATTCCGGTGTCCTCACCCACACCCATGAACTACTCGATCCCCGCCGAAGGCATCATCGTCCGTACCGGCGCCGAGCGCGCGACGCTCGTGCGGCGCACCTACCTCCTCGTGCTGGCCGGTGTGTTCCTCACCGTGGCGGGCACGGCGTTCGCCTTCACGCAGCCGGCGCTCCTGGCGGCCGTGGCGCGGCACCCGTTCATCACCTTCCTCTGCACCTTCGCGCCTCTGCTGCTGGCGACGCGCGCGCGTGCCGCGTTCCCGGCGAACATCCTGCTGGTGCTGCTGTTCACGTTCACGGTGGGCGTCTGGATCAGCCCGCTGATGTTCTACTACACGCAGACGCAGCCGCAGCTGCTGCCGCAGGCGGGGCTCCTCACGCTCACCACGTTCAGCGTCCTCACCGGCTACGCGTGGGTCTCGAAGCGTGACTTCAGCGCCTTCGGCAGCTTCTTCGTGGTGGGGCTCTGGGTCCTGATCGCGACCTCGCTCCTCAACCTCTTCTTCCAGAACGAGACCGCCGCCCTCTGGCTCTCGGCGGGGACCCTGCTGGTGTTCAGCGGCCTGCTGATCTACGACACCTGGCGGCTCCGGAACGTCTATGGTCCGGACCAGTACGTGCTCGCCGCGGTGCAGATCTACCTGGACCTCTTGAACATGTTCCTGGCGATCCTGCACCTGCTCGGCGGACGGCGGAACTAGCGCCGCGCGCGCGGCGGTGGTCTCAGAGGCCCGGTTGCCGTGCGCCTGACAGCGCCGCAGCCGCATCGAGCCGGGCCGCGAGGATGACGTCGTTCTCCGTGACGCCCCCGGAGTCGTGCGTGGAGAGGGTGACGATCACGCGGTTGTAGCGGACGTCGAGGTCGGGATGGTGGTTCATCTCCTCGGCCGGGCCCTCGGTGCGTTGCACGAACGCCACGGAGTCGGGGAATCCCCTGAAGGCGAAAGTTCGGGTGATCGCATTCCCCTTCCGGCTCCAGCCCGGGAGCGCGCCGAGCCGACGCTGCAGGTCGATATCCGAGAGGACAGGAAGCTTGCCCACGGGTACGCTCCGGTCGATGGTGCCGGCAGCGGGAACGCGCCGGTGGGGTGAAGATGCGGCCGGTTTGACGTACGTTCAATGCCGTGACCACCGACGACACGCTCTCCCTGCTCCGCCGCGGCCTCCTCGCGCTCCTGGCGATCGGGTTCGTGGGGATGCTGACCGACCTCATCCTGCTCGAGCACTACGAGGACGCGCCGCAGTGGATCCCCATCGGGCTTCTCTCCGCCGCAGTTCCCGTCACCATTTGGCATTGGCTCGACGGGCGCAAGGCGAGCCTCCGCGCGTTCCAGACGCTCATGCTGCTGTTCATCGTGGCAGGGCTCGTCGGCATCTTCCTCCACACCAAGGGGAACGTGGAGTTCGAGCGGGAACTCAGTCCGGACCTCACGGGCCTCGCTTTCTGGTGGGAGGTCCTGCGCGGGGCGACCCCAACGCTCGCGCCGGGCACGCTCGCACAGGCCGGACTGCTGGGCCTGCTCTACGGCTACCGTCACCCCGCACTCACTTCCAAGGACACCTGAAATGCGCATCACCGCCGCTCGCGCGCTCGCCGCGCTCCTGATCCTCCTCACGGGCAGCACGCTCCAGGCCCAGGTCGGCAAGTCGGTCACCGCCAAGGACGCCAACACCACGCCCGAGGCGGAGATCGCGACCCTGCCGCACATGAACGCCGCGTTGGCGAAGGAACTCGTGGCGGCCCGCCCGTTCCTCACGACGGCGGCCTACGATGCGTTCCTCGCCACCAAGCTGAGCAAGGAGCAGCGCACGGAGCTCTACCCGCGCCTCTTCGTCCACATCAACCTGAACACGGCCACGCGCGAGGAGATCCTGCTCGTGCCCGGCATGGGACCGCGCTTCCTGCGCGAGTTCCTCGAGTACCGGCCCTACAGGTCGCTGGCGCAGTTCCGCCGCGAGATGGGCAAGTACACGAACGCGGAGGAGGTGGCGCGCATGGAGCAGTACGTCTTCGTGCCGATGGACCTGAACACCGCCACGGACGACGACCTCATGACGATCCCCGGCTTCGGCCCGCGGATGCTCCGCGAGTTCAAGGAATACCGCCCGTACAAGGCGATCGAGCAGTTCCGGCGCGAGATCGGGAAGTACGTGAACGAGAAGGAAGTCGCGCGGCTCGAGCGCTACGTCGTCATCGTCCCGTAGGCGTCAGCACACGGGGTGGGCCGGGGCTCCCGCGCGGCGGGGTGCCCCGGACTCATTTCTTGGCGCAGAGGTGCTCGAGCGCGACGTGCGCGAAGGTGCTCGTGAGGGCGGGTCCGAAGCCCGGGACCTTGGGCGCGCTGCGCCGGTACACCGTGCCCTTCTGCTCGTCGTGCCAGATGATGTTCTCCTTCACCGCCACCGTGCGGTTGGCGCAGTCGAACATCGCCACCGAGCGCGACCCCGTGATCGGCCCCTGCGGGGTCGACACCGCTTCCCGGTAGACCACCCGCACGGTGGCCGTGATGATGCCGTCCTTGGTCGACACGCTGCGCGGGTCGAGGAAGACGCTGTTCCCCGTGGAGGTGGTGCCGATCTCGTGCCACCGGGGCTGCGAGGGCGCGGCGAGCAGGAGCAGCAGGGCGATCGCGGGGGCGCGCATCAGTCGAGCTGGATGAGGCGCACCACCCGCCCGCCGCAGGTGCCGCACTTGCCGATCAGGGCGAGCTCCTTGTCGCGGATCTCCCCCTGCACGAGCTCGAAGTGGCGCTTGTGCAGGCAGCGCGTGCAGAAGCCGTCGTCGAGCAGCTTGGTGCGCGTCGCGTCCGGCACGCGGTCCCAGACGGCCTGCGCTTCTGGCGTGAACGTCATCTCGGTCTCCACGAGAGGGGCACCGGGTGGCTGCGTGCCCTGCAACGATGGCGGCCGTGCGGCGCACGCGCCAGTCAGGCGTCCACTTCGCCGCTCACCTCGCGCTCGACCGCGGCGCGCAGGATGCTCATGAAGTCCTGCGCGTTCGTCACGACGCCGACCGCCTGGTGCGTCCCGCGGTCCTTGAGCTTGCTCACGAGGAACTCGCTCGCGTCCACGCAGATCGTCGGGAGTTCCACCATCCCGCGCTGCGGGTCCTCGTAGTACGAGGGGAGCATGTTCCCCACGGCGATCGAGTGCAGCGCCGTGGCGATCATCACCGCCATGGTCGCCTTGACCGCGTGCGCGCGCATCGCCTCCTGCGCCGCGACGTTGTCGGTGAGCACGTCGGGGAGCGGCCCGTCGTCCCGGATCGAGCCGCCCAGCACGTAGGGGATCTCCTCCACGACGCAGGCGTGCATGATCCCTTCGGTGATGATGCCCTGCTCGACCGCCGCGCGGATCGAGCCGGCGCGGCGGACGGCGTTGATCGCCCGCATGTGCGCCGCATGGCCGCCGGCGGTGGGATCGCCTTCACTCGTCATCCCGAGCGTGGTGCCGACCACGGCCGCCTCGATGTCGTGCACCGCCACCGCATTCCCCGCGAGCAGTGCCTGCACGAAGCCGTTCCGGATGAACCAGACCATGTTGTCGCGGGCGCGCGAGTGCACGAGCGCGGGACCGGTCACCCAGAGCACGTACCCACCGCGCCGCTTCTCGTCCACCAGCATCCGGGCGATCATCGGGTAGTCGATCGGCTTCTCGCGCGAGACCTGGCTCGACATGAAGTGGAACTCGCCATGCGCGTCCGGACCGCCGGAGAATCCGCTCGCGTGCACGAGGACCCCCTCCCGGCCGTCCTCGTGCGTGCCCACGACGATCAGGTCCCCCTTCCGCACGCGACGGCCCTCGCGCACCCACCAGACGCCGGCGTCGTCGCGGACGAGCACGCCATCCATGCGCGGCTCGCGCGGCATCGTCCACTGGCCATCGGGGCCCTTCACGTAGGTGGGGAGGTTCGTCGTCGCGAAGAACCCCTCCGGCAGCACGCCGTCGCGCTCCGCCGGCTCGGTGCGGGCCGGCGGCGCCTCCGCGAGCGCGGGGCTGGTGAAGTCCGGCGGGACGTAGGCCGGCGAGATGATCGGACTCATGGCGTGCGCAGCGTTCGGGTGGGACGGTTCACAGGATCCGCTTGCCGAGCGCGCTGAGGATCAGCTCGCACGCGATCTCGGCCGTGCGGTTGCGTTCATCGAGCACCGGGTTCACCTCGACCATGTCGAGCCCGACGAGCTTCCCCGTGTCGGCGAGGAGCTCCATCGCGAGGTGGGCCTCCCGGTACGTCATGCCGCCGGGCACGGCCGTACCGACACCGGACGCCTCCGAGGGATCGATCACGTCCATGTCGAAGGAGACCCAGATCCCGGCGGTCCCGCGGGTCGCGACGGTGATCGCCTCCTCCATCACGGCGCGCACCCCGCGCTCATCGAGCGCGCGCATGGTGAACGCGGAGAGGCCCCACTTCCGGATGTGGTTCCGCTCCGGCGTGTCGAGGTCTCGCAGTCCGACGAGCGCCACATCGCTGGTCTTGAGCGCCGCGCCCGCGCCGGCGATGCCCACCATCGCCTTGTCGCCATGCCCCAGCAGCGCGGCGAGCGGCATGCCGTGCACGTTCCCCGAGCTCGAGGTCGCGGGCGTGTTGAGGTCGCCATGCGCGTCCACCCAGACGAGCCCCAGCCGTTCCCCGCGCTCGGCCAGGTGCGCGGCGGCCCCCGCGACGGAGCCGGCCGCGAGCGCGTGGTCGCCGCCCAGCACCACCGGGACCTGGCCGGCGGCGAGCGCCGCCTTCGTGTGCCTCGCGACCTCCACGCAGACGTCGGTGATCGCGCCGAGGTAGCGGGCGCCACGCTGGGCGCCGCGTGCGGCATCCTCGCGGAACGGCACCTCGACGTTCCCCGCGTCGACGACGGTGTGGCCCAGCTTCTCCAGCCGGGCACGCAGGTCGGTGTAGCGGACGGCGGAGGGACCCATGTCCACGCCACGACGGCTCGCGCCCAGGTCCATCGGGACGCCGATCAGGTTCACGTTGCTCATGGTG
>CAZHAG010000008.1:5463-44699 GCA_964529705.1 uncultured Gemmatimonas sp. | reverse complement strand
GCCTACATCTTCACCTGGCTCCTCGGCTACTCGAGCCTGATGGGCGCGCTAGGCGGGATCCTCATCGCCGATTACTGGGTGCTCCGCCGCCAGACGCTGAGCGTGGTGGACCTCTTCCGCGAGCAGGGCGCGTACACCTACCGGGGCGGCTTCAACCCGCGCGCCGTGCTCGCGCTCGTCCTCTCCGTGCTCCCGGTGATCCCCGGCTTCGTGCGCGCGGCCACCACCCCCGGCGGGCAGGTCGCGGACCCGGGCTTCCTCGACGGCGTCTACAACTACGCCTGGTTCGTCACCTTCGCCCTCAGCTTCGTGCTCTACCTCGCGCTCATGCGGGACGAGCAGCGGCCGGCTTGAGCCGCCGTCCTCCCCTTCCCTCCCTCGCGTCCCCGATGCCACGACTCGTCAAGATCGGACTCATCCAGGCCTCCCACGCCTGCGCCACGAGCGAGAAGCTCGAGGTCATCCGCGAGGCGAACGTCACCAAGCACCTCGCGCTGATCGAGCAGGCGGGCCGCGAAGGCGTCCAGATGCTCTGCATGCAGGAGATCTTCACCGGCCCCTACTTCTGTGCCGAGCAGACGCCGCGCTGGTTCGACGCGGTGGAGCGGATCCCGGACGGCCCGACGACGAAGCTGATGCAGGAGCAGGCGCGGAAGCACAAGATGGTGATCGTGGTGCCGCTCTACGAGGAGGACACCACCGGCGTCTACTACAACACCGCGGCGGTGATCGACGCCGACGGGAAGTACCTCGGCAAGTACCGGAAGAACCACATCCCGCACTGCGGGCCGGGGTTCTGGGAGAAGTACTACTTCAAGCCCGGGAACCTCGGCTACCCGGTCTTCGAGACGATGTACGGGAAGGTCGGCGTCTACATCTGCTACGACCGCCACTTCCCCGAGGGCGCACGCGCGCTCGGGCTCGGCGGCGCCGAGATCGTCTTCAACCCCTCGGCCACGGTCGCCGGGCTCTCCGAGTATCTCTGGAAGCTCGAGCAGCCCGCGCACGCGGTGGCCAACGCCTACTTCGTGGGCGCGATAAACCGCGTGGGGTACGAGGAGCCCTGGCGGATCGGCGAGTTCTACGGCCAGAGCTACATCTGCGACCCTCGCGGCCGCTTCGTCGCGCAGGCCTCGCGCGACAAGGACGAGCTGATCACCGCGGAGGTGGACCTCGACCAGATCCGCGAAGTGCGGAACATCTGGCAGTTCTTCCGGGACCGGCGCCCGGACTCGTACGACGCCCTCGTGGCGCCGTAGCGCGCGCGATGGCAACGGGGACCGTCGGCCGAGTCGCGGCGCTGTACGACATCCACGGGAACGCGCCGGCGCTCGAGGCGGTGCTCGCGGACGTCCGCGCCGCCGGCGCCGAGCTCATCGTCATCGGCGGCGACGTGATCCCGGGACCGATGCCGGTGGAGACGATCGCGCTCCTGCGGGACTGCGGGATCCCCATCGCCGCGATCCAGGGGAACGGGGACCGTGAGGTCCTGCTCCGCCGGGCAGGCATCCACTCCGACACGGTGCCCGAGCGCTTCCGAGGCGTGATGACCTGGGTGGCAGAGTCATTGCGACCAAAGGACGTGGCTTGGCTCGCGACCTGGCCCGCGACGATCCGGCTCGACGTGCGGGGCCTGGGGGCCGTGCTCTTCTGCCACGCCACCCCGCGCAACGACCTCGACATCTTCACGCGGCTCACGCCGGAGGAGGTCCTGCGGCCGCTCTTCGAGCCGACCGGCGTCCCGACGGTGGTCTGCGGGCACACGCACATGGCGTTCTCGCGCACCGTCGGCGCGGTGCGCGTGGTGAATCCGGGGAGTGTCGGGGTCCCGTTCGGGGACCCCGGGGCGTACTGGATGATGCTCGACCGGGAGGTCGTCTTCCGCCACACGGAGTATGACCTGGCGCACGCGGCCGAGCGGGTACGCGCGACCGCCTACCCGCAGGCGGAGGAGTTCGCCGCGGGGAGCATCCTGTCGCCCCCCACCGAGGAGGCGATGCTCGCCGCGTTCGCGAAGGTCCCGCTCAGCTGACCGCCTCGCCCCCGTCCTCGGCGTGATGCTTGATCGACTTCCCCTCCGCCAGGAAGACCACGTGCTCGGCCACGTTCGTCGCGAGGTCCGCCACGCGCTCGAGGTTCCGTGACACCAGGAAGAGCTCCATCCCGGAGCTGATCATCTGCGGGTCCTCCATCATGTGCGTCAGGAGGATCCGGAAGACCGATCGGTTGAGCGCGTCCACCTGGTCGTCGCGCACGCAGATCTCGCGGCCGGCGGCGGCGTCGCCGCGCAGGTAGGCGTCGATGGCGTCCGCGAGCATCTTGCGCGTGAGGCGCGCCATCTCGACGATCTCCGGCTCCGGCACGATCGGCCGAGCCTTGGAGACGCGCGAGGCCGACTGCGCGATGTTCACCGCGTGGTCGCCGACCCGCTCGAGGTCGTTCGCGATGCGCGTCGCCGAGATGAGCAGCCGGAGGTCACGCGCCATCGGCTGCTGGAGCGCGATCAGCTGCAGGCAGCGCTCCTCGATGTCCACCTCGCGGCGGTCGATCTCCCGGTCGCCGAGGATGACCTGTTGCGCCTTCTCCTCGTCGCGCTCGAGCAGGGCCTCGACCGCGCGTCCGAGCGCCGCCTCGGCCGCGCCCGACATGGTGACCAGGCGCGCGCGCACGTCCGCGAGCTCCTCGTGGAAATGCCGCTGGGTCTCGCTCATCCGAATCTCCCGGTGATGTAGGCTTCCGTGCGCTCCTGCTTCGGCGCCGTGAAGATCTGGTTCGTCTCCCCCATCTCGACCAGCCGCCCGGCATCGAAGAAGCCGGTGCGGTCCGCCACGCGCGCCGCCTGCTGCATGTTGTGGGTGACGATCACGATCGTGTAGTCCTGCTTGAGCTCGAGGATCAACTCCTCGATGCGCTGCGTGGCGATGGGATCGAGCGCCGAGCAGGGCTCATCCATCAGCAGCACCGTCGGCTCGTTCGCGAGCGCGCGGGCGATGCAGAGCCGCTGCTGCTGCCCGCCGGAGAGCCCGAGCGCGCTCTCGTGCAGCCGGTCCTTCACCTCGTCCCAGAGCGCGGCACGGCGCAGGCAGCGCTCGACGATCTCCGGGAGGTCGCGCTTGAGCGCCAGCGCGTTGAGCGCCGGCCCGTACGCGATGTTCTGGTAGATCGACTTGGGGAACGGGTTGGGGCGCTGGAAGACCATCCCCACGCGCTGCCGATGTGCCACCAAGTCGAGCGTCCGGCTGTACACTGGGCGCCCCTCCACCTCGAGCTCCCCCTCAGTGCGCGTGCCGGGCACGAGGTCGTTCATCCGGTTGATGCAGCGGAGGAAGGTGCTCTTGCCGCATCCCGAAGGCCCGATGATCGCGGTGACTGCGCGCCGGGAGAAGGTGAGCGAGACCTCGTGCAGCGTCTTCCGCTCGCCGTACCAGAATGAGAAGTCGCGCGCGACGATCGCGGGAACCTGCGGGGCACCGGGGATCCGATCCGTCATCCGAACCGCCCCGTGATGTACGCCTCGGTCCGCTCCTCGCGCGGCGCGGTGAAGATCTGCTTCGTCTCCCCGTGCTCCACCATCGCGCCCAGGTAGAAGAAGGTCGTCGTGTCGGACACGCGCGCCGCCTGCTGCATGTTGTGCGTGACGATGACGATCGTGAACTCCCCCTTGAGCTCGAAGACCAGCTCCTCGATCCGCTGGGTGCCCTGCGGGTCGAGCGAGGCGGTCGGCTCGTCGAGGAGGATCACCTCGGGCTCGGGGGCGATGCTGCGCGCCAGGCAGAGCCGCTGCTGCTGCCCGCCGGAGAGCCCCATGGCGCTCGCGCCCAGCCGGTCCTTCACCTCGTCCCAGAGCGCGGCGCGCCGCAGCGACCGCTCCACGATCTCGGCGATCCGCGACTTGTCCAGTGAGCGGTCGATCTTGAGGCCGGCCGCCACGTTGTCCGCGATCGACATGAACGGGAAGGGCGTCGGCTTCTGGAATACCATCCCCACCCGCCGGCGCAGCTGGATCGGCGAGACCCCGCGCGCGTAGACATCCTCCCCGTCGAGCAGCACCTGCCCCTTGATCCAGGCGCCGGGCACGGTCTCGTGCATGCGATTGAGCGTGCGGAGGAAGGTGGACTTGCCGCACCCGGACGGTCCGATGAGCGCATGCACGCGGTTCGCGGGGAAGCGCAGCGAGACGTCCTTCACCGCCGCGAAGTCGCCGTACAGGGCGTCGAGGCCGCGGGTCTCCAGGCGCACGGGGCCGCTCATGCGCGGTCGAACCGCTGCCGCGTGGCAAGCCGCGCCGCGACGTTCAGGACGAGCACCACGAGGATCAGGACCAGGGACGCCGTCCACGCGAGCTTGTGCCACTCCGGGTAGGGACCCGTCGCGTACTTGTAGACCACGAGGGGGAGCGCGGCCATCGGCCGGTCCATGTCGAACGAGAAGTACTCGGATCCGAGCGCGGTGAAGAGGAGGGGCGCGGTCTCCCCCGCCACCCGCGCGACGGCGAGGAGCGAACCGGTCACGATCCCCGGGAGCGCGGTCCGGAGCACCACCACGAGCGTCGTGCGCCAGCGCGGGTACCCGAGCGCCAGCGCCGCCTCGCGAAGCGAGTCGGGGACGAGCCGCACGAGCTCCTCGGTGGTGCGCATGACCATCGGCACCATCAGGAAGGCGAGGGCGATGGATCCGGCGAGCGCCGAGAAGTGCTTCTGCGTGGCCACCACCCAGGTCCAGGCCAGCAGGCCCACGACGATCGAGGGGGTGCCGTTGAGCACGTCGGCGACGAAGCGGGTGACCCAGGCGAGTCGCGTGCCGCGGTACTCGCTGCAGTAGATCCCGGCCGCGACGCCCAGGGGGATCCCCACCGCTGACGCGACACCGACGATCATCAGGGTGCCGAGGATCGCGTGCGCGACGCCCCCGCCCGTCTCCCCCACCGGCGCCGGCCGGTTCACGAAGAAGGAGATGGAGAGGGAGGACGCCCCCTCGATGACCAGCGAGGCCAGGATGAGGAAGAGCGGGAGGATCGCGACGAGCACCGCGACCCCCATCAGGCCGACCATCACCCGCGACTTGCCCCGCCGCAGCGCGCGCCGCGAGATCATCGTCCGCCCCTCCCCTGCGAGACGCGCCAGATGAGCAGTCGTGCGGCCGCGTTCACCGCCACGGTCACTGCGAAGAGGAGCAACGCCATGTAGATGAGCGCCGACTCGTGGATCGGTCCGCCGGCGGCGTCAGCGAACTCGTTCGCGATCACCGCCGCCATCGAGTATCCCGGCGCGAAGAGCGAGGCCGCGACCTCGTGCCGGTTCCCGATGAGCATCGTGACGGCCATCGTCTCACCGAGCGCGCGGCCGAGCCCGAGGATCACCGCCCCGATGATGCCGGACTTGGCGTAGGGCACGATCGCCGTGCTCACCGCCTCCCAGCGCGTGGCACCGAGGGCGAGCGCGGCCTCGCGCTGGCCGCTGGGCACCGCGAGCAGCACCTCGCGCGACACCGACATGATGAACGGCACGATCATCACGGTGAGGATCAGTGACGCGGCCAGCACGCTCGGCCCGTAGATCGGACCCCGGAAGATCGGCAGGAAGCCGAGGTTCGCCTCGAGCCAGGGGAAGATGCTGGTGGTGAGGAACGGGATGAGGACGAAGATCCCCCAGAGCCCGTAGACCACACTCGGGATCGCGGCGAGGAGCTCGATGACCGTGGCGACGGGGCGGCGGATCGCGACGGGGGCGAACTCGGTGAGGTAGATCGCGACGCCCAGGGAGAGCGGCACCGCCATCGCGAGGGCCAGGAGCGAGGTCAGCAGGGTGCCGAAGATCGCCGGCCACGCCCCGAAGATCCCGGCCACGGGGTCCCAGGTGCCCGAGACGATGAACTCGAGCCCGAACCGGGAGAGCGCCGGCCAGGCGCCGCTCGAGAGCTCGTACAGGAGCGCGAGCAGGAGGGCCGGGATCGTGCACGCCGCGGCCACGAGGAGCCACTTGAACAGGGCATCGCCCCGCGCGCTCCCGACGAGCGAACCGCTCGACGCGTCGCTCCGGAGATCGGGGGGCGTTGGAGGATTTCCCATCACAGTCTTGAAAGGTAGGAAAGGCGGGGCGCGGGGCCGCGCGCTCCGTGTAACGGAAGCGTCACGACCCCGCGCCCGCCTCTCCCGGCAGCCAGTGCGCCGCCTACGGGAGCAGCTCGCCCGCGCCCTTCAGCGTGGCGAGACGCGCCTTGACCAACTCGAGCACCGGCGCCGGGAGGGGCGCGTAGTGCAGCTCCGACGCCATCGCGGCCGCCTCGGGTCCCGTCGCCCAGGTGAGGAACGCCTTGATGGCGGCGGCCTTGTCGGCGTCCGCGAAGTCCGGGTGGATCAGGAGCCAGGTGAAGGAGGCCACGGGATACGCATCCGCCCCCGCCGCATCCACGATCGACACGCGGAAGTCGGTATCGGCCGCCAAGTCCACGCCGGCCGCCGCCGCGCTCACGCTCTCGAGCGTCGGGGAGACGAAGTTCCCGCTCTTGTTCTTGATCGCCGCATACGGCAGGTCGTTGGCCATCGCGTAGATCAGCTCCACGTAGCCGATCGTGCCCTCCACCTGCTTGACCTGCTGCGTGACCCCCTCGTTCCCCTTGCCGCCGAGTCCGGTGGGCCAGTTCACCGACTTCCCGCGCCCGACCTTGGACGCCCACTCGGGCGAGACCGTGCTCAGGTAGTCGGTCCAGATGTAGGTCGTGCCGGAGCCATCCGAGCGATGGACCACGAGCAGGTCCTTGTCGGGAAGGGCGACACCGGGATTGAGCGACGCGAGGCGCGGATCATTCCACTTCTTGATCTTCCCGAGGAAGATGTCGGCGAGCGTGGCCGCATCGAACCGCAGCTGCGTCTTGCCCAGCGAGGGCAGGTTCCAGGTGACCACGTCGGCACCGATGACGGTCGGGATGTGGTGCACGCCGCCCGCGACGGCGGCGATCTCCTCGTCGGTCATCGGGCCGTCGGTGGCCCCGAAGTCCACGGTGCCCTCCGTGAACTGCTTCACGCCGGCGCCGGAGCCCAGCGACTGGTAGTTCACCTGGTTCCCGGTCGCCGTGTAGAAGGCGTCGAACCACTTGGAGTAGACGGGATAGGGGAAGGTGGCGCCGGCGCCGGTGAGGGCGACCGTCTTCGCCTCACCGCCGCCGCACGCGAGCGCGGCACCCGCCGCGACGGTGGCGAGCATGACCGCGAGACGGCGGGCGACCGGGGTCACCCGGGGATGAACGGACATGGACTGCTCCTTGGTGATGGAATGGGGCTGCGGCATCAGTACTTGATCTCGGCGTGCAGGTAGAGCGAGCGGTTCGCCGCCTCGAACGCGTTGGGCGCGGGCCCGTTCTGCACCGAGGTCACGTCGGCATCGAGCATCACGCGGACGTTCTTCGCGAGCCGGTAGGCGACGCCGGCGAGGACGCGGGTCTGCTCACTCGCGGTGGCCGCGAAGGCCGCCGGGCTCCGGTCCGTGTCCGGGTCCCACTTCTCGAATCGACCGACGAGGCTGAACGGTGAGTCGGGCAGGTTGTAGGTGCCGAAGAGGGCGACGATCCGTCCCTTCGTCTCGCTCGAGGCGAGCGTCGAGTCCTGCGTGACCGAGAGCTCGGCACCGAGCGTCGTCGACTTGGACTTGTAGGTGAGGAGGCCCATCGAGCGCCGCCGGTCCGCTCCGCCGTTGGCCTTCCCCACGAGCGCGAACCCGGTGAGCCGCAGCCCCCCCTTGTCGGTCGCGTCATCGGTCTTCATCAGGCGCACGGAGACACGCCCCGCCACGTCCTTGTGGTTGTCTCCCGGCGCGCGCGAGTACGACTCGCCGTTGAAGACTCCGACGTCGACGTTCACGCCCTCGTCCATCCAGGCGCCTTCCACGGCAGCCCCGAAGTCCGACGTCGACATGTAGCCCGTCCGATCGAGCGGGCTCGTGCCCTGGAACCGGTACCCCCAGAAGTCGTCCTGCCACGGGAGGATCGGCGTCGGCTGCATCCCGAGCTTCCAGGTGAGGGCACTCCCCTCGGGCGTCCAGGCGGCGTACGCGTACTTGAGCCGGATCGTGAGCTGGTTGCTCGCGGCGCGCCGGCCGTCCACGTCGAAGGTGATCCGCGAGGTGATGCCGCCGTCGAGCTTGCTGCGCACGTTCACGTACGAGCGGTCGATGTCGAAGTTGTTCTGCGCCGCCGGCGTCGCGAAGGACGAGTCCTTCGTGAGTCCGTAGCGATAGCTCGCGTAGATCACGCCGTCGACCGTCGTCTGCGCGTACGCCTCGGTCGCGACGAGGAGGCAGGCTCCCGCTACGACGAGGGCCGGGCGAAGGAAGTATTTGAAGGGCCGCAAGGGTATCTCCTGTGGTCAGCGTAAGGTCCCGCGCGCGCCCCCGGCAGGTCCGTGACTCGCGCGGTACGCAGATGAAGCTCAATGTTACATGTAACGGAGCCGTGACGGACGGGTCACGGGGCCGCCACGGCGACGCCCCCCGCGGGGCGAGGAGCGTGATGGATGCGAGTCGGATCTTGGCGGGTCGGGCGGCGGCGGCGTCCGCGGAGGTGCGTCGCGGTGGCGCTCGCGTTCGCCACCTCCCTGGCGACCCTCCCCGCGCACGCGCAGGCGACCTCGCCCGCCGGGCGAGCGACCATCGCGCCCGCCGATGCGGCCTCCGCAGCCGAGATCCGCCAACGCTTCCTGGACTTCAACGCCGCCTGGGAGCGGCGGGACCAGGCATTCATCGATGCCTACTACGCGCATGACAGCACCGGTGTCTTCTTCTTCGAGCGCCGGCAGCTGCGCGGATGGCCGCGCGTGGACACGCTCTACCAGAACATGTTCGCCAGCGCCGCGCGTGGCCGCGTGCGCTCGCTCTACGACATCCTCGACGTCGGGGCACGCGGGGACCTCGGCTGGCTGGCCGCCAACTTCCGGCTCGAGGTGATCGAGGCCTCCGGCGACACCACGGTCGACGAGGGGCGGCAGTCCCTCGTCTTCGAGCGCCGGGACGGCCAGTGGGTCGTGGTGCATCGCCACACCTCCTTCCAGGCGCCGCCGGGCGCGCAGCGTCGTGTGCCCCTGCACCTGACGCCCGGACCGCTCTGGTCCCCGCTGGACGACACCACCGGTGGACCGGACGCGCGGACCATCCGCGCACGGCGTGAGTCCTCGAACGCCGCGATCGCGCGCCACGACACGGCGGGTATCGGCGCGATCCTCGCCCCGCACGCGCTGGTGGTCTCGTCCACTTCGGCCGTGAGCACCGGACGCGCCGCGATGCTCGCACGGTTCGCCGAACAGTTCGCCGCCCGCCCCGACGTGGTCTACCGCCGCACGGCGGAGGATGTCCGCGTGTTCGCCCCATGGACGATGGCGTTCGAACGCGGCACCTGGACCGGCTCCTGGACCGACGCCGATGGACGGATCTCGCTGCGCGGGTCGTATGCGGCCAAGTGGCGGCGCATCGACGGCACCTGGCTGGTCGAGAGCGAGACCTACGTACCGGAGTCCTGCACCGGCGGCGCCTACTGCCGCACGATGCGCTCCACGGACCCGCGAGACGAGGACGGTGAGGGCCAGCCGCCGGCGCGTGCCGGAACGCTCGCCGCCACGCGCGGGATGACGACCCCCCGCGCCGCACACTCGATGACGCCGCTCGCGGACGGCACCCTGCTCCTGGTCGGCGGGATGTCGCAGTTGAACCGGGACGTCGGCGGCGCGGAGCGCTACGATCCGGCGACCGGCCGGTTCGAGGCCGTGGCCTCCACCGCCGTCGGCCGGAAGAGCCACACCGCGACGCGGCTCGGGGACGGGCGCGTGCTGGTCACCGGTGGACTCGACGAGCGCAACGACTACCTCCGCAGCGCCGAGCTCTTCGACCCGGCGACCCGCACCTTCTCGCCGGCCGGCGAGATGTCCGTCGCGCGGGCGGGACATGAGGCCGTGCTCCTCGCCGACGGCCGCGTGCTCCTCATCGGCGGCACGGGCACCGGCTGGAGCTTCCTCGCGAGCGCCGAGCTCTATGATCCGCGCACCGGCCGCTTCACGCCCACCGGGGCGATGGCGGAGGCACGCGAGAGTCATGTCGCCCTGCGCCTCGCGGATGGCCGCGTACTCGTGGTCGGTGGGCACCGCGATCGGCGTGCGGCGATGACCATCTACCGCTCGGCCGAGATCTACGACCCCGCCACGGGGCGCTTCACGGCGACGGGCGAGATGGGGATCAAGCGGCACAAGCACGACGCCATCCTCCTCCCCGACGGACGCGTGCTGGTGATCGGCGGTGCGGACGAACGCGACGGCGACGGCGCGTACACCAGCACGGAACTCTGGCAGCCCGCCACCGGACGGTTCACGGCGGGAGCGCCGCTTCGCGTGCCGCGCTACAAGCTCCGCGGCACCTCCCTGCTCCTCGACTCGCATCGCGTGCTGGTCGCCGGTGGAGCCGCGCGGGCCGAGCTCTACGACGTCGCGATGGGTAGCTCGACCATCGTCGAAGGGGACGAGCGCATGGCCGGGCTCTTCTCGACCGCCGCGCGACTCCCGGACGGGCGGGTGCTGATCACGGGTGGGTACGGGAACGGCACCGGCCCGCGCGCCAGTGCGTGGCTCTACACCCCGGATGGATGGCGCACGCGGCGATGAGGATCCGGCGCGCCGTGGGGACGGATTCCGAGGCGCTGACGGCGCTGGCCCACCGGGCCAAGGCGAGCTGGGGCTATCCAGCGGAGCTGATGGATCGTTGGGATGCGGCGCTCAGCATCCCGCGCGACTTCATCGACGCGCACGACACCTTCGTCGCGGAGGCGGATGGGGCACCGCTCGGCGTCTATGCCCTCTGCGGCGCCGGCGATGAACTCGAGCTGGAGCACTTCTGGGTCGATCCGGACGCGCAGCGGAGCGGCGTGGGACGATCGCTCTTCGATCACGCCACGGGTCGCGCGCGGGCGCGCGGCGCGGACTCGATCAGGATCGCCTCGGACCCGCACGCCGAGGGCTTCTACCTGCGGATGGGTGCGGTGCGTGTCGGTGACGAGGAGACACTCGTCCCGGGGCGAAGCCTGCCGGTGCTCCGCCTCGCGCTCGGTCACCCGGCGCACTCCAGCACATCGGAGCGCCCGTGAGCCGACCGGGCCTCGGCACCCCCTGCCTCATCGGCCTCCCGTACGACGCGAGTTCGTCGTTCCTGAGGGGGCCGGCGAAGGCGCCTCCATTGATTCGGGAGGCCCTCCACTCCGACGTCGGCAACCGATGGACCGAGGGGGCGCGCGACCTCGGCGTTTCCGGCTCCCTGGGCGATGCGGGTGACCTCTTCCTCCCCGCCGACGGAGGGGCTCGCGCGCTGATCGAGGCAGGCATCGCCTCGCTGCTGAGCGACGGCCACCGGCCGATCGCACTCGGCGGCGACCACTCGGTCACCTACCCCGTGCTGCGCGCACTCGCGGCGTCGCATCCCGACCTGACCATCGTGCACGTCGACGCGCACCCGGACCTCTACGACGAGTTCGAGGGAGACCGCCACTCGCATGCCTGCCCGTTCGCGCGGATCATGGAGGACGGGTTGGCGGCGCGCCTGGTGCAGGTGGGGATCCGCACGATGAACGGGCATCAGCGCACGCAGGCGGAGCGGTTCGGCGTGGAGGTGATCGACATGCGCGCCTGGGAACGCGGCGAGCGCCCGGCGACGGACTGTCCCACCTATCTCTCGCTCGACCTCGACGGACTCGACCCCGCGTACGCGCCGGGCGTCTCGCACCCGGAACCCGGCGGCCTGAGCACGCGATCGGTGATCGGTCTCATCCAGCAGCTTCGGGGAACGCTGGTCGGCGCCGACGTCGTGGAGTACAACCCGGACCGGGATCCGAGCGGCGTGACGGCACGCGTCGCGGCCAAGATGGTGAAGGAGATCGCCGACCGGATGTTGTGCGACATCTCACAATGAGGGTGTGCGCTCTCCGCTTGCCGACCGCGCCGGCGGGCCGGATATTCGGGGCGTCCTCGCGCCGGTCTACCCGGCCCCCTCCGACCCCCCGGACCATGCGCACCCTCCGCCGCCTTCCCGCCCTCGCCGCGCTCCTCGTCCTCGCCGCCGCCTGCGGAAAGAAGGACGAGCCGACCGAGCCCACGGAGGGGCTGACCGCCGGGGCGTTCGAGGCCGCGCAGTCCGAGCTGTCGTCGCTGGCGAGCGCGGTGCCGACGCGCACCGACGTCGATCCGTCCACCGCCCCGACGCCCCTGCTCGCACGCCTCGTGCGGATCTCGCTCGAGCGGCTGACCATCGCCGGCCGCGAGGAGATGAAGGAAGCGGCGATCTCGGCGCTGCGGGAGCGCCATGCGGCGCTCGCCGAGGCCATCGAGTCCGGGGACCGCGAGGCGGTGCTGCGCGCCAAGAACGCGCTCGACCACACCTCCGCGCGGCTCGCCGTCGCGGTGCTCTCACCGCGCATCGTCCCCGAGGTCGTCCAGATGGTGGGGCGACAGGTGCGCGCGCTGAACGAGCGGATCGACGCAGCGGAGGCCGACGGCCGAGATGTCGCCGGCCCGCGGCGCGTGATCGCGCGCGTCGTGGCGATGCTCGGCGAGTCCCGCGTCGCCTTCACGGCGGGGAACCATGTCCAGGCGCTGGTGATCGCGGCGCGTGCGGCGGACGTCCTCCAGACCGCGTTCCACCGCTGACCGCCAGCCTGGGCCGACGGCCCGTCAGGGCCGTTCGGCCATCCTGATCACGAGGTCCCACTCGGCGGGCGTCACCGGCACGACGCTCAGTCGACTCACGCGCACCAACGCCATCATCGCGAGCTTCTTCTCCGCCTTGATCTCAGCCAGCGAGACCACGCGCGGCAGCGCGCGCACGGCCCGGACGTCCACCATGTACCACATGGGCGTCTCCGGCACCGAGTCGGGATCGAAGTAGGCGCTCTTACGGTCAAACGCGCTCGCGTCGGGATAGCCCTCGCGCACCACTTCGCAGATCCCGACCACGCCGGACGGCTGCGCCATCGAGTGGTAGAAGAACACCTGGTCGCCGAGCTTCATGCCATCGCGGAGGAAGTTCCGGGCGGCGGTGTTCCGGACCCCGTCCCAGCACGTGGTGCGGTCCTTGGCCGCGAGCAGGTCGTCGAACGAGAAGCTCTCGGGCTCGGACTTCGCGAGCCAGTAGCGCCGCTCCCCGGCGGCGCGGGGCGCGAATGCCTCGGCCCACTTTCCCTCAGAGTACGGCGCCGACTTCGGCGCCGACTTCGCCGATCGCTTCGCCGCCGCCTTCCCTCCTCCGCGCGCCGGACGCTTCTTCGCCGCCATCAGAAGCCCACCCAGTAGCTGGCCTTCACGAGGAAGACGTTCCGGGCCGGCGCGTTGAAGAGCGCGCGCGCGTCGCGGCCGAAGTCGAAGCGGCCCGTCCTCACCTCTCCCTCCTGCTGACGCTGCCACACCAAGAAGAGCGCGGAGCCGGGGCGATACTCCCAGCGGAACACCGCATTGCCGACCAGCGAGCGCACGTTGAAGTCCCGGTCCGTGAACGAGAAGTCCGAGCTGCCGTTCCCGTCGAAGTCGACGAGGCGGGTGCCGTCCGGTGCCTGGCAGGTGCGCCCGCCGGTGCAGCTCGGCGCGCCCGGCCCCGGCACGTACGTCCCCTCCTCAAAGGTGTCGAAGGAGAAGGTGCGCGGTGCCTGGAGCTGCTTGTACGAGAGGAAGTCGCCGGACGAGAGCAGCGGCTGCGCGAAGAGTTGGAGCGTCATGTGCGGCGAGAACGTCACGTTGAGGCGCGTCTCCAGCCCGAACTCCCGCCGGTCCAGCTCGGCGAACAGGTAGCGCGTCCCGAAGGTCGGCGCGAACGGGAGGGCGGTCGTCCGCGCGACGAACTGCGCCCCGGTGCGCACCGACTCGAACTGCGGCTGCACCGCGATCTCCACGCGCGGCGACGGCCGGACCGCGACCTCGAGCCCGAACTCCGCACGGCGCGCGCCATCCATCGACTGGCCCGAGAACTCCACGGAGGGCTCCACCCAGACACGCTTCCGCTCGTCGGTCTTGAAGTCCGCGCTCCACTCCCAGGATCTCGGCGCGAGCATCAGGGGGCCACCGCGCGTCCCGTTGCGGTCCATCAGCTCGGGACGCCACGAGAAGCGGGATCCGATCTCCCAGTAGTTCAGGAGCGTGACATCCGTGCTCACGGTCACCGAGCCCGACACGTGCGCGTCGCCCCAGGAGCGTGCGGACCAGGGGTCCTCCAGCGCGTCGTGCGACCAGTTGTGGAAGGTGAAGGCCGAGATCGAGTACGAGCGCAGGCGCTCGCCCGGCGTGATCTCCCGGTAGGTGACGCGCGCACCACCGTCGAGCACCTCCTGCCGAGTGCTGAAGCCGAGGTCGTTCACCTCGAACGTCGGGGTCACCTCCGCGGCCCAGACGGAGCCCGTCCAGTGCGCGCCGCGGCGCTTCTCGAGCGTCATCCGCCAGTCGACCCCCGAGAGCGAGGTCGCGGAGGAGTCGACGCCGAGGCGGGCGGCATCCGGGCGCTGCAGGTAGTGCGCGCTCGAGCGTTGGATGCGGATCATCGCCGTGGAGTCGCCCCGCACGTGGCTGCCGGCCACGTAGCCGTAGAACGCGTACGTCCGGCTCGCCCACTGGTGCTCCCAGTCGAATCCGGCGCTCATCGCCTCGGCGGGGAGGAAGTCGAACGCGCCGTCCGCCGGGAGGTCGCGGCGCTGCAGGGTCGCGATCGCGCCGATCGTGGACGCCCCGTCGTTGAGGTCTTGGCGCGCACGGACCGCGCTGTGCCAGGCACCCGGCTCCGCGAGGAACGAGCGCGTCTGGTCCGTCGCGGTGAAGTACCCGCGCCCGCGTGCCTCGTCCGTGAGCGCCGTGATGAGCCCGAGCGAGAGACCGCCGGCGGTCCGGCCCGTGACCTTGGCTGCGCCGAGGATCTTGGCCGACTCCGGGATCCTCGTGAAGTCGGCACCGCCATCATCGCCACCCGCCGGCCGACGCCCGATGCGCCGTCCGTAGAAGAGCCGGTTCTGGCCACCCGAGAGCGAGAAGTCGAAGATGCGCGCGTCCTCGACGAAGAAGGGCCGGCGTTCCTGGAAGAAGGTCTCGAACGCGGTCAGGTTGATCACCGCCGGATCGGCCTCGACCTGGCCGAAGTCCGGGTTGATCGTCGCGTCGAGCGTGAAGGCGGACCCGAGGCCGTAGCGCATGTCGGCGCCGAACCGGGTGAGGGAACTCGACCCGTCCCTGAACGGGTTCCCCGCCTCCGCCGGCTCCGTCAGCGCCTCCGCCACCGCGTAGGGGCGCAGTTCGATGCGGCGCGGGGCATGCTCGGTCCGGATCCCGGTGAGCGTGGCGAAGTGCGAGACCATCCCGCGCTGCAGGCGCGACATGAGGGCGTAGTGCGACTCCTCGTTCGACGCGTAGCGCCCACGCGCGAAGTTGACTCCCCACGTCTGCTCGCCGGTGGAGGTCTGGTAGCGCAGCTGGGAGAGCGGGATGCGCATCTCGACCGTCCAGCCGAGCGAGTCGATCTCAACCTCCGAGGACCAGACGGCGTCCCACGCATCGTCGGAGTCGTCGTCGTTGTAGACGTACTGGTCGCGCTGCACGTTGGCCGCCGACACGAAGAACACGTACCCGGTGCGTCGGTCGAGCCGCGGGTCGAAGCCGACGGCGAACCAGTCGGCGTTGCCCTCGTCGTCGCGGCGGACGAGTTGGCGCGCGATGGTCTGCGGCGCGTCGTCATACATCCGCGCCCCGACGTAGATCGCCGCGTCATCGTACAGGATGCGCACCTCGGTCGCGTGCTGGGCGGGGCGCCCCTCGATCGGCTCCCGCTGCACGAAGTCGCGGGCGACGCTCGCCGCCGCCCATGCGGCGTCGTCGAGGCGGCCGTCGATCGCGACGGGGGTGGTGCGGCGGACGGCCGATACGGAGGGCCGTGCCGTGTCCTGCGCCGCGGCCGGCGTCCCGAGCGGCGACAGGAGGCCGGCGATCGCGCCCGCCATCCAGAGCTTCCGAAGTCTATGCATGATGAGTAATACGTACGAGGAGGTCGAGGCGCTGTTTCGCGTGCGCGGTGCATGTCGCCACCACTGCCGATCGAGCGCGGCCTCGGCGCGCACCCCGTGGAACACACGGTGGATGCCCAAGATCGGACGTAGGAAGGTCGCGAACAGGAAAGTAGTCCCCGCGATACGCCGTGTGCAGGCCACGGGGCGCAGCCCAACGCACGACGACGCACACGATCCTCGGAGGACGGATGTCCGGAACGCGCGGCACGCTCGGCAGGCTCGTTCCTGAGGTCCGCGCCTGCACGATCTGCGCCGAGCACCTGCCCCTGGGCCCGCGCCCGGTGATCCAGTTGTCGGTCACCTCGCGCATCCTCATCGCAGGCCAAGCCCCCGGCCGCAAGGTGCACGCCTCCGGCCGCCCCTTCACCGACGCCAGCGGTGACCGCCTCCGCGAATGGCTCGGCGTCACCAGCGAGGTCTTCTACGACGCGTCGCGGTGCGCGATCCTGCCGATGGGGTTCTGCTATCCCGGCACCGGAAGGTCGGGTGACCTCCCGCCCCGCCCGGAATGCGCGGAGACCTGGCGCGCGCGACTCCTGCGCGAGCTGCCGGAGCTGCAGCTCACGCTGGTGATCGGCCAGTACGCCATCGCCTACCACCTGCCGGAGGCGCGCGGCACGCTCACCGAGACGGTCCGCGGGTGGCGGGACCACTGGCCGACGGTGGTCCCGCTCCCGCACCCGAGCCCGCGCAACAACCTCTGGCTCCGGCGGAATCCCTGGTTCGCGAAGGAACTGCTGCCGCGGCTGCGCGAGCGCGTGGCCGAGGTGCTGAATGCGTCGGCAGGCGGGCGCTCGTAGATCGCGCTATGATCACGGTACCAACGCCCCCGAACACCGAGGGCGGCGGTCCCACTCACCCGCCTCACAGGAGTGTCACATGCCCGACAGCGTCTACAAGATCATCGAACTGGTCGGCAGCAGCCCCGTCTCGTGGGACAAGGCCGCCGCCGCCGCGGTCAAGCAGGCGTCCAAGACCGTGCGCGACATGCGCATCGCCAAGATTACCGAGTTCGACATGACCCTGAAGGACGGCAAGGTCGAGAGCTACCGCGTCCGGATGAAGATCTCGTTCAAGTACCAGGGCAAGTAGCGCCCTCCGCGTCCGGTTGGCACCCGGCGAGATCCTTCTTCACATTTCCGGGATGAGCAACCGCCGGTACACCGAGGATGAGATGGCGGCGATCTTCGCCGAGGCCACCAAGGTCGAGGATGTGGTGCGTCACCCCCTCGCGCGCCGGGAGGGGCTGACGCTGGAGCAGTTGCAGGCCATCGGCACCGAGGCCGGGATCCCGGCGGTGCACATCGCGGAGGCGGCCCGGGCACTCGACCGTGGCGAGCACTCGTTCGTACGGCGGATGCTCGGGCTCCCCGTGGGCGTCGGACGCACCGTGGAGCTCGGCCGCACGCTGACGGACGCGGAGTGGGACCGCCTGGTCGTCGGGCTCCGGGAGACGTTCGACGCGCGCGGGACCGTGCGCGTCGACGGGTCGCTCCGCCAATGGACGAACGGGAACCTGCAGATCCTGCTGGAACCCTCGGAGGGCGGCGACCGCCTCCGCATGCGCACCATGAACGCGAACCTGCGGAGCGCGGTGATCACCGGGCTCGCGGCGCTCGCCGCCGGCGGCTCCCTGGTGGCGCTCGGGTTCGCCCGGTCGCTCCTCGACCCGGGCGCGTGGGCCGCCATCGGGTTCCTGGCCACCGTCGGCGCCGGGCTCGCGACCTGGGGCGCGCTCCGCCTCCCGGGCTGGGCACGCACGCGCGAGCGCCAGATGGCCGAGCTCGCCCACCGACTCCTGGACGCCGCACCGGAGACCCCACCATGATCGACCTGCGTTTCATCCTCCGCAGCCTCGCCCGCGCGCGCGGCTTCACCTTCGCCGTGATCCTGACGCTCGCGCTCGGCATCGGTGCCAACACCGCGATCTTCAGCGTCGTGCGCGGCGTGCTGCTCCGCCCCCTGCCGCACGAGGATGGCGACCGGCTCATGTACCTGCGTCAGTCCGCCACCGGTCCGGGGAGCGAGAACCTCCTCTTCTCCGTGCCGGAGATCAACGACTTCCGCAACTCCGCGACCACGCTCGGACAGATCGCCGAGTACTCGCCGATCACGCTCAACTTCATCGAGGAGAGCGACGCGAGCCAGATCGACGTCGGGCTCGTCACGGGCAACTACCTCTCCGTCATGGGGCTTCGCCCGATCCTCGGGCGCCCGTTCAACGAAGGGGATGACGGGCGTGGCGCGGCCCCGGTGATCGCGCTGTCGCACGCCTACTGGCTCTCGCACTTCGCCGGCGACAGCTCGGTGGTCGGGAAGATGCTGCGGATCGGCGGCCGGCAGGTGGAGGTGATCGCCGTGCTGCAGCCGGCCCCCTTCTTCCCGGGGCGCATCGAGGCGCTGATGAACATGTCGATCAGCGAGCACCACGTGAGCGCGCTGATGC
The DNA here is from genome assembly GCA_964529705.1 of uncultured Gemmatimonas sp. GTDB lineage: Bacteria > Gemmatimonadota > Gemmatimonadetes > Gemmatimonadales > Gemmatimonadaceae > Pseudogemmatithrix. The sequence continues at coordinate 26,200 of CAZHAG010000008.1, read as the reverse complement.
AGGACGGGCGCACGCACCGGATGACGGAGATGATCGCCCGCCTCTCGCCGGGCGCGACGGTCGAGCAGGCCAAGGCCGAGGTGGCGACGATCACGTCGCGCGTGCACCAGGACTATCCCGAGATGTATGACAAGGCGTCCGGCTACACCGTGACGGTGACGCCCTTCAAGGAGGTCCTCGGCCAGGACGCGCGGCTCACCGTCTGGCTGCTCATGGGCGCGGCGGCTTTCGTGCTCGTGATCGCCTGTGCGAACGTCGCGAACCTCACGCTCATGCGCGGCGTGCGCCGCGAGCACGAGATGGTCGTCCGCGCCGCGCTTGGCGCCGGCACGGCGCGGCTCCGGAAGCTGCTCCTTGCCGAGAACCTCGTCCTCGCCTTCGCGGGCGCGGCCTTCGGCCTGGTGATCGCCTACGGCGGCGTGGGGATGCTCACGGCCTTCGCGGCGCGCTACACGCCGCGCGCGGACGAGATCAGCGTGGACGGCATGGTGCTCGCCTTCACCTTCGTGCTCGCCGTCGTGGTGGCGGTGCTCCTCTCCTTCGCGCCGCGCGTCGGCGACGAACAGACGCTCGGCGCCGGCCTCTCGGCCGGGAGCACGCGCTCCAGCGGCGGCACGCGGCGGCGGCGCCTGCAGCAGGGGCTCGTGGTCACGCAGATCGCCGTCTCCGTCATCCTCCTCACCGGCGCCGGGCTCCTCGTGCGCTCGATGCAGGCGCTGGCCGAGGTGGACCCGGGGCTCGACCCGACGAACGTGCTCACGATGGAGGTCCCGACCGATTTCACCACGCAGCCCGATCCGGCGGCGACCGTCTCCAAGTACGAGCGGATGCAGACCGAGCTCTCCACCCTCCCCGGCGTGAGCGTCGTGGGCGTCGGCTCCAACATCCCGCTGCGGCGCTCCGGCTTCCTGCTCGAGATCCGCGCCGAGGGACGGCCGACGGCGCCGGGGGAGCCCGTGCCGCAGTCGGAGTACCGGACGGCGGACCCCGGTTACTTCCGCGCCGCGGGCATCCCGATCGTGGCAGGGCGTGACTTCGCCGCCACCGATGGGCGCACCGCCGGCAAGGTGGTGATCATCAACCAGACGCTCGCGAAGAAGCTCTTCCCCGACGTGGACCCGATCGGCCGCCGCGTCGGCTGGACGGGGGACGTGCTGCGCTTCATCGGCATCTCGGACGAGTTCCGCACCGTCGTCGGCGTGGTGGGCGACACCAAGGACGGCGGGCTGGACGCCGAGCCGCTGCCTGCGACCTTCCTCCCCTTCGCGCAAAGCGACTTCCCGAGCGCGGGGCTGGTGATCCGCTCGACCGTCGCGCCCGGCGGGATCTCCACCGCCGCACGCGCGATCGTGCGGTCGATCGCGCCGGAGACCCCGATCGAGAACGTGCTGAGCCTCGACGAGATCCGCGACGAGAGCGTCGGCCCGCGGCGGCTGAACGCGATGCTCGTCGGCTCGTTCGGGCTCCTCGCCCTCGTGGTCGCGGCGATCGGCATCGCGGCAGTGCTCGCCTTCTCCGTGAGCGCGCGCACCAACGAGATCGGGATCCGGATGAGCCTGGGGGCGGACCCCGGACGCGTGCAACGCATGGTGCTCCGCGAGGGGGGCGTGCTGGTCGTGATCGGCCTCGTCCTCGGCGTCGCGGGCTCCCTCTCGCTCGCCCGCCTGATGCAGGGACTGCTCTTCGGCGTGCAGCCCTCGGACCCGCTCACGCTCGCCGGCGTCGCGGTGCTGATGGCCACCATCGGCGTGGCCGCCTGCTGGGTGCCGGCGGCGCGGGCGTCTCGCATCGCACCTTCCGAGGCGCTGCGGGCGCAGTAGGGCGTGGCACGCGGGCTGCGCGCATCCCCGCGCGCAGCCCGCGCGGCCCCCTCCGCCCTAGTCGGCGCTCCGTTCGCAGGAGTCGCCCGAGAGCGACCCGAGGCGCCACGCGCTGCGCGGGATGTTCCAGCTCTGCCAGTCCTTCGGCGCGCGGGCGCCCGTCTGGCGCTCGGTCTCGAGCGCACTGCGCAGCTCACGGCACGCGTCCGGCGGCAGCACCGCGAGCGCGGCCCAGAGTCCGGGTCGTGCGTCGGCCGAGAGCTTCAGGTGGTACGCGATGTCGAAGCTGCTCCCAGCGGCCGCGCGCGCCGTGTTCACGCGCACGACGATCGCCTCTGGATTCGCCACGTTGAGCGCGGCCACCCAGAGCGAGGTGACGACGAGCATCCCGGGTCCGAAGCGCGCGCGGTGTCCGCGCAGCGTCGTCAGGCCGAACCAGGCGAGCGCGACGGCGATGCCGATCATCGCGGCGACCGCGTTCAGCCGGTCCACGCTCAGGCCGAAGTGCTGCACGTACAGGCTCATGCGCACGAACGCCGAGATGATCGGCACGGTCACGAGCAGCAGGAGGAGTGATCCCGCCACGCGGAAGTGCCGCGCGTCCTCGGCGCGCCCCTCGCCGAGCAGCCGGTCCGCGACGTAGAGCACGCCGAGCACGACGCCCGTCACGGCCACGAGGTCGAAGAACCCGTCGCGCGCGTACTCCGCGAGCGTGAGCCCGCTGGTCTCCGCGATGTACGCGGCGCCGCCGAAGAGGACGCGCAGCTGGGAGCCGAGGAAGATCGCGAAGAGCGCTGAGAGCCCGTAGAGCGTGGGCGCGAGCCGCCGGAACGGGAAGGCGAGGCGGAGTTCGGGCGCCGCCGATGCGACCGGGCCCTCGAGGCGCAGCGGCGCACTGCTCCACCCGAGGACCGCCCAACTGAGGATGGCCACGAAGACCAGGTGGCCGATCGCCTCCTCCGAGATGAAAGCCGTCCACCGGCTGAACCAGCGCTCCATCAACGGGTCCGCCCCGCCGAGTAGCGCGGCGGCGACGACGAGCGGCGGGATCGCGATCAGGGCACCGATGACCAGGTCCCGGCGGCGGCCCGAGCGCGCGGAGGCTGCGTCGCCGTCCAGCGGCTCCGCAAGCCCGAGTCGGAGCGTCGCCGGCGCACCGGTGACCACGTCCGTGCCGGCGAGGAGCCCGGCACGGGGCGCGTCCTCGAGCGTGAACCGCGCGAGGGACCGGCTCCTCGCGTGCCACGCCCAGAGGGCGCCCATCGCGATCACCGAGAGGTTGTCGAGCACCTGCAGGTCCTCCGCGTCGCGGAGGATGAGTCCGGTCGCGGCGAGCACCGCGCCGCCGGCGATCCACCAGCGCTCGCGCTCCTCGGATGCGGCGGCGGACCCCGGCGCGGGCAACGCGCCGGACGCCACCAGGGCCATCACGATCAGCACGACCAGCAGGAGGAACCCGAGTCGGGCGCCGTCCCCGCGGAGGAGGACATCGCCGGCCAGGCCAACGGCGAGGGCGAGCGCGATGAGGGTGCGGGCGCGTGCAGGGGTCATGCGGAGGCCTGGTGAGGGATGGCACCGTAGCGCCGCTCGCGGGCGGCGTAGTCGGCGAAGAGGGCGTCGAGGTCGGCGACGCGCAGGTCCGGCCAGAGCACGTCGAGGAAGGCGAGTTCGGCGTACGCGCACTCCCAGAGCAGGAAGTCGGAGAGCCGGCGCTCGCCGCCGGTGCGGACCAGCAGATCCACCGGCGGGAGCAGGGTCTCACCGGCGGAGCCGCCGCGGACCGCCGCGGCTGCGGGGAGCGATCCGAGGATCGCGGCGCGGCTCGAGTAGTCGATCGCCACGCGGAGGGTCATCCGCCGCCCGCCAGCCGTGCGGGCCTCGGCCGCGTTGATCGCGCCGCGGAGCGCGAGCGGCAAGCGGTCGCGACGGCCGATCACCTGGAGCCGGATGCCCTGCGCGGCGAGCTTCGCCGTCTGCGTGCGGAGGTGCGTGTCGAAGAGCTCGAGCAGGGTGGAGACCTCGACCACCGGCCGGTTCCAGTTGTCGCTCGAGAACGCGTAGAGAGTGAGCTGGTCCACGCCGGCGCGCGCGGCGTACTCCACCACGCGCCGCACCGCGTGCGCGCCCGCGACATGCCCCATCCAGCGGGGGCGTCCGCGGCGCTCCGCCCACCGGCCATTGCCGTCCATGATCATCGCGAGGTGCGTGGGGACCGCAGAAGCACTTTGTGTCATGAAGTGAGAGCTCCAGAGAAAGGCGCCTCCGCGGCGCCCGGGTGAAACGTGTGTGACGTGTGTGACCCGCCCGACCTGTGCTGCCGTCCCGCTACTCGCCGCCCACGCGCCGGATGAGCGCTTCCATGTGCCCGAGATACCGCTCGAGCGCCTTCCGCCCGGCGGCGGTGAGCCGGTATTCCGTGCGCGGCACGCGTCCGTCGTATCCCTTCTTGCACGCCAGGTATCCGGCGTCCTCGAGCTTGCGCGCATGCACGGAGAGATTCCCGTCCGAGGCGTCGAGGAGCGCCTTGAGTTCGTTGAAGGTGAGCACGTCGTGCACGGCGAGCGCGCTCACGATCGCCAGGCGCACCCGCTCGTGGATCACACGGTCGAGGTCGAGCGGGGCGCTCGCGTCGCCGTCGACCGCGCTGAGCGCACCGGTCCCGCCCGGTGAGGCGCTCGTCGCCTTCGCGGCCGCCGCGGCGCGCTTAGCCACCGTGCCTCCGAGCGATGACGACACCGAACGCGATCTCGAGTCCGCCGAACCCGACACCCAACGCGAGGTCGCCCGGGATGCCGTCGACGAGGAGCGTGAGCGCCCCGAGGGCCATGAACGCGATGCCCATAAGGGGCACGGCCCGGACGGAGAAGGCGCCGGCGGTCAACACCCCGACGCCATACAAGAGGAGCCAGAGTCCGGGCAGGATCCCCGCCGTGGCGGACGCCGGCCCGGCGAGCGCCGTGAGGTCCGTGAGCGCGAAGGTCAGCACGGCGCCGGCGAGGATCGCGGGCCAGAAGCCGAGGAGGAACTTGCGCGCCGGTACGGTGAGGAGCGGGCCGGGGCCGGCGCTCGCGCGTCGCCGCATCTTCCGCCACATCGCCGCCCCGCCGATGGTGGCGGCGAGGAGGGCCTCGAGCATCCAGACGCCGAGCCACCCACCCGCGGTCGCCTGCCCCGCCGCGAGGAACGCGGCGCCGACGGCCGTGACCCCCGTCGCGACGAGTCCCCACCCCGGCACGTCGGTGAAGGACGCAGCCCCCTCCATCGTGCGGCGGATGAAGGAGAGGTCCTGGAGGGCCCGGTCGTGCAGGGCCGGCGGCTGGCGGAGGGGAGCGGTCACGCCCCCAGTATCGGGTGGCGCAGGCATTCTGTCAAGTACTTTGTGCTACAAAGTACGAATGGCGCCCGGATCCGCCCCGAACAGGTCGATCTGCGGAGGTGCCCCCGGGAGGCCGAGCGTCGCCACCACGGAGCGGATCCACCCGTCACGGTCCGCGGGGTCGAGGGGGTGGACCGTCACGCCGAACGCCGCGACGAGCTCGTCGATGATCTCGTCGATCTCGACCTGGAAGCTCGGGCTCACCGCCCGCTTCCCGTCGAACGAGGGCGCGCCGAGCACCGGGACCTTGAACAGCGCGTCGTAGGTGCGGATCCAGCCGTCCACCAGAGGGTCGAGCTCCGAACGCCTCCCGACGCGCGCCACGAGGTAGGCATAGTTGTCCAGCACCGAGCGGTCGCAGATCACCACCTCGTAGTGGGCCGCCGCCGCGATCTCCTCCGCCACCTGCGTGTGGAGGATCCACGCCTGCGCGTCGAGCGTGGTCCCTTCATTGATCGGCAGCGGACAGCGCCGCGCCACCTCCTTCACGAGCTCGACGCCGAGGTCGAGCCGCTTGAGTTGCGACGCGAGGTCGAAGCAGAGGGTGGTCTTCCCCACCCCGTGAGTGCCCACGAACGCGACCTTGAGCCGGCGCGCGCCGGAGACGCCGATCGGGAGCTCGGTACGGAGGTCGGTCATCGTGCTAGGAGATTAACGGGACCGCGTCACTCCCGCCCCACCAGGTCGGCCATGCGGAAGATGCGGCCGTTGGCGATCACCCCCCGTACGCGCACGGTCGCGCTGATGTCCGCCAGCGGATCCCCATCGACGAAGACGAGGTCCGCCAGCTTCCCCGGCGCGATCTCCCCGGCAGGGATGCCGAGCTGCTCCGCCGCGTTCACCGTCGCCGTGCGGAGCGCCTCCGCCGGCATCATCCCCGCCTGCACGTAGGTGAAGAGCTCGCCATGCAAAGTCGCGGCGTTCGGGGTGTCCGTGCCGGCCACGATCCTCGTACCGGCGCGCATCAGGCCGACCACCATCTGCCCGCCTGCCGCAGCCGCGGACGTGAAGGCGGCGACGGTGGCCGGCGGCAGGCCCGCCGTCTGCGCCGCGGCGCCCGCCGGCGTGAGCGACGCCCGGAGCCAGGGCGGATAGAGCGCGAAGCGCGCGTCCCCCGCGAGCGTCGTGTCCGCGGCCATCAGTTGGCGCAGCCCGCCCCCACCGAGCGCGAGCGTCGGCGTGAGCGGCATCCCGCTCGCGGCGAAGAGCGCCGCCACGTCACCGTACGCGCGGCCGAGCGTCGCCGCCTTGGGGGAGTAGCCGCGCCGGCTCGTGCCGGTGGTGTGCTCGGTGCCGTCGACGCCCATCAGTGCCGCCGGATAGACCTCGTGCGACGCGGCCGGGATCCCCGCCGCGTGCGCGAACTCGACGATCCGCCGCTGCTGGAGGTCGGGCATCCGGACATAGCTCTTGAGCAGGTCGTGCTCGAGCGCCTTCGCGCGCTCCAGTTCGAGTTCGAGATGCGCGGCGCTCGAGATCGCCACCGCCATCTTGTAGTAGGTGCGGTTCCATTCGAGCAGGTAGCCGGTGGTGAAGAGGCGCGGGCCCGGCCTCACGCCGGCATCCACCGCCTCGCGGTCCTCCACCGCCTCGTAAGGCGTCCCGCCCGGACTCCGCACGGTGGTGATCCCGAACGCGAGGTAGGCCCGGTTCGACGCCGCGCCGAGATCCTTCTGCAGGTGCGTATGGAACTCGATCAGTCCCGGCATCACGGTGTGCGCTCCCGCGTCCACCTGCGTGCCGGTCTGGTGGTTCGCGACCGCGTGCGGCACCACCGCGCGGATCCGGCTCCCCTCGATGATGATGTCCATCGCCGTGCGCGCCGTGGTGGCGCGGCCGTCGACGAGGCGCCCCGCATGCACCACCACGCGCCCTGTCGGGATGGCGGGCGCGTAGTCGAGCGCGACCGGCACGTCCTGCACGGCGCCCGTCTCGAGGTCGACCGTACGGAGCTTGTCCATCGACTGGTAGAGGATCGTGCGCGAGTCCGCCGTCCAGCTCGGGGCATGCGCCATCTCGTTCGTCACGCGGCGGGGTGGGCCGTTCGGCGTGCCGTCTGGCGCGACGGTCACGATCGAGAGCATGCCCTCATAGATGACCGCCATCCGCGTGCCATCGGGCGACCAGGCGGGCCCGGCCCCCACGCGCGAGTCTATCGAGAGCTGCGGCACCGGCGTGTGCACGCGCACGTCGCCCCCCGTCGCCGCGACCGAGAGGATCTGGTTGGTGCCCTCGCGGAAGCGCGTCGAGTACGGCACGAGCGTCGCCATCGCGATCCGCCGGCCATCGGCGGACCATGTCGGCGTGCCCGGCCCGAAAGTGGACTCGTGCACCTGGCGCACCCGCCCCGTCGCGACCTCCACCACGGAGAGGTTGGACCGGCGCCAGACGCCATCCACCTCGAGAAAGGCGATGCGCTGCCCGTCGGGCGACCAGGCGGCGCCCATCGCCGAGTTCGCCGTGCGCGTGAGTTGCCGCACCGCGCCCGTCGTCATGTCGCGCACCCAGAGGTCGAGCCGGTTCCCCGCACGGTCCGAGGACCAGGCGAGGTAGCGCCCGTCCGGCGACCAGGCGGGCTCCGCATCCATCGCCGCATCGCGCGTGAGGTTCTGCGGCGCCCCACCGATCGGCATCAGGTAGAGGTCACCGAGGGCCACGAACGCCACAGACTTGCCATCGGGAGAGACCGCGGGCGCGACGATCCCGAGCGCACGGCGCCGCGAGCGCGAATCCACCTCGCGCACGCGCTTCACGTACCGCGCGGGGGAGACGTCGAGCGTCGCAGTGAACTCGATGGTCGTGGACGCGCCGCCGGAGATCGCGCGCCGCCGGATCTTCCCGTCCGCGGTGTAGACGATCACCCCCGGCGCCAGCCAGCCCGCTCGGAAGGCGAATGCGTTCTCCGGGCCCGTGAGCGCCGTACCCGCGCGCTCGAGCTGGCTCACCCCGCTCCCGCTCACATGGTAGACGAGTTCCCCGGTCGGTCCCCACGAGGGCGCGTCGGCACGCCCGCTCGGCGTGGCCAGCACGCGCTGCGCCCCCGTCGCGACGTTCACGGCGAGCACCCGCGCCTCGCGGTCGCGCATCCCGATGAACGCGATCTCGGTGCCGTCGCCCGACCAGCTCGGCATGTAGTCGTCACCAGCATCGCGCGTCACCTGCGTGAGCGCGCCCGAGCGCAGGTCCAGCATCCAGATGTCGTAGTTCGTGCCGTCACCGCGGTCGGACGAGAACGCGACGCGCGTTCCGTCGCGGGAATACGCGGGCTCACGGTCGTCGTCCGGGCCGGTGGTGAGCCGGCGAAGCCGTGTGCCATCGACCTCCACCGCCCAGATGTCGTAACTCCCGTCGCGGAAGCCCTGGAAGGCCACGGTGCGGCCGTCCGCCGACCAGGTGGGCTGCCGCGCGTCGTTGTACTCGTCGGTGATCCGCCGCGCGGCGCCGCCGCCCACCGGCAGCACCCAGATGCTCCCCTGCAGGTCGATCGCGAGCTGCCGACCATCCGGCGACGCCGCGACGGACATCGACGTCCCCTCGCGCACGGTGACGGGGATGCGCGCGGGAGCCTGGACCGCCGACGAGGCGACGATCCAGGTCCCGGCGACGAGGGCGAACGGTCGCAGCGGGAGCATGGCTTCAGGGGTGGAGGCTCAGGGGACGATCGCGGGCCCGCCGATCACGTTCGGGACGTTCTTGGTGCGCAACAGCGAGTTGAGCGCGCCGAGCTCACCGCCGAGCAACGACTCCAGCTCGGTCAGGTGCGCGCGCAGCTCCTCCTTGAGGATCCCCTGCACCTCCACCTGCTGGTCCGTCGGCCGGAAGTCCGCGCTCGCGAGGCCGTTCGCGAGGTACCCGAGCTTCGAGATGAGCTTGGCGCTGAAGCGCACTCCGTCCTGCCCGCCGCCGGTCTGGCGCAAGTCCACGAGGTTCATCTCGAGGGCGACGAGCTTGTTGGCGAGCGCGCGGGCGGCCTGCCGGACCTCGGCGTCCGTGACCGCGCGCTGGAGCGCAGCGAGCTGCAGGCGCACCGACTCGATCCGTCCCACGGCCGCGGCGGCGGAGTTCATCTCGGTGCGGAGCGCACTGATCATCGCGTTCTGGGCGGCGATGTCGCCCTCGGTGCCGCCCGAGTTCGGGTCCTTCCGGACCTCGACCGTGCGCACGTGCTCGCGCCCGTCGACCGTGAGCTTCACGGTGTAGGTGCCCGGCGTGACGAGGATCGAGATCCGCCCCGTGCCGGGCGCCACGCGCCCGTCCTCCCCGACCTCGATGTGATCGGCGTACATCGGGCTCGTGAGGAGCCGGGTCTCCGCGCTCGCCGTTTCGCGCAGGTCCCACGCCACGCGGTTGATCCCCGCGCGGTTGGTGCCCGTGAGCGTGCGGACCACCCGCCCCTGCGCGTCGGAGATGGCGAGGGTCGGCGCCTTCGCTGCCGGCGCGCGGAGGTAGTAGTTCAGGCTCGCGCCGTACTCCGGGTCTTCCCCCATCGTCGGGTCGTCGTACGACGTGGAGGGCGCGGTGATCGGCCGGAAGCGGTACGCCGCGCGCGGCGCGAAGAAGTGCGAGGGGCTGGCGAGCACCTCGGGCGTCAGCTGCTGCAGCGGCCCCAGGTCGTCGAGGATGAAGAAGCCGCGCCCGTAGGTGGAGATCACGAGGTCGTTGAAGTGCTCCTGCACGATGATCCCGGAGACGGGAGCATGCGGGAGGTCCATCTGGAGCGGGAGCCACTGCTCCCCCGCGTCATAGGAGACGTAGATCGCGTTCTCGGTGCCCACGTAGAGCATCCCGCGGCGCACCGGGTCCTCGATGATGATCTTCGCGTAGCTCAGCATCGACTTCGGGATCCCGTTCGTGATCGACTTCCACGTCCGGCCGTAGTCGGTGGTGCGGTAGATGAACGGGTCGCGGTTGTCCATCTGGTGGAAGTCCACCGTCAGGTACGCGGTGCCGCTGTCGTACTTGGACGGGGCGATGCTCCGCACCGAGCCCCAGACGGGGAGGTTGGGGATGTTCGCCGTGAGGTTCGTCCAGGTCCTTCCGTTGTCGCGAGTGAGCTGCACGAGCCCGTCGTTCGTCCCCACCCAGATCATCCCCTTCTCGCGCGGCGACTCGGCGATCGCGTAGACCACGCCCGCGTACTCGACGCCGATGTTGTCGCCGGTGAGCCCGCCCGAGCTCTTCTGCCGGCTCTTGTCGTTCAGCGTCAGGTCCGGGCTGATCACCTCCCAACTCTGCCCGCCGTTCGTGGTGCGGTGCACGTGCTGGCTCCCCACGTAGATCGTGTGCCGGTCGTGCGGCGAGATCTGGAGCGGCGAGTCCCAGACGAAGCGGTAGCGCACCCCCTCGGCGGGCCCGTTGCTCTGGTTGGGCCAGATCTCCACCGAGCGGAACTGGCGGCGGGCCTCCTCGTAGCGGACCACGATGCCGCCAACCATTCCGGAACCGGAGGCGGTGGACCAGATGATGTTCGGGTCCACCGGGTCCGGCGTGGCCCAACCGCTCTCGCCCCCGCCCACGGCGTGCCACATCCCGCGCAGGATCCGCCCGTTGTTCAGCCGCCCGTTGCTCGGCCCGCGGTAGGTCGGCTCATCCTGCTTGTTCCCGAACACGTTGTACGGGATCATGTTGTCTACCGTGACGTGGTAGATCTGCGCGTTGGTCAGGCGCTGGCGGAACCAGGTGCGGCCGCGGTTCTGCGTGATCGAGAGTCCCTGGTCGTGCGCGACGATCATCCGGTTCGCGTTCGTCGGGTCGATCCAGATGTCGTGGTGGTCCCCACCCGGCGCCTGGGCGCGGGGCAGCACGTTCAGCGTGCGCCCGCCGTCGATCGACTTCGCGAAGGAGGCCGTGAGGAAGTAGGTCTCGTCCTCGTCGTCCGTGGCGACGGCCATGCGCGAGTAGTAGTGGGCGCGTCCCATCGCGTTGCGGTCGCGGCTGATCAGCGTCCACCGCCGCCCCCCGTCGTCCGAGCGCCAGAGCTGGCCGTCCTCGGTCTCCTGCTCGTTCCACGGGATGCCGTCCCCCGTCTCGATCAGCACGTACACGCGCTGCGGATTCGAGCTGGAGATCGCGAGCGCCACCTTCCCCACCGGCTTGGTCGGGAGGCCGTTGCCGCGGAGCCGCGTCCAGGTCACGCCGCCGTCGCGCGAGACGAAGAGCCCGCTCCCGGGACCGCCGCTGAAGCGCCCGTAGGTGTGGATCACGATCTGCCACATGCCCGCGAAGAGCACGCGCGGGTTGCTCGGATCCATCGCGAGGTCGGAGCAGCCGGTGTTCTCGTCCACGAAGAGGACGCGCGTCCAGCTGGTGCCACCGTCCGTGGTGCGGAACACCCCGCGCTCCTGCTGCGGCCCGTACGCGGTGCCGAGCGCGCAGGCCATCACGATATCGGGATCCTGCGGGTGCACCACGATGCGCGCGATGCGGCCCGTCTTCTCGAGCCCCATCAGCTTCCAGGTCTCTCCCCCGTCGGTGGACTTGAAGATCCCCTGACCGAGCGAGATGTGGCTGCGGATGTGGGCCTCGCCCGTGCCGGCCCAGACGATGTTCTTGTCGGAACGCGCGATGGCGAGCGAACCGATCGACTGCACCACCTGGTCGTCGAAGATCGACTTCCAGTTCACCCCGCCGTCCGTGGTCTTCGAGATCCCGCCCGACGCCGCGCCCACGTAGTAGGTGAGCGGATCGCCCGGGATGCCGACGGCCGCGGAGAAGCGGTTCCCCTCGGGGCCGATGTTGCGCCAGTGGAGGGCGTTCCAGAGGTCGGGGGAGAGCCGCGGGGCGGCGGGCGCGGCGGGCGCGGCCTGCGCGAGGAGGGGGGCGGCGCTCAGGAGGGAGAGGGCGACTCCTGCCAGGGTGCGGAAGATCGGACGCATCGAGTCCTCGAGTGGGGGGCGCGGGGATAGTACTCGCGGCGGGGGAGGCCGGTAAGACCGAGTGGACGCCGGGCCGCGGATGTCCGAATATCTGGGCATGACAACGCCCATCCGGTGGTCCCCGTTGATGCGTCCCCTGGGTCGCGCACTCGCGGCCCTCGCGCTCGTCACCTCGGCCTTGGGCGCCCAGCGGGGCTTCGACCCCGCCCGGCTCGCGCGGCTCGACAGCGCGCTGCAGCAAGGGGTGGATTCGTCCTGGATCGCCGGCGCAGTGGCGCTCGTCCTGCGCGACGGCGCCGTGGTGTACGAGCGCGCGGTTGGGTGGTCGGACCGCGAGGCGCGCCGCGCGATGGCGCCGGACGCGATCTTCCGCATCGCGTCGCAGACCAAGGCGCTCACGAGCGTGGCGGTGATGATGCTCGTCGAGGAGGGACGCCTCGCGCTCACCGACCCGGTGTCGCGCTGGCTCCCGAGCTTCGCGCGCACCGGCGTCGCGAGCCGTGCGGACAGCGGGCGTACGATCACCCCCGCGCGCCGCGCGATCACGATCCTCGACCTGCTGACGCACACGGCCGGCATCTCGTATGGCACCGAGAGCTTCGTCGCCGCGCGCTACGCGGCCGCCGGGCTCGGACCCGCCGCCGGGTACGGTTGGTACACCGCCGACAAGGACGAGCCCGTTTGTACGACCATGGACCGCCTCGGCACGCTGCCCTTCGTGGCGCAGCCCGGCGAGGCGTGGGTGTACGGCTACAACACGGACATCCTCGGCTGCGTGGTGGAGCGCGCGAGCGGCCTGTCGCTCGACGAGTTCTTCCGGCGGCGGATCACCGGTCCGCTGCGGATGCGCGACACGGAGTTCTTCCTCGACCCCGCGAAGCGCGACCGGCTCACGGCGGTCTACCGCAGCGAGGCGGACGGCAGGATCGTCCGGGCCGACACCGGCGCGCGCGGCCAGGGGCACTACGTGGACGGACCGCGGCGCAACTTCGCCGGGGGCGCGGGACTCCTCTCGACCGCACGCGACTACGCGACCTTCCTGCAGATGCTGCTCGAAGGGGGCGCACTCAAGGGCACGCGGCTCCTCTCCCCGCGCAGCGTCGAGCTGATGCGCACCAACCAGGTCGGCACGCTCTACGGGAGCGCGGGCCAGGGGTTCGGGCTCGGCTTCTCGACCACCGAGCGGCTCGGCGCCAACGGGTTCACCTCGGTGGGGACGTACGGTTGGGGCGGGGCGTACGCCTCGACCTACTTCGTGGACCCGGCCGAGCGACTGGTGCTGGTGCTGATGTTGCAGAACCTGCCGAACCGCGCGGACATCCGCGCGAAGTTCCCGACGTACGTGTATCAGGCGCTCGTCGCGCCGCGTTAGTCGCTCAGTCGAGCTCGTCGATCGACCGCGGCCAATCCTTCTTGAGCAGCCGAGAGAGCGCGCGGTCCGCCAGCAGTCGCCCCTCCGTCTGGCAGCGCGCACAGTAGTTCGTCTCGTTGTCCGCGTAGCGGATCCGCTGCACGGGCGCGCCGCAGTCCGGGCAGGACTTCCCGTACCGCCCGTGGACCTTCATCTCCTCCCGGAAGGCCGTCACCGTCTCCGGGAAGCCCTCACCGACCTCGGCGCGCAGGCGGCCGATCCACCAGCGCAGCACCTCCTGCACCGACGCGTGCAGCCGCTCGACCCCGGAATCCGAGAGACGCGCGGTGGTCTGGAGCGGGGAGAGGCGCGCGTGGTGGAGGATCTCGTCCGAGTACGCATTGCCGATGCCGCTGAACAGCCGGGGGTCGGTGAGGGCACGCTTGAGGGTGTGGTTCTCGGAACGGAGGCGCTCGGCGAACGCCTCCCGCGTGGCGTCGAGGACCTCGAGGCCGCCCCGGTCGATCGCGGCGAGCGCTTCACGACCGCGCACGGCGGTGAGGGAGGCGCGCTTCTTGGTGCCCGCCTCGGTGAAGAAGAGCCAGCCGTGCGGGAACTCGAAGACCGCCAGCGCGCCGCGCCCCCCGACCTTCCCCGTCGTCGCGCGCCACCGCAGCCGCCCGGCGATCATCAGGTGGATGACGAGGAACTCCTCCGGCGCGAAGCGGAGGACGATCCGCTTGCCGATCCGCTCCACCCCGTCCACCGCGCGCCCCACGAACGCGCCGACCGGCGGGTCGACGGAGCGCACGAGGAAGGGGCTCGCGATCCGGAGCGCGCCAAGGGTGCGGCCGACCACGTGCCGCTCGAGCGCTTCGGTGTAGGCGATGACGTCCGGGAGTTCGGGCACCGCGCAACGGTATCCGCGACGCGGCCGCGGCGCCACGCGTGCTACTTTCCGGGCGCGCCTCCCACCCCTCCCTTCCTCCCACCTCGACTCCCATGCGCAAGACCGTCACCAGTCCGCGCGGCCCAGCGGCCGTCGGCCCCTACTCGCACGCCGTCTGGGCGGGAAAGCAGCTCTACCTCTCCGGACAGACGCCCATCGACCCGGCCACGGGCAAGCTCGTCGAGGGAGACGTGCACGCGCAGACGGTGCGCGCGTTCATGAACCTCGAGGCGGTGCTCAAGGACGCCGGCCTCACCATGGCGCATGTGATCAAGTGCAATGTCTACCTCACCGACATGGCCGACTTCGCCCAGATGAACGCGGCGTACGAGTCGCGCTTCGAGCGCCCCTTCCCCGCCCGCACCACCGTGGCCGTGGCCGGGCTCCCGCTCGGCGCCCGGGTCGAGGTGGAGATGATCGCGCGCCGGTAGTGAGGCCGACCGGGCGGACAGCCGGGCGGACGGCCCGAAGGGCGCCGATCGCGGGCGAGAGCCCCGCCGCGACTTGACAACCCCGGTACGGAGAGTTGATTTAGTATGTCCTAACTTTTTCCGCCTCCATGGTCGACCCGCGGCTCGCCCTCCTCGTCTTCGCGCTCCTCGTCATCCTCGCCGCCGCGGTGCTCTGGCCCCGGCGTGGATGGCTCGCGCGACTCCAGCGCTACCGTCGACTCTCGGAGCGCGTGCGGGTGGAGGACGCGGTGAAGTACCTCTTCCACCAGGGGGCGAGTGGCGCGCCCGTGCCCGCCGACGCCCTGGCCGGTGCCCTCGAGATCCGGCGCCCCGCAGCGGATGACCTCCTCGCCCGCCTCTCCGACCTCGGGCTGGCGGAGCCCGTCGGCACGGGTACCCGCCTCACCGAGGCCGGCGAGCACGAGGCCCTCCGGATCGTGCGCTCGCACCGGCTGCTGGAGCAGTATCTCGCCGATCGCACCGGCATCGATCCTGCCGATTGGCACGAGGTGGCGGAGGCGCGCGAGCACGAGCTCTCGCCCGAGGAGATCGAGAGGCTCGCTGTCCGCCTCGGGCAGCCCCGCTACGACCCGCACGGCGACCCGATCCCGACCGCCACCGGCGAGATGCCGGCGAGCCGCGGCGTCTTGCTCGGTGTGCTGGCCGCAGGGGACGCCGGCCGGGTGGTCCACCTCGAGGACGAGCCGCGCGCGGCGTACGAGCGGCTCCGTGCCATGGGCCTCGCGCTGGGGAAGTCGGTCGCCGTGCGTGCACGGGGCGCGACCGCGACGGAGCTCGAGGTCGACGGCGTTGTGGTCTCACTCCCCCGTGGCCTCGAGGCCGCGATCTCCGTGGAGCGCACGGGGCGGCACGCCACCGCCAGGGCGCGCACGCTCGCCGACCTCCGGCCCGGCGAGACCGGACGCGTGCGGCACCTCTCGAGCGCCTGCCACGGCGCGCAGCGGCGGCGCCTGCTCGACCTGGGCGTGGTGCCCGGCACCGAGATCGAGTCCGAGCTTCGGAGTGCCTCCGGCGACCCGACCGCCTATCGCATCCGGGGCGCCCTGATCGCGCTGCGCCGTCACCAGGCTGAGTGGGTCGAGATCGAGGAGGCGGACTCGGCTGGGTCCGGGGTGGCCGCCTGATGCACACCACCATGCGCACCCGCATCCCCGCGCGCGACGAGTCCCTCGTGCAACTCGGCGTCCGCTCGGACGACTGGGACTACGTGGTGGCGCTCGCCGGCAACCCGAACACCGGCAAGAGCACGATCTTCAACCTGCTCACCGGGCTGCGGCAGCACACCGGGAACTGGCCCGGCAAGACGGTGACGCGGGCCGAGGGGATCTTCACGGCCGGCGCGGACCGCTTCAAGCTGGTCGACCTGCCGGGCACCTACTCGCTCCAGGCCGCCAGCGCGGACGAGGAGGTGGCGCGCGACACGCTCCTCTTCGGCGAGCCCGACGTGACGGTCCTTGTGGTGGATGCCACGCGCCTCGAGCGGAACCTCAACCTCACGCTCCAGGTGCTGGAGATCACCCCGCGCGTGGTGATCGCGCTCAACCTCATGGACGAGGCGCGCCGGCTGGGCGTGGGCGTGGACCCCGCGGCGCTGGCGCGCGAGCTCGGCGTCCCGGTCGTGCCGATGGCGGCGCGGCGCGGCGAGGGGATCGACGCGCTGCGCCAGGCGATCCGCGAGGTGGCGCGGGGGGAGGTACAGACCACGCCCTACCGCGTGCGCGACTTCCCCGCCGACGTCGAGGCGCTCATCGCCGAGGTGGAGCGCGCGGTGTTGGCGGCGGCGCCCGGGAAGCCGAACAGCCGCTGGGTCGCCCTGCGGCTGCTCAACGCCGACGAGCGGGTGGAAGCCTCCGTCCCGGAGGAGGTGCTCACGGTGGCGAGCGCGGTGCGCTGGCGGCTTCCCGCCGACTTCCAGGACCGGATCACGCAGGGCATCTACGCGTCGGCCGAGGGCATCGTCGCGCGGGTGCAGCTGACCGGGCTGCGACGCGCGCGCTTCGACGTCGACACGGCGCTCGACCGGTGGCTCACCAGCCCCGTCACGGGCTTCCCGCTGATGGTCCTGATGCTCGGCGTGGTGTTCTGGCTGACGATCGCGGGGGCGAACGTGCCCTCGGCGATGCTCAACGTGCTGCTCGTCGAGACGGTGCATCCCTGGCTGCAGGCCACCGCCACGGACCTCGGGATGGCGTGGTGGATCCGCGGTCTCCTCTTCGACGGCGTCTACCTCGCGACCGCGTGGGTGGTGGCGGTGATGCTGCCCCCGATGGCGATCTTCTTCCCGCTCTTCACGCTCCTCGAGGACTTCGGCTACCTGCCGCGCGTCGCGTTCAACCTCGACGGACTCTTCCGGCGTGTCGGCGCGCACGGCAAGCAGGCGCTCACCATGTGCATGGGCTTCGGGTGCAATGCCGCCGGGGTGGTGGCGACGCGCGTGATCGACAGCCCGCGCGAGCGGCTCGTGGCGATCATCACCAACAACTTCTCGCTCTGCAACGGACGCTGGCCGACGCAGATCCTGATGGCGACGATCTTCGTGGGGGCGCTGGTCCCGGCCGCCGTCGCGGGGTTCGTCTCGGCCGCCGCAGTGGTGGCGGTCACGCTCCTCGGCGTGCTCGCGATGTTCTTCGCGTCCTGGCTCCTGACGCGCACCGTGCTGCGCGGCGAGGCGACGAGCTTCAGCCTCGAGCTCCCGCCCTACCGGCCGCCGCGCGTCCTGCAGACCCTCTACACGTCGCTGATCGACCGCACCCTGATCGTGCTCTGGCGCGCGATCGTCTTCGCGGCGCCGGCGGGCGCGGTGATCTGGCTGGTGAGCAACGTGCACATCGGCGACCTGAGCGTCGCCGAGCACCTCGTTGGCTTGCTGGACCCGGTGGGCATCCTGCTCGGGCTGAACGGGGTCATCCTGCTGGCGTACGTGGTCGCGATCCCCGCGAACGAGATCGTGATCCCCACCGTGTTGATGCTCACGGTGCTCGCCGGAGGCACGCCCGAGGTGGGTGCGGGTGCTGGCGTGATGTTCGAACTCGACGCGCTCCAGGTGGGCGAGCTGCTCCGGGCGCATGGCTGGACGACGCTCACGGCGGTGAGCCTCATGCTGTTCAGCCTCCTGCACAACCCCTGCTCCACCACGATCTACACGATCTACAAGGAGACGCGCAGCGCGAAGTGGACCGCGGTCTCGACGGCCCTCCCGCTGCTCATGGGGTTCGTGACCTGCTTCCTCCTCGCCCAGGTCTGGCGTCTCGTCGCGGGCGCGTGAGACCGGTGGGGGCAATCCCCCACAGGCCTTAGGGTCTTCACCGATGGTCCGGGCGTGGCCGCGCCGGTGAATTGAGGTGACGCCGTTCCCTCGACCCCGGAGAGTCCCCCATGCTCAAGCTGCGCGACATCATGACCCGAGACGTCCTCACGGTCCCTCCGAGTCTCAGCGTGCGCGAGGCCGCGGAGATCTTCGCCACGGAGAAGCTCGGTGGCGCCCCCGTGGTGCGCTCCGGACGGATCATCGGGATGCTCTCCGCCAGCGACCTGCTCGACTTCATCGCGGCACTCCCGGCCGAGCCCGCCGAGGTGGGAGACGCGAGCGAGCGCGGGATCCTCGACAGCCATACCGTCGAGGAGGCGATGACCCCCGGTCCTGTGCGCTCGCTCCCGCCCGACGCCCCCGTGACGCGCGCGGCGGAGGTGATGAAGGAGGAGCGCATCCACCGCCTCCCGGTCGTGGACGGGGAGACGCTCGTGGGGATCGTCTCGACCGTCGACCTCGTGAAGGCGGTGGCCGACCGGCGCATCAGCCACCGGACCTTCGTGTTCCCGAAGCGGAGCGGGGTCGTCTGACCCCGCCCCGCGACGGGAGCGTCCCGCGACCCTAGAACGCGAGGTCGAGCAGGAAGCGCACGGGCCGGAGCAGGTCCTCGTAGGTGTCGAAGGCGTGCTCGAACCACTCGAGGATCTGGCGCAAGAGGTACGCCTCACGCTCGGTGAGCGGCTCGCCGTCCCGGTTGAGGATCGTCGGCGTCTCGTCCTCGACGCTGTCCACGGAGATGGTGGCGAAGGTGCCACCGTTGACCCGCACGGTGAGCGTGCCCCCCGTCGCCTGCTCGATGGTGCCCGTGATGCCCACGCGTCCCGAGGAGCTGGTGAGGAGGCCGTCGATGGTGACGTTGGGGTTCGCGCCACCGGTGATCGTCTGCTGCACGCGCGAGGCGAGCCCGCGCGAGGGGAGCGCCGTGCGCCAGTCGATCGCGATGGTCTGCGTCGCGAGCGTCAGCTGCGAGGTGAGCGAGAAGGTGAGGGAGTCGGTGCCGTTCTTCGCGAACCCGGCCACGAGGAGCTGCGGGCTGACGACGGAGCCGGACACGGTCGCCGAGTAGTCCAGCACCTTCACGAGGTTGGCGCCACCCCCGTAGACCTCGACGCGCGCGATCGCGGTCTGGTTCGTCACGGTGCGCGTAAGGTCCACGTGGCCGGTCTCGACCAGCGGCTGGACGATCTCGTGCGTGGCGGGATCCACGGCGTAGAGGACGAACCGGACGCCGTTCGCCGGCGCGCCCGTGCGCGTCCCCTTCACGTACCGACCGAGGGCGACATCGTACTCGAACGTGCCGCCGAGCGCGGCGGCGGGGATCGCCGCAGGCTGGCCCGTCTCCGCGCGGAGGCTCCGGCGGAACTCCACCTGGTCCATCACCGCCTTCGGGTTCACGAGCAGCGTGGCCGGCAGGTCGGTCACGCTGGCGCCGCCACCCATCCCCGAGAGGACCGCGTCGATCGCGTCACCGGCGGCGGTGAAGCTCACCACGGCGGGGGCGGAGACGGCGCCGTTGGCGCCGGCCAGGTCGGCCTCGAGGGTGTCGGCGTCGAGCGCGAGGGGGCCGGTGGAGTCGGCGCAGGCCGCGGCGGCGGCGATGAGGCCGAACACGGCGGCCAGACGGAACGTGGCGGAGAATCGCATGGCGTCGGAAGTTGTCGGAGGAGGTGGGTCGGCCCGGAGCATCGGCCGGCATCGCATATTCATAGTACTGTTGAGTGCCGCAGGGGTTTCGTCCGCCGCGTCACTCCGTGACACACACCGACCGAGATGCAGACACCAGTCGCAGTCACCCTCGAGGGCCACGGGGTCCGGCTCGAGCCGCTGGAGGAGTCGCACGCCCCGGATCTCGCCACCGCCGCGGCGGACGGCGCGCTCTGGGAGCTCTGGTTCACGAGCGTCCCGCGTCCGGACGGGGTCTCCCGGTACATCGCGGACGCCCACGCGGGCGCCGCGCAGGGCCACATGCTCCCCTGGGCGGTCCGGGAGCTGTCGACCGGTACCATCGTGGGGTCCACGCGGTACCACGATATCGTCCCGAAGGTGGACCGCGTGGAGATCGGCTACACCTGGTACGCCAGGCGCTGGCAGCGCAGCCACGTGAACGGGGCCTGCAAGCTCCTGCTGCTCGCGCATGCGTTCGACACCCTCGGGTGCATGGTCGTCGGGCTGCGGACGGACAACTTCAACTTCGCCTCGCAGCGTGCGATCGAGCGGCTCGGCGCCAAGCGGGACGGCGTGCTTCGGCACCACATGGCGCGTGCCGACGGGAGCGTGCGCGACACGGTGATGTACAGCATCCTCCGCACGGAGTGGCCCGACGTGCGCCGGCACCTGGCACTGCGACTCGCGCGGCCGCCGGCCGTCCCGATGGAACGCTAGGGGCCGGCCGGGACCGCTAGCCGCGGGGTTTCCGGTACGGGCGGAAGGGCATCGTGAGCAGCGCCCCCACCGTCGCGTGCTCCTTCGGGTCCATGTGCGTGTCGATCCCGTACACGAGGCGCGCCCGCTCGAGCGACATGAAGGTCCCGAAGAGCCGGTCCCAGACCGAGAACACGTTCCCGTAGTTCGAGTCCGTGTACG
>CAZHAG010000008.1:0-5363 GCA_964529705.1 uncultured Gemmatimonas sp. | reverse complement strand
CCGAAGAGCCGGTCCCAGACCGAGAACACGTTCCCGTAGTTCGAGTCCGTGTACGGGAGCACGTAGTGGTGGTGCACCTTGTGCATGTCGGGGGAGACGATCACCCAGCTGAGCGCGCGGTCGAGCGCCGGCGGAAGCGTGATGTTGGCGTGGTTGAACTGGCTCAGCACCACGCTCACCGCCTGGTAGAGGAAGACCATCCACATCGGCGCCCCGACGACGAGGACGCCGGCGGTCGTGAAGGCGAAGCGCACCACGCTCTCGCCGGGGTGATGCCGGTTGGCCGACGTCGTGTCGACGTTCGTGTCGGAGTGGTGGATCAGGTGCAGGCGCCACATCAGCGGCGTCTTGTGCTGCACCCAGTGGGCGAGCCAGGCCGAGATCAGGTCGAGGACGAGGAGGCCGACCACCAGCCGGAGCAGCACCGCCGTCTCCGGCAGCAGGAAGAGGAGGCCCACACGGTTCGCGACCGCCCAGTCGGAGGCGCGCAGCAGGATGAACGCGAGGCCGAAGTTCACCGCGATGGTGGTCGCGGTGAAGAAGATGTTGAGCAGCGCGTGCGACCACTTCCGGTACTCGAACCGGAAGAGGGGGGCCGCACTCTCCCACACCCAGAAGAAGGTGATCCCGCCGACGAGGATCAGCGCGCGGTGCGAGGAGGGGATGGTGGCGAAATAGTCGATGATCGCCTGCATGCGGGGAATCTAGGCGTGAGTCCCGGCGCCGGCGGGGTCGAGGAGGTCGCGGACCCGCCGGGCGAGGTCGTCCGGGGAGAAGGGCTTGGCGACGAACGCCGCGCCCGGGGGCACCTCGCCGTCCCGGAGTGCGTCCGCGGTGTACCCGGACATCAGCAGCACCTGCAGCCAGGGGAATCGCTCGCGCAGCGCGCGGGCGAGCGCCGGACCGCCCATCCCCGGCATGACGACGTCGCTCACGAGCAGGTCGATCCGCCCGGGGTGGGTCCCGATCAGGCCCAGCGCCTCCTCGCCGTCCGCGGCGGTCAGCACGGTGTACCCGTGCCCACTGAGTGCGCGCGTGATCAGCTCCCGGATCGGGCGCTCGTCCTCGACCACCAGGATCGTCTCGTGTCCGCCCTGGGACCGGCGCGGCCACGCGCTCGCCGGCGGGTCGGACACCTCGCCGGCCGCCGGCAGGAGGACGCGGAAGGTGGTCCCCTTCCCGCGCGCGCTGACCGCCGAGATGCTCCCCCCGATCTGTTCGACGATGCCGTAGCAGACGGCGAGCCCCAGCCCCGTTCCCTCCCCCGGTCCCTTGGTGGTGAAGAAGGGCTCGAAGACGCGCTCGAGGGTCTCCGGGTCCATCCCGACGCCGGTGTCCTGCACCGAGAGTTCGACGTATCGACCCGGCGCGGGCCCCGGGCGATCCGCCACGGCCGGACCGTCGACGTCGGCATTCCGCGTGCGCACCGTGATCACGCCTCCGTCCGGCATGGCGTCTCGCGCGTTGACCACGAGGTTCACGAGCACCTGCTCGAACTGCCCCGTGCCCATGCGGACGGTGTGGAGGTCTGGCGCCAGCTCGCTCCGCAGTTCCACGTGGGCGCCGACCAGGCGCCGCAGCATGCGGTCGGCCTCCCGCGCGAGCGCGTTCGGGTCGAAGACGCGCGCCTCGACCGGCTGGTGGCGCGCGAACGTGAGGAGCTGGCGCGTGAGCTCGGCGGCGCGGCGGGCCGCGGCCTCCGCCTCGACCAGGAGCGCATCCGCCGGGTCGCCCGGCGCAAGCTCGAGTCGTGCGACCTCGAGGTTCCCGAGGATCGCGGTGAGGATGTTGTTGAAGTCGTGCGCCACCCCGCCAGCGAGCTGCCCGATGGACTCGAGGCGCTGGGCGCGCGCGAGGGCCTGTTCGAGCACGCGGCGCTCGTGCGCGTCCAGCACCCGCGCGACGAAGCTCGCGACGGCGCCCGCGAAGGTCCGCTCCTCGGGCGTCCAGTCCCGGGCGTCGTCCCCGGTCTCGATGACGAGCACGGCGGCGTCCTTGGCGTTCACCTGCACCGGGACCTCCAGCGGGTGCGCGCTCGCGGAGGCCGGTCCGTCCGGCGCGCTCGAGGCCAGGCGCCGCCGCTCGACCCCGTCCGTCCGCCAGACGGAGACGCGCGCCACGTCCAGCGCGTCGGCGGCCATGGCGGCGAGCGCGCCGAGTCCCATCGCCAGATCGCCGGAGCCCAGCACGCGCTGCTGCGCCAGGGCGAACTCCCGGAGGCGCTCATCCAGCGCGCGCGCGCGCTGCCGCATGCTGGCCTCCGCCGCGACGCTGAGGAAGACGCCCGCCTCCCCGTCCCGCGAGAACTGGATGGTCATCTCCACCGGGTAGGTGGTCCCATCCTTGCGCGTCTGGCGCGTAGTGAGGAAGACGCGGTCCTGGCGGCCACCGCGCAGCGCGTCCAGGTGCGCGCGCAGGGCCATCGGGTCGTGCTCCGCCAGCAGCTGTGGCAGCGCGATCGCCCCCACCTCGTCCGCCTCGTACCCGAGCTCGCGCAACGCCCCGCGATTCGCCTGCACGGCGCGGAGGCTGGTCGCGTCGAACACGAGGATCTCGTTGGACGATTCGTCGAGCAGTCGCCCGAAGCGCGCGACGAGGTCGGCCCGCTCCCGCGTGGCGTCGAGGGCCCGCTCCCGCAGCACGGCCGTCATGGCGTTGAGGTGCATGCCCAGACGCCCGAGCTCGTCGGCGCGGTCGATCTCCACTTCGGTGGACAGGTCGCCATCCGCCACGCGCCGCACCGCCGCCTCCATGCGCCGCACCGGCCGGTAGAGGCGTCGGTGCACGTACCAGACGCCGAGGGCGAAGAGCAGGATGCCGGTGAGCGCCCAGGCGCGGGACCAGCGATCGAGCCACTGCAGCTCGCCGAGCAGGCGATTCTCGCCTTCGAGCAGGCTTCCCAGGGCCGCTCGCTGCGCCATGGAGAGCAGCACGGCGGACGAATCCGAGTGCACACCGGAGGCCCGCAGGGCGCCGACCGCCTCCGCCGGACGTCCGAGCGCGACGCTCCGGATCGCCTGCATGAGGTCGAGCCCGAACGCCGTCTCCTCCGCCACGGCCTCGGCCAGCAGGAGCCGCATCGGCGCGGGCAGTTCCGACCGTTCCACGCGCGGCCCGACCGCCGTCGCGGAGTCGAGGAGGGTGCGCACCTCCTCGCGCAGCTCCGCGAGCGGACGGGGCGTGGCGGCGCCCGCCGGGAAGGGGGGCACATGCCGCGCGAGGTCGCGGCGCGCGATGCGCATCCGCCGCTGGTTCTCGGCGATCGCGTCGTGGTCGCTCAGGAGGTCGCTGGCGCGGCCGCGGAGCGCGCTGGCCGCGGGATTGAGCACGCGCGAGAGCTGGGCCGAGGCCACCAGGATGTATGCGAGCGTCGTCGCGCCCACGAGCAGCAGGACCGTGCGCACCGTGAGGGCGCGCCGTTCCCGGTTCATCGCGTCGCTCCGGCGCTCGCACCCGAGCGCCCCGCGGCGCGCACCATGAGCATCCGACGCTTCTGGTGGGCACCATAGGCGATCGGTCCGGCGACCCCCTCGAACGGTGGGCGGGACCGGCCGACCTCCTCAAGGTAGTTCCGGACGGCCGCGCGGTCGGGTCCGACCGCACGGATGGCCTGCACCGCGAGCATCAGCGCATCGTAGAACATGGCGTCGCCATGGCGAACGGTGCGTCCGACGGCGGACTCGAACGCCGCCGTGAACCGACGCGAGCGCTCATCGAGGCCGCTCGGGTCCCAGAAGTGGACGACGTACGTGCGCGCGGACGCGGCACCCGCACGCGCGTGGAACGGCGTGCCGAGATACGTCCCGTCGCCGGCGAGCACCGTCACGTCGGGGAAGCGCCCCACGAGCGCCGCCGCGAGACACCCCGATTGGACGGTGCGCATGGCGAGCACCACGACGTCGGGTCGCCCTCGGAGTGCGAGTTCCTCGGCGAACTCCCGGTAGCGCTGTCGCCCGGGTGGCGACACGCAGTCGGTCGCGGGATCCACCGGCGTGCGCTCGAGGAGCCGGACACCGCGCGTGGCGAGCGCGGCGGCCGTACCGGACGCGAGGCCGATCCCGTATTCGTCCGGCACGTAGAAGATCGCCGCGCGCCGTGCACCGCGTGCCGTGTCCGCGAACGCGCCGAGAAAGACCCCCTGGAGGGAGTCGTCCGGCGAGAGGAGGAACGCATGATCGCCGGCCTGCCGCAGCGACCGCGACGTCGCGGTCGGCACGACCTGCATCAGACCGGCCTCGCGGAAGATCGGCGCGACCTGCAGCACCTCGCGGCTCCCGCCGGGCCCGATCGCGACCATCACGTCCGGGTCCGCGACGAACCGCTCCGCGCGCCGCACCTCGGCGGCGAGCGGCGAGCCGTCGGCACCCGCCTCGGCCCTCTCGAATCCCACGATCCGGATCGCGGGGGTCCCGTCCGGCCGCGAGCGGTCGACCTCGCCCTGGAAGAAGCGCATCAGCGCATCGTCGGCGGTCGTGTAGGCCATGCCGACCTTCGGTGCCCCTTGGCCGCTGCCGCACGCGGCCGCGACGATGATGAGGAGCGCCAGCCAGCCCGCGCCCCGAGGGCTCGGTCTCCGGGGTGAGGACGAGCGTCGACGGGGCACGGTGTTCTCCATTCTCACCAGTATCGGACGAGGGGGGCGCCGTCGACATCGCGCCCCCCTCGGCTCCTGCGCCTACTGGATCACGACCTTGGGGATGAGCTTCGCCGCCCAGAGGCCGGAATTGAAGTCCGAGAAGAGGACGCGCCCCTTCCACGGCATCGCATTCATCACGAAGGGCGCGTTGGGCGTGTACCCCTCCGGATCGTACGGCTTGAACACCGCGATCTCGCGATTCTGGTGCTCGAGGTTCCCCATCAGCTCGCCCGAGACGTCCACGAGGCGCACGCCGCCGTCGTAGTAGGCCTGGTAGAGGATGTCGTCCTCGACGATGATGTCGTGCGAGCCGTAGTCCTCCAGGTGGTAGCGGCCGACGGCCATCGGGTTCATCGGGTCCGTGAAGTCGACGATGTGCGTGTAGCCGCCGGAAGTCTGCGGCACGCCGTTGCGCGGCGGCCGTCCGTCCGCGCCGGAGAGCGAGTAGCCGGAGCCCTCGAACACGCGGCCGCGGCGGCTCATCTCCTCGTCACCGATGAAGAGGTAGGTGCGCCCCGTCGACTTCTGGTAGTACGGGAAGATCTCATGCCCCGAGTTCACCTTGTAGGTGGTGATCAGCTTCGGGTTCTCGATCGACCCGCCGTACTTCCCGTTCCCCACGTCCACCACCACCACGCCGACGCCGCCCTGCGCGGAGTACGCGATCCCGTCGCGCACCCACAGGTCGTGGATGCGCGCGTTCGGGTGGCGGTACTCGCTCACGTAC
>CAZHAG010000007.1:42440-49069 GCA_964529705.1 uncultured Gemmatimonas sp. | reverse complement strand
GCCGTTCCGGGCTCCCGACCGCGATCGAGTTGCTCCAGACCGCGAAGCGCTCGTGCCCGTCGGGGTTGGAGCTGGGGTTGATCACGACGATCGCGTCCTTGAGGAGCGCGAGCGTGGCCGGGTTCTCCGTGGCGGCGAAGTGGTAGAGGAGCTGCATCGAGGCCTCGAAGCCCGGCACCTCGTCGCCGTGCACGGAGCCGTTGAACCAGACCACGGCGGGCGTGCGGGCGATCACGGCATCGAGCTGCGCCTGCGTCGCGCCCCGCGGGTCGGCGATGCGGTCGAGGTCGGCGCGGATGGCGTCGAGCCGCGCGATGTTCTCCGGCGTCGAGACGAGGTAGATGCGCATGGTGCGGCGCTCGTTCGTGACGCCGATCTGCTCCACGCGCACCCGGTCGCGCCCGGCCTCCGCGATGGCGAGGAGGACCCGCTCCTGGCTGGCGTACTGCGTGTGCCAGCTCCCCACGTCGTAGCCGAGGATCGACTCGGGGCGGGGGATCGCCGCGCGGTAGGGGCCCTTCGCGTAGAAGGAGAACTCGCGGTCGTCACGGAGGGAGTCGACCGGCGTGCGCTGCTGCGCCCCGAGCGACGGCGAGAGCAGCAGCGGCAGGAGCAGCGCGAGCAGGAGGCGTCGGGTCATCGGATGCGGGGTGGACGGGGGGACGGTCGGGCGGTCAGAACTCGATCTGCGTGCCGAGTTCGACCACGCGGTTCGGCGGGAGCTGGAAGTACTCCGTGGCCGAGCGGGCATTCCGGGACATGATCCCGAAGAGCTTCTTGCGGACGATGCTCATGGAGAGGCCGCCCTTCTTCCAGGGGCCGCGCCGCGGGATGAGCCGTTCGCGACCCAGATAGTAACTCGTGTCGAGCGGGCGCGCCGCGATGCCGGAATCCCGGCACTTCTGCAGCACCTCCTTCACGTCGGCCGACTCCATGAAGCCATAGTGCGCGATCACCCGGAAGAATCCCTGGCCGAGCGCCTCGATCTTCACCCGATCCGCCCGCGGCACCTCCGGCACCTCGTCGGTGGCGATCGAGAGCAGGATCACCGTCTCGTGCAGCACCTTGTTGTGCTTCAGGTGGTGGAGCAGCACGACGGGCACGCCCGCCGCTTCGGAGGTCATGAACACTGCGGTCCCCGGCACGCGGGCGCGGGCCCGCTGCCCGACGTCCTCGAGGAAGATGTCGAGGGGGAGCGCGATGTCCTGGAGGCGGTCGCGCAGGATCTCGCGGCCGCGCTTCCAGGTGGTCATGAGCGTGAAGAGGGCGACCGCCACGGCCAGCGGCACCCAGCCGCCGTGGATGAACTTGAGCAGGCTCGCGCCGAAGAGCGCCGCGTCCAGCGTGAAGAACACGAGGAAGAAGAGCGCACTCTGCCAGAGCGGCCACTTCCAGCGCGTGGCCGAGATCACCGTGTAGATGGTGGTGGTGATCATGAAGGTGCCGGTCACCGCGATGCCGTAGGCCGCGCCGAGCGAGGTCGAGTCGCCGAAGGCCAGCACCAGCAACAGGCACCCCACCATGATCGCGTAGTTCACCTCGGGGATGTAGATCTGCCCGAACTCGCTCGCCGAGGTGTGCCGGATGGTCATGCGCGGACTGTATCCCAGCTGGATGCACTGCTGCGTGAGCGAGAAGGCGCCCGAGATCATGGCCTGCGACGCGATGATCGCCGCGACGGTCGCCAGCGCGATCAGCGGATAGAGCATCGCGCGCGGGGCCAGCAGGAAGAAAGGGTTCTCCGCGGCCAACGGATCGCGCAGGATCAACGCTCCCTGCCCGAAGTAGTTGAGCATCAGCGCCGGCAGCACCATGACGAACCAGGCGAGCCGGATCGGCTTCTTCCCGAAGTGCCCCATGTCCGCGTACAGCGCCTCGGCGCCCGTCACCGCCAGCACCACCGCGCCCAGCACGATGAAGCCCGCGGTGCCGTGCGTGAAGGCGAACTTGAGCGCATACCAGGGGTTCGCGGCCGCCAGGATCGCGGGCTCGAGGAGGATCTCGTGCAGCCCGAGCCCGCCGATGGTCAGGAACCAGACGAGGGTCACCGGTCCGAAGATCTTCCCGACACTCGCCGTGCCGAGCCGCTGCGCCAGGAAGAGCCCGACGAGGATCGCGAGCGTGAACGGGATGACGAGGTACTCGAAGTTCTTCGAGACGACCGTCAGGCCTTCCATGGCCGAGAGCACGGAGATGGCCGGGGTGATCATCCCGTCGCCGTAGAGGAGCGCCGCCCCGAAGAGGCCGAGCGCGATCAGCAGCAGCCGTCGCTTGAGCGAGTCGGTCTGGCCCTGGAGCAGCAGGGCGAGCATCGCGAGGATCCCGCCCTCGCCGCGGTTGTCGGCGCGGAGGATGAAGACGATGTACTTCACGCTGACCACGAGGATCAGCACCCAGAGGATCAGGGAGAGGATGCCGTAGACGTTCTCCGGCGTGGCGGCGAGCCCGTACTCGGGCTTGAAGCACTCGCGCAGCGCGTAGAGCGGGCTGGTGCCGATGTCGCCGTAGACGACGCCGAGCGCCGTGAGGGTCAGGACCGCGAGCCGCTTGCCGGTGGGGTGCGCCTCCACATGGTGGCGCTCGGGCGGTCGGTACTCCGAAGTCATCGCCGCCGACGGCCGCGGGTCCGGGGGAATCTCGTCGGGTGAGGGGGAGTCCGGCATCGCTCACGAGGAATGTAGCGGGCGCGGGGGGAGCGTCCAGTTCGTGGTGCGCCCCACGCACAGCGGGGTGTCCGGACCCTCCGGACACCCCGCTGTAACTACCTATAACACAACGATTTACGCGCTATTCGTAGCGAAGTGCGACGATCGGGTCGAGCCCGGCCGCGCGCCGCGCCGGGTAGACGCCGAACACCACGCCCACGAGCGCCGAGAACCCGAAGGCGAGGCCGACCGAGGTGGCGCCCACTTCCGTGGACCAGCCGAGGAACTTGGTGAACGCCATCGCGCCGCCGGCGCCGACCGCGATGCCGAGTGCGCCGCCGAGGAGGCAGAGGACGATCGCCTCGATCAGGAACTGGAAGAGGATGTTGAGCTTGGTGGCGCCGAGCGCCTTGCGGATGCCGATCTCGCGCGTGCGCTCGGTGACGGAGACGAGCATGATGTTCATGATGCCGATGCCGCCCACGAGGAGCGAGACCGCGGCGATGCCGGCGAGCAGCATCGAGAACACCTGCGTGGTCTCGCCGAGGGTGTTCAGGAAGTCGGCCTGGTTGCGGATCTGGAAGTCGTCCGGCCGGTCCGGGCGGAGCTTGTGCTCGCGCCGGAGGATCTTCTGGATGTCCGCCATCGTCTCCGGGATCTTCGCCTCGCTCGGGGCGAGCACGGAGATGGAGCGGAGGCGGTTGTTCCCCATCACGCGGTAGCGCGCGGTCTGGAGCGGGATGAAGACCTGGTCGTCGGGGTTGTTGAACGGGCTCGCCTGTCCCTTCGACTTGTAGACGCCGACGACGGTGAACTGGATGCCGCGGATGCGGATGTTCTCGCCGACGATCGCCTCGGGGATGGTGACGCCGAGGTTCTGGAGCACGGTGGGCCCGACGACCGCGACTCGCTGGCGTCCGAGGTCCTCGGACTCCGAGAAGAAGCGGCCCGCCTCCATCTCGTACTTGCGGACGGCCGGGTAGTTCGCCGTGGTGCCGACGACCTGCGTGCCGGCGTTCTTGTTCACGAACTGCACCTGCAGGTTGGACGACATCTCCGGCTGCACGGCGGCGATCTCGGTGCCGCGATCCCTGAGTGCGTCCGCGTCCTCGATCACGAGCCGGCTGCGGACGTCGAAGGAGAAGACGCCCCCCGAGCGGGCCTGCCCCGGGTTCACGGTGAGGAGGGTGGTGCCGAGGGACGCGATCCGGTCGTTCACGGCCTGCTGTGCGCCGCGCCCGAGCGCGACCACCGCGATCACCGCGGAGACGCCGATCACGATGCCGAGCATCGTGAGCAGCGAGCGCATCTTGTTCGCGCGGAGCGCCATCAGGGCGACGCGGATGGTCTCGGTGAAGAGCATGCTACCGTCCCGGTCCCCGGCCGGCGCCGGCGCCTGTCGCGCCGCCGAGCGGGCTCCCGGCCCCGGTCATCGCCTTCATCCGGTCGGCGTCGCTCTGCCGCTGCATCTGGAGGGCGGCCACGCTGAGGAGCGCGACGCGCTCACCGGCCTGCAGCCCGCTCACCACCTCGGTGTAGTCGTAGTCCGCGGTGCCGAGCCGGACGACGCGGGCCTCCCAGGTGGAGTCCGGCTTCTGCACGAAGACGAGTCCCGTGCGGGTCGCGGTGCGCGACGGGGTGCTCGCACCGGCGTTCCCGCCGGTGCTGCCCCCCTGCGTGCGACGGCCAGCGGCGGGTGCGGCTCCGCCCTGCGTAGAGGCGGGGGCGGCCGGAGTCGTGACGGCGCCCGGCGATCCGGCGCCCTGCGCCCCGTTCATCTCCCGCACGCGGCAGGCGCGCACGACGTTCGCGTCCACGCCGAGCTCCGTGTAGGCGGTGCGCAACTCGGCGTTGAGCGCCTGCCGGTCCGCGTTGGGGTCACGCATCTTCGCCTGCAGGTCGTCGACCTTCTTGGCTGCGGCGGGCTTCGCCTTGCGGGCCGTCTCGATCGCGGTGCACTGCGCCGCCGTCACTTCCGGGAGCGGGCCGCCGAAGCCGCCTTGCCCGCGCTGGCCGCCCTGCGCGCCCCCCTGGCCGCCCTGCGGGAGGAGGTCGACGTATCCCGGCGAGGTGCGCACCGGGACCTGCTGCGCCTGGCCACCGCCGCCGTTGCCGCCGGGGCGCTGGCCGCCACCCATGCCGCCGCCGAAGCCGCCACCCATGCCGCTCGCGCGGAGCTGGGACTGCACGCTGTCCGGGTCGAGGCCGAGGATCGCAGCGGCCTGCGCGGCCTCGCGCACCGAGCGCACGGCCTCGTTCGGGATCGCGAGCACGTCCACGCGCCGCTCCGAGATGATCGACACCTCGCCGTTCATGCCCGGCATGAGCAGCCCGTCGCGGTTCTCGAGGGAGACGAGCACGGGGAACATCGTCACGTTCTGCTGCACCACGGCCTGCGGCTCGATCTTCTCCACGACCCCGACGAAGCGGCGGTCGGGGAAGGCGTCCACGATCACGGTGGCCTCGTAGCCGGCCCGGACCTGGCCGATGTCCGTCTCATTCACGAGCGCGCGGGCGCGGACCTTGGTGAGGTCGGCCATCTTCACGATGGTGGTGCCGCCGCCGGCGGTGCTGGTGCCGGACTGGATGACCTGGCCGAGGGCCACCGGCTTCTCGATGATGGTGCCGCGCACGGGCGCGGTGACGCGCGCGTCGTCGAGGCGCTGCTGCGCGAGGTCGAGCGAGGCGCGGGCACGGACGATCGCCGACTGCGCGTTGGCCCAGTCGAGCTGCGCGGCCTCGTTCTCCTGCGCGGTGATGATCTTCGCCGCGAGGAGGTCGTCGGAGCGCTTCTTCTGGACCTCCGAGACCTCGAGCTTCTTCTCCGCGGCGTCCAGGTCGGCCTTCGCCTGGTTCCACTGGTTCTGCACGTCGCGCGTGTCGAGCTGCACGATGAGCATGCCGGGCTGCACGAGCGTCCCGGTCTCGACCGGCATCTCGGTGACCTGGCCCGACGAGCGGGACTTCACCTCGACGACGTTGATCGGCTCGATGATGCCCGTCGCCTCGGCCTGCACCACGATCGTGCGGACCTCGACCGGCGCGGTGCGGATGGTGAGTGTCTGCTCCTTGCTGCCGCCGCAGGCCAGGACGAGGCCGACGAGGGGGAGGAGCATCAGGGGATGGCGGTTCACGGCGAGGACTCCGATGGGGTGCTGGGGGCTACAGATCGCGGCCGATCAGCGCTTCGATCTGCGCCTTCGCGGTGCGGGCATCGAGGCGCGCCTGGATGAGCGCCTGACGGGCCTGGTCGAGCGTGGTCTGCGAGGTGAGGAGGTCGAGCAGGGTGGACGCGCCGAGGTTGTAGCGCTCCTGTTGCACGCGCAGGTCCTCCTCGCCGGCGGCCACCGACGCGAGCTGGATCTGCACGCGCGCCTCGGCCGTTCGGAAGGCGCCGAGCTGCTGCACCATCTGCTGGCGCGCGTTCAGCCGGGCGTCGCGCAGGTTGGCTTGCGCGTTGTCCTCGGCGATCTTCGCGCGCGTCACGTTCTCCTCGCGGCCGAGGCCGTTGAAGATCGGGATGCTCACGCTGAAGCTCGTGCTGTACTGGTAGTTCTTCTGGTCGCCCCAGAGCTGGAAGGCGTCGGCGGAGGAGTTGTAGTTCGCGCCGAACCGCATCGAGACGGTGGGGAGGTAGGAGGTCTTGGACGAACGGCTCGACTGCCTGGCCGCGGTGACCGTCGCCTGCGACTGGCGCACGACCGGGCCCTCATCGGCGAGGCGGAAGAGCTCCGCGTCGGCGAGGTCGATGTCCCCCGTCATGGAGGTGTCCGCGGCGAGCGCGGTGACGAACTCCGTGGAGCCGACGAGGCGCGAGAGCGACGCGTTGGCCGTCGCGAGGTTGTTCTGCGCCTGGAGGATCGCGAGCCGGGCGTTCCCGACCTGGATCGAGGAGCGGAGCGAGTCCGAGCGCGTGGCAGCGCCGGCCGCGACGCGCGTCACGGCCGCGCGCAGCTGCTGCTCGGCCTGCTCGAGCTGCTTCCG
>CAZHAG010000007.1:0-42340 GCA_964529705.1 uncultured Gemmatimonas sp. | reverse complement strand
GCGCTCAGGGTCGGGAGGAACGAGGCGTAGTTCGTCCGCACCGAGGCCGCGGTCTGCTTGATGCTGTTGCGCGCCTGGATGGCGGCCGGCGCGTTGCGACGCGCGAGCCGGACGGCCTCGTCGAGCGGGATGGGGCGTGCGGACTCCTGCGCGGCGAGCGCCGCGGGGACCGCGAGGATGGCGAGGGACCACACGAACGACCTCATCTGCGCTTCTCCTGACGGCGAGCGTTGTCACGCTCGCGCTGCATCT
Source organism: uncultured Gemmatimonas sp. (assembly GCA_964529705.1). Classification (GTDB taxonomy): domain Bacteria; phylum Gemmatimonadota; class Gemmatimonadetes; order Gemmatimonadales; family Gemmatimonadaceae; genus Pseudogemmatithrix. The sequence goes on along the minus strand of CAZHAG010000007.1, from coordinate 42,088 downwards.
GGTCATAGATGGCCTGCTGCTCAGGGGTGAGCAGCAACCGGATCTGTTCACGGGCGTGGGTGCTGACCGAGTCGAGGCGCGGTCGCATGGGCACCATGAGCGCGTCGTAGTCCCGGTTCCGGGTGTCGAGGATCGTGTCGAGCGCGGCGCGCTGGGCGGCGTCGAGCCCGAGCTCGTCCGCCAGCCGCGTGCGCATCGCGCGCGGGTCGTCCCACTGCCGCACGAGACGCTCGCGCAGCACGAAGCGATCGACCGTGACCCCGACCGCCGCGCCTGCGACGATCGCGACCAGGTACGTCGCCAGGGCCAACCCCTTGGTGCGAGTCATCGGTGCTCCTAGTGACCCGTGGCTGCGCGCAACGTCGCGCGCCGCTCGTCGAGGGGCCCACGACGGGCGAAGACGGGGGTGTCGATGCCCGGGTTCTCGATGACCGTCTCGTACGCCATGCGGGCCTCGACGGCGCGCGAGCGGAGGTAGACCGACCCCGCCACGATGAGCGTGAGCCCAGCGGCGAGCAGGCCGAACTGATAGGCGCGCGGCGAGAGCACCCACCAGCGCCCCTCGTCGCGGGCGCGGTCGATCCGCGCCATGATGCGCTGCTCCAGCCCGCCCCAGTATGTCGGGTCGGCCGGCGGCGCCATGATCGCCCGCAGCTCGTTGGTCAGGTCGTCGTCCCGCACGAGGGCGGGCCCACGCATCTCGTTCATGTCACTCATAGTTCCTTCCTCACCTCTCCGAGGACGCGCCGCAGCTGCGCCCTCGCGTAATGGAGATCGGACCGCGCGGTCCCCTCCGGGATGTCCAGCAACTTCCCGATCTCCGCATGCTTGAAGCCTTCCACGTCGTGCAACACGATCACCGAGCGCTGACGCTCGGGCAGGGTCGTCAATGCCTCCCGCAGGCGCTGGCGGAGCTCGCCGGCCTCCGCGGGATCCCGGAACGGCGAGGACACCGTCTCGGGGAGTTCATCCGCGTCACGCACCTTGCGGCGGCGCGTCGCGTCCAGCGCGGCGTTGGCGACGATCCTGTGCAGCCATGCGCCGAAGGCCTGGTCCGGCAGGAACCGGTCGATCGCCTTGTACGCATGCAGGAACGCCTCCTGCACCGCATCCTCCGCATCCTCATGATTCACGACGATCGAGCGCGCCACCGCGTACGCCCGCCGCTGGTGCCGCCGCACGAGCTCCGAGAACGCCTCGCGCTCGCCGCGCTGGGCGGCGAGGACGAGGTCGCGCTCGTCCGCCGGCCGCTCAGTCACGGTCCGGCGGTGAGCACTCGCCCAGGGCAGGGCGATGGCGGTCACTGCGCACTCTCACGTCTCACAGCCTCCAGTACGCGGGGCGGTCATCGGGCGTTGGGGGCCGCTGGGGGATTCAAGTCCGCGGCGCCGAGGCCGAGACTCCGGCGAGCCCGAGGGTGGGCGCGCTCGCGCGCATCGCGTCGATCACGAATGCGATGTGCGCCTCGAGTTCGACGCCGAGCTCCGCCGCGCCGTTAAGCACGTCCTCCCGGGACACGCCACGGGCGAAGGCCTTGTCCTTCATCTTCTTCTTCACGGACGAGACCTCGAGGTCCAGCACGCTCCGCGAGGGGCGGACCAGCGCCGCCGCCGTGATCAGCCCGGTGAGCTCGTCCACGGCGAAGAGGGCCTTGGCCATCCGCGTCTGCCGCGCGACGCCGCAGTAGTCGGCGTGGCCGAGGATCGCCTGGAGCACGTCCTCGGGGTAGCCGAGGCCGCGGAGGTGTCGCACCCCCTCGGCCGGATGCTCCGCGTCGGCGGCGTGGGCATCGTTCGGGAAGCGCTCGTAGTCGAAGTCGTGGATCAGGCCGGTGAGCCCCCAGCGCTCCTCGTCCTCGCCGAAGTGCCGCGCGTAGGCGCGCATGACCGCCTCCACCGCCAACATGTGCTTCCGGAGCGACTCGCTCGCGGTCCAGGACTCCATCAGGGTGAGGGCGTCGGCGCGGGAGGGGAGGGGCTGGGACATGGCGGAAGGGGCGGCTGGTGAGCACGGACGGGCCGGCCGCTGGGTGCGACCGGCCCGTCATTAGACACGGGAAAGGTACGCCCCGATGGTAGGCGAAACCACCACCGGGACGTCGGCGGGGCGCCGACGGAGAATCCACCACGGCCTGACACCCGCGCCGGGCGCGCCGGCCGATCATCCCTGCACGCGCGTTCCCGGCCCTGCGGCCGGACGCTCTCCCCATCCCGCCGGAGCGCAGGCATGAGTGCACACGTCGAATCGTTCTCCTATGATGACGCGATCGTCCGCAAGTTCCTCTGGGCCACCTTCATCTGGGGGCTCGTGGGGATGCTGGTGGGGCTGGTCATCGCGCTCCAGCTCGCGTCGCCCTGGTTCAACTTCGACACCGCCTGGCTCTCGTTCGGGCGCCTGCGACCGCTGCACACCAACGCCGTGATCTTCGCGTTCGCCGGGAACGCGATCTTCACCGGCGCCTACTACTCCACGCAGCGGCTGCTCAAGACGCGGATGTTCTCCGACGGCTTGAGCAGCTTCCACTTCTGGGGGTGGCAGGCGATCATCGTCGCCGCCGCCATCACCCTCCCGCTCGGCTTCACGCAGGCCAAGGAGTACGCCGAGCTCGAGTGGCCGATCGACATCGCGATCGCCGTCGTCTGGGTGGCGTTCGCGGTGAACTTCTTCGGCACGCTGGCGCGGCGGCGCGAGCGGCACATCTACGTCGCGATCTGGTTCTACATCGCCTCGATCGTCACGGTCGCGATCCTCCACATCTTCAACAACCTGAGCCTGCCGGCGGGGCTGCTGAAGAGCTACCCCATCTACGCGGGGGTGCAGGACGCGTTCATGCAGTGGTGGTACGGGCACAACGCGGTGGCGTTCTTCCTCACCACCCCCTTCCTCGGCCTGATGTACTACTTCATGCCGAAGGCGGCCGAGCGGCCGGTGTACTCGTACAAGCTCTCGATCCTCCACTTCTGGACGATCGTCTTCCTGTACATCTGGGCGGGCCCGCACCACCTGCACTACACCGCGCTCCCGGACTGGGCCTCCACGCTCGGGATGCTCTTCTCGGTGATGCTCTGGATGCCCTCCTGGGGCGGGATGATCAACGGCCTGCTCACGCTGCGCGGCGCCTGGCACAAGGTGGCCGAGGAGCCGGTGCTCAAGTTCTTCGTGGTGGCGATCACCGCCTACGGGATGAGCACCTTCGAGGGCCCGATGCTCTCGGTGAAGAGCGTGAACTCGCTGGCGCACTACACCGACTGGATCATCGCGCACGTGCACACCGGGGCGCTCGGCTGGAACGGGCTGCTCACGTTCGGCATGATCTACTGGCTCGCGCCCCGGCTCTTCCAGGCGCCACTCCACTCGAAGAAGCTCGCCGAGCTGCACTTCTGGATCGCGACCTTCGGGATCCTGCTCTACGTGGCCGCGATCTACTCGGCGGGCATCACGCAGGGGCTGATGTGGCGGGCGTTCGACGAGACGGGGCGGCTGGCCTACCCCGACTTCGTCGAGACCGTGGTGCGGCTGATCCCGATGTACTGGGTGCGCGTCGCGGGTGGGACGCTCTACATCATCGGGATGTTCGTCTTCGGCTACAACATCCTGCGCACCTGGATGGCGCGCCCGAAGACGTACGACGTGCCCGTGGTCTCGGCGCCGCGGCTGCCCGCCACCTACGTGGACCCGACGCCCGTACCGGCCGGCGCGGGACTCTGGGCGCGCTTCGCGGCGGCCAGGTGGCACCATCGGTGGGAGCGGCTCCCGCTCCTCTTCACGGTGATGGTGGTGCTGGCCGTGGTGGTGGCCTCGCTCGCCGAGATCCTGCCGACCTTCCTGATCCGGTCGAACGTGCCGACGATCGCGAGCGTGAAGCCGTACACGCCGCTCGAGCTCGCGGGCCGCGACCTGTACATCCGCGAGGGGTGCTTCAACTGCCACTCGCAGATGGTGCGCCCGCTGCGGCACGAGACGGAGCGGTGGGGCGAGTACTCCAAGCCGGGCGAGTTCGTGTACGACCACCCGTTCCTGTGGGGGTCGCGGCGGATCGGGCCCGACCTCGCGCGGGTGGGCGGGAAGTACCCCGACCTCTGGCACGTGCGGCACTTCGAGGAGCCGCAGGCGCTGGTGCAGAACTCGATCATGCCGTCGTACGCACACCTGGGGCGGGCGCCGCTCGACTTCGAGGGCATCCAGGCGCGGGTGGACGCGATGGTGATGCTCGGGGTCCCGTACGGGGACGCCGTGCGCGATGCGCCGGGCCAGGCGCGCGAGCAGGCGCGCACGATGGCGGAGGCGATCGCCGCGTCCGGCGGGCCCGCGGGGATCGGCGACCGGGAGGTGATCGCGCTCATCGCCTACATGCAGCGGCTCGGGAAGGACATCAAGCAGGCCCCGCCGGTGACGGCGGAGGCGGGAGCGCGGCCATGAAACTCTCCGACGTGATGAGCGCGGCGGGGCTCTCGGGCTACGCGATCGTGGCGCTGCTGCTCTTCGTGATCGCGTTCCTCGCGATCGTGGTGCGGACCTTCGCGCCGGGCTCGGCCGCGCGCCATGCGCACGACGCCCGGCTTCCACTCGACGATGATGAACCGGGGCCCGCCGTGCGGGCCGGGGAGTGACCGTGGCGGACCAGGAACAGGACCGGCTGCTCGACCACGACTACGACGGGATCCGGGAGTACGACAACCCGATGCCGCGGTGGTGGCTCTGGATCTTCTACGCGACGATCATCTTCGTGCCCGTCTACTACCTCCTGCCCGGCAGCATGGGCGCGGGTCCCGGCATGATCGCGGCGTACGAGGCGGAGGTCGCGGCGTACGAGGCGTCCCGTCCGGCCGCTGCGGATGGGGGTGCGTCCGCGGAGGCGCTGCTCGCCCTCGCCTCCGATCCCGCCGCGCTCGCGAACGGGAAGTCGCTCTTCGACATGAACTGTGCCGTCTGCCACCGCGCCGACGGGGGCGGGCTCATCGGCCCCAACCTGACCGATGATGCCTGGCTCCACGGGAGTTCGCCCACCGCGATCCACGCGACGATCGCGAACGGCGTGCTCGAGAAGGGGATGCCCCCCTGGGACCGGCTCCTCAAGCCCGAGCAGGTGGACGCGGTCACGGCGTACGTGATCTCGCTGCGCGGGACGAACCCTCCGGCACCGAAGGCGCCCGAGGGTGCCGTGGAGCCGGCCGCGCCGCCGGTGCCGTGAGCACGGGGCACGGGCGTTGAGCGTTCCCACGGCGTCCGGCCGCGTCCTCGCGACGCTGAACGAGGACGGCTCGCGGCGCTGGATCCGGCCCAAGCCGGCCTCCGGCCGCTGGCTGATCCGGCGCCGCGCCGTGGCGTACGCGCTGATCACGCTCTTCCTCGCGATCCCGCACCTGCGGCTGGGCGGGAAGCCCTGGATCCTGCTCGACCTCCCGCACAGGGAGTTCACCTTCTTCGGCACCACCTTCCTGCCGACGGATACGCTCCCGCTGATGCTGCTCTTCGTGAGCTCGCTCATCGGGATCTTCCTGCTCACGGCGCTCTTCGGGCGCGTCTGGTGCGGGTGGGCCTGCCCGCAGACGGTATGGATGGAGTTCATCTTCCGGCCGATCGAGCGCCTCGTCGAGGGCGGGTGGAACGCCTCGCGCGTGCTCGACCGCGACCGGCGATGGTTCGCGCCGCGCCGGGTGCTCAAGTTCGCGATCTACGCGGTGATCGCCGCGATCCTCGGCAACACCTTCCTCGCGTACTTCGTCGGCACGGACGCGCTCCGGGGCTGGGTGCTGCAGTCGCCCTTCGAGCACCCCACGCCCTTCGTCGTGATGGCGGTGACGACGCTCCTGGTCTTCCTCGACTTCGCCTGGTTCCGCGAGCAGACCTGCCTGGTGGCCTGTCCGTACGGCCGCTGGCAGTCGGCGCTGCTCGACCGGCAGTCGGTGATCGTCGCGTACGATGCCGGGCGCGGCGAGCCGCGCGGCAAGGGGGCGGGGGCGCGGCCCGGCCTCGGCGACTGCGTGGACTGCAACGCCTGCGTGAACACCTGCCCCACGGGGATCGACATCCGCGACGGGCTGCAGATGGAGTGCATCCACTGCACGCAATGCGCGGATGCCTGCGACGACATCATGGCCAAGGTGGGGAAGCCCGCGGGGCTCATCCGGTACAGCTCCCAGGCCGCGCTCGCGGGGCAGCCCCCGCGGATCCTCCGCGTGCGCACGGTGCTCTACCCGCTCGCGTTCACGCTCGTGTTCGGCGCGTTCGTGCTCTCGCTCGCCACGCGTTCGCCGGCCGACATCACGCTGCTGGGCGGGCTGGGCCCGCCCTTCACGCGCGATGCGGCGGGGCAGGTGGTCAACCAGGTGCGGATCAAGGTGGCCAACCGCGGTCGGGAGGATCGCGCGTACACGATCGCGTTCCTGGACGAGCCGGGGGCGCAGTTCATCGCCCCCGAGAACCCGGTGCGGGTGGCCGCGGGGCGGACCGTCACCACCACCGTGTTCGTCGTGGAGCCGGGCGACCGCTTCCGCGACGGCGAGCGTGCCGTGCGGTTCCGCGTGAGCGATGGCGATTCCTTCACCCGTGAGTTCGCGTGGCGCCTGATCGGCCCGCGCGCGGAGGCCCGATGACCGACAAGCGTGGGGCCTACTGGCCCTGGCTCCTGACCCTGGCGCTCCTCTTCACGGTGAGCGCGAACGTGGTGATGCTCTTCGCGGCGAACTCCGACCGGAACGGCTCCGTGGTGGAGCCGGACTACTACCGCAAGGCGGTGGCCTGGGACTCGACCATGGCGCGCCGCGCGGCAAGCGACCGGCTCGGCTGGCGGGCCGTCGCGACGGTGGAGCGCTCCGTGGCCGGGGCGGCGAGCGAGGGCGAGGTGGTGGTGCGGATCACCGATGCCGCGGGAGCGGCCGTGCAGGGTGCGAAGGTCACGGCGACCCTCATCCACAACCTCGACGCTGGCCGCCCGACCCTGCTCAGGTTCCGCGAATCACCGGGGCGCGGCTATGCCGCGCGCACCCGGATCGCACATCCGGGTCGCTGGGAGGTGCGCATCGAGGCCGAGCGCGACGGCGCCCAGTTCCTCGCGACCGAGATCGTCGATGCGCGCGAGGGTCCGGCGCTGGGTCCGCGCGTGGAGTCGCGCACGCCGTGATCGCCCTCGCCGTCTCCGTTTTCGTGGCCGGCCTGCTCGGCAGCGTGCATTGCGCGGCCATGTGCGGGAGCTTCGCCTGCCTCGCGTCGGGCGGGGACGCCTCGCCGGCGCGGAGCGCGTGGCGGAGCACGGCCGCGTACAACGGCGGCCGGTTGCTCTCCTACGTGCTTCTCGGGACGCTGGCGGGCGCGGCGGGAGCGGGGCTCGACCGCGCGGGGGCCGTCGTCGGCCTCGCGCGTCCCGCGACGATCGTCGCCGGCGGCCTCCTGGTCGCGTGGGGGACGGCCACGCTGCTCGCCGCGCTCGGCGTTCGCGTGCCGGTGCTCGCGGTGCCCCCCGGGCTCGCGGCTCGCGTGGCGCGCTCCGTGCGCGCGGTGCAGGCGCGGCCTCCCGCGCTGCGCGGTGTCGCGGTCGGGGCGCTCACCGCCGCGCTCCCCTGCGGCTGGCTCTACGCGTTCGTCGCGACGTCGGCCGCGGCCGGGAGTGCCGCGGGAGGCGCGCTGGTCATGGCCGCGTTCTGGACCGGAACGCTCCCGATGATGGCGGCCCTCGGGCTCGGCGCCCAGCGGCTCCTCGGGCCGGCACGCCGCAGGCTCCCGGCGCTCACGGCGGCCGTCCTCGTCGTGCTGGGCCTCCTCACCGTCGCCGGGCGCTTCACGCCCGCCGTCGCCTCGGTCACCGGCGCGGGCCCCACCATGGAGGCCCATGGGCAGCACGGCGGTCGCTGAACCCGAGGCGGTCGCTACCACCTGCGCGCACTGCGGACTCGACGCGCTGGGAGGCGAGGCGCGCGAGGCCGAGGGGCTCGTCTACTGTTGCGCAGGCTGTGAGACGGCGGCGGCAGTCATCCGCGAGTGCGGGCTCGAGGGCTTCTACGACCTCCCGGAGCGCCGGGGCGTCGCGGTGCGCGCGAGCGGCCGGAGCTTCGCAGAGTTCGACCACGAGGCCTTCGAGGCGGCGCACGTCACGCGCACACGCGACGGACTCGCGGAGGTCGCGCTCTACCTGGAAGGCGTGCACTGCGCCTCCTGCGTCTGGCTCGTGGAGCGGCTCCCGCTCGCGGTGCCCGGCGCGGTGCGTGCCGAACTCGACGTGACGCGCGCCCTGCTCCGGCTCACCTGGGACCCGGCGCACACCACGCTCGGCGCGCTTGCGCGCGCGCTCGACCGGCTCGGGTACCGCCCGCACCCGTACCGCGGCCGCCGGGCCGACGAGGCGCGCCGCGCCGAGGAACGCGCGCTCCTCACGCGCATCGGCGTGGCGGGGGCGATCGCGATGAACGTGATGGCCATCGCGCTGGCCCTCTACAGCGGGATGTTCGGCGGCATCGAGCCGGAGTTCGAGCGCTACTTCCGCTGGATCAGCCTCGCGCTCGTGGTGCCGGCGCTGCTCTGGCCGGGCCGCGTGTTCTTCACGAGCGCGTGGACGGCGCTCCGCGCGCGCCGCCTCCACATGGACGTGCCGATCGCGGTCGCGCTCGCCGCGGGGTTCCTGCAGGGCGCCGTGAACACCCTGCGCGACAGCGGGCCGATCTACTTCGATGCCGTGGCGACGCTCGTGCTGCTGCTTCTGGTGGGGCGCTTCCTCCAGTACCGGGCGCAGCGCACGGCCGCCGACGCCTCGGAGCTGCTCGGCGCGCTTTCGCCCGCCGTCGCGCGCGTGGTGCACCCGCTCACCGGGGAGGTCGACGAGGTGCCTGTGGAGGCCGTGGTGCCGGGGATGGTGCTGGACGTGCGGGCGGGGGACACCCTCGCCGCCGACGGCACGGTGCTCTCCGGCGACTCGGCGCTCGACCTCGCGCTCCTCACCGGCGAGTCGCGCCCCGTGGGCGTGCACGCGGGGAGCGAGGTGTTCGCGGGCACCGTGAACCTGGGTTCCCCGCTGCGCGTGCGCGTGGACGCCGCGGGGGAGACGAGTCGTCTCGGGCGGCTCCTGCACGAGGTGGAGGCCGGGGCGCAGCGGCGCGCGCCCGTCGTGCTCTTCGCGGACCGCGTCGCGGGATGGTTCATCGCCGCGGTGCTGGGGCTCGCGGCACTCACGGTGGCCCTCTGGTGGGGGCGCGATCCTGCGGGCGCGGTGGATCACGCCATCGCGCTGCTCGTCGTGACCTGTCCCTGCGCGCTGGCCATGGCGACGCCGCTCGCGTTCACGGTGGCGATCGGCCGGGCCGCAGGGCGCGGGATCCTGATCAAGGGTGGGCATGCGCTCGAGGCGCTGGCCTCGCGCGGGACGCTCTTCCTCGACAAGACGGGCACGCTCACCGAGGGGCGGCTCGCGCTCGCCTCGTGGGAGGGGACCGATGCGGCGCGGGAGGCCGTGCGCGCCCTCGAGGCGCACTCACGCCATCCGGTGGCCGCGGCCTTCGTGGCGGCGTGGCCGGAGGTTCCGCTGGCCGGGGCGAGTGACGTATGCGAGACGCTCGGTGCCGGCATCCGGGGCGCCGTGGCGGGGCACGACGTGCGCGTCGGTCGGCGGGACTGGGTGGGGGTCGATGGACCCGCCTCGGAGGCGGGGACGGAGGCGCTCACCGAGGTCGTCGTGGCGATCGATGGCCGCTTCGCCGGGCGGGCGACCTTCAGCGATCCGATCCGCGCCGAGGCCCGCGCGGCCGTCGACGCGCTGCGTGACGCCGGCTGGGAGGTGCGGATCCTGAGCGGCGACTCCACGGCCGTGGTCGCGAGCGTGGCCACGCGCCTCGGGCTCTCGGGCGACCGGCACGAGGGAGGCGCCTCCCCGGAGCGGAAGCGCGAGGCGGTGCAGCAGGCGCTCGCTCGGGGCCCGGTGGTCATGGTCGGCGACGGGGTGAACGATGCGGCCGCCATCTCCGCCGCGACCGTGGGCATCGCGGTGCGCGGCGGCGCCGAGGCGTCGCTGGCGGCGGCCGACGTCTATCTCGCGCGCGGCGGGATCGCCGCGTTCGGCGATCTGATGGCGGGGGCACGGCGCACCACGCGCCTCATCCGCCGCAACATGGCCGTGGCGCTCGCGTACAACGTCGTCGCCGTGGCGCTCGCCATGCTGGGACTCCTCGACCCGCTCATCGCGGCGGTGCTGATGCCGCTCAGCTCCGCCACGGCGATCCTCGGTGCCTGGCGTGGCCGCGCGTTCGCGCGGGCGGCCTCGTGAGCGTGCTCTACCTGCTGGTGCCGCTTGCGATCGTGCTCGCCGTGGGCTTCGTCGCCGCGTACGTCTGGTCCGCGCGACAGGGGCAGTTCGACGACCTCACGACCCCGGCGATCCGGATGCTCCACGAGGAGCCCGCGCGGCCCGCAGCGCGTTCAGGATCACCGCCACGTCGATCCCCTCCTGGAGCAGAGCCCCCGCGGTCGGGGGGATGAACCCGAGCGCGGCCACCACCATCGCGGTGCCGGAGAGCAGGAGCCCAGCGATGATGCTCTGCTTCGCGATCGACACGGAGCGCTGCCCGATCCGCACCGCATCCTCGACGCGCCGGACGTCGTCCGCCAGGAGCACGATCCCCGCCGCCTCGGCGGAGATCCCGCCGCCGTGCGCGGCGAGGGCCACGCCCACGGTGGCCGCCGAGAGCGCGGGGGCGTCGTTGGTGCCGTCGCCGACCATGAGCACGCGCCGACCGTCGCGCTCGAGTGCGCGCACCACCTCCACCTTCGCCTCCGGCAGCAGGTCGCCGCGGGCCTCGGTGATGCCCAGCGCCCGGGCGACGGGTGCCACGTTCTCCGGGTGGTCACCGGAGAGCAGGAGCGTGCGCGAGAGGCCGAGGGTGCGGAGCCCGGCCACGAACTCGGGGAGGCCCTCCCGCATGCGATCGGCGAACGCGACGACGCCTGCGGGCTTCCCGTCCACCGTGACGTAGGCGCGGAGCTCCGGACCGTCGACCGGATGCGCCTTGAGGACCCGTGCGGCGTCCGGGTCACGACGCTCGATGTACGAGAACGCGCCCAGCGCGACGCGACGCCCCTCGACGAGTCCCGCGATGCCGGCCCCCGCCGACTCCACCACCTCCGTCGCGGGCGGCAGCGCCCGGCTCCCGAGCGTCGCGGCCTCCACGACGGATCGCGCGAGGAGGTGTCCGGATCCCACCTCGAGGGCGCCGGCGAGCCGGAGCAGTTCCTCGCGGCCGAGCGGCGCGATGGGGGCGACCGTCTCCACCACGGGGCGACCATGCGTGAGAGTGCCGGTCTTGTCGAACACCACCGTGTCCACCGCCGCGAGCTGCTCGAGCGCCGTGCCGTTGCGCACCACGATCTGGCGGCGCGCGGCGCGATTGATCCCGCCGATGATCGCCACCGGGGTGGCCAGCAGGAGGGGGCAAGGGGTCGCCACGACGAGCACCGCCAGCACGCGCGCCGGGTCGCCCGAGAGCCACCAGGCGATGGCGCAGGCCACGAGCGTGACCGGCGTGAACCAGACGGCCCACCGGTCGGCGGTCCGCTGGATGGGGGACTTCTCGGCCTGCGCCGTGCGGACGAGCTCGACGATCCTGGCGTACAGCGACTCGCGCGCCGGCGCCGAGACGCGCAGGACGAGCGGCGACTCGAGGTTCACCACGCCCGACCGCACGGGGGCACCGACGCCCACGCGCTCCGGCAGCGGTTCGCCTGTGATGCGCGAGGTGTCGAGGGAGCTGTTCCCTTCGTGCACGGTGGCGTCCGCCGGGACCATCTCGCCCGGCCGCACGAGGATGAGGTCGCCCACGATGACCGCCTCCGCGGCGACGTCCTCGGTGTCGTGCGCCGCGGTGTCCCGCAAGCGGTGCGCGACGCGTGGCGCCGCGGCCTCGAGTTCTCGCACCGCGGCGGACGCGCGTCCTTCGGCGTAGCGCTCCAGCAGCTCCCCACCCGTCTGCATGAGCACGATCACCAGTCCAGCGACCGGCTCCCGAAGCACCATCGCGACCGCGATCGCCAGCATCGCGACGACGTCGGCGGCGAACTTCCCCGCGAGAAGACCACGGAGGGTGCGCAGCACCACCGGCGCGCCGAGCACGACGAGGGCGCCCAGGAGGAATGGCGTGCTCCACGCGCGGGTGCCCGAGCCGAGCGCGAGTGCGCCGCCCGCCACGAGCGCGCCGAGCGCGAGGGCGGGGGTGATCGCCGCGCGGAGCGGGAAGGGAAGCGCCCCGACGCCCGGGAGGGGCGCGGGGCGCTCGGTCGACGCGAGGTCGAGCGACGTCACATCAGTGCGTCTCGGCCGCCGGCGTCTCCGCCGAGCTCTCGGCCTCGTGGCCCGCGAACTTCTGGTTCGTGAGGTACACGATGGTGACGACCAGCGCGCCGATGGCGATGGCGCCGACGATGAGTCCCTTGAAGGCGGCGGCCGTGTCACGGCCGGACATCGGGGTTCCTGCGGTCATGGGGCGAGCCTCGAGGCGGGCTGTGGGAGGGGCGGACGATCGCGCGTCAGGAGACGCGCACCGTGACCATGTGGTCGGACTGGGTGAGCTGCTTCATCACGTCGAGGCCGCCGGTGATCTGGCCGAAGACGGTGTGCACGCCGTTCAGGTGGCGCGTGTTCCCCTCGGAGAGGACCATGAAGAACTGCGAGCCGCCGGTGTCCTTCCCGGCGTGCGCCATGGAGAGCGCGCCCACCTTGTGGGTCTGCGGGTTCCCCTTGGTCTCGCACTTGATCGTCCACCCGGGCCCGCCGGTGCCCGGGGGGCCCTTCGGCTTGCCGCCGATCCGCGCGTTCGGGCAGCCGCCCTGCACGACGAAGTCGGGGATCACGCGGTGGAACTGGATCTGGTCGTAGAAGCCCTCGTTGGCGAGCTTCTCGAAGTTGGACACCGTGCCGGGCGCATCCTTCTCGAACAGCTCGGCGGTGATGGTGCCCTTGTTGGTCTCGAACGTGGCGGTCTTCATCGGCAGGAACGGAGTTCGGTGGGAAAGGTGGAGCGCGACGTTGGGAATCTAACCGATCGGGCGCCGGCTAGCGGGAGCGCGCCGGCGAGCTCGCGCTGAACACGTAGTAGCGCGCCACCTTGCAGCCGTGCCGGAGCGCCGGCGTGAAGGTCCACTTGGCGATCGCGTTCCGGGCGCCCGTGACGAACCAGGCGTTCGACGCCTCGAGCACCGCGAAGGTGGCCATGTCCGGCTTGCCGAGCGTGTCCACGAGCACCTCCACGCGGATCACCGAGCTCCCGTCGCGGTTGAGCGCGCTGCGCGGCACCGGCCGGCGGATCGGGGCGGGGTCCATCTTCACGGGCGCGGGCACGCGGTCCACGTCGAGGCGCGGGTCCGCCGCCGCATCCTCGCGGGCGCGCACGCAGGCATCGACGGGCTCGGCGAGGAGCTGGACGTTCTGGACGGCCGGGGCCTTGGGTGCGCAGGCGACTGCGATGGCGAGGGCGGCGCAGGCGGCGCCGAGGAGGAAAGGGCGGGTCATGTCGTGGAGGAAGGGCAGATGTCGTTGAGCGTGCAGTCGGGGCAGCGCGGCTTGCGGGCGTCGCAGACGCGGCGCCCATGCCAGATCAGGAGATGGGAGAGCATGCCCCATGTGGGACGATCGAAGAGGGGCTGGAGCACGCGCTCGATGCGGACGGCGTCCGTCTCGCGGGTGAGGCCGAAGCGTTGCACGAGGCGGGCGACGTGGGTGTCCACGACGATCCCTTCATGCGTGTCGAACGCGTTGCTGAGCACGACGTTCGCGGTCTTGCGGCCGATGCCGGGCAGCACCACGAGCGCCTCCATCGTACGCGGCAGCTCGCCCCCATGTTCCGCGACCACGGCCTGTGCGAGCCCGGAGAGCGAGCGCGCCTTGTTGCGGAAGAACCCGGTGCTGCGGATGACCTCCTCGATCTCCTCCACCGGTGCCTTGGCGAGGGCGCGGGCGTCTGGCCAGCGCCGGAAGAGCTCGGGGGTGACCATGTTCACCCGCTTGTCGGTGCACTGCGCGGAGAGCACGGTGGCGACGGCGAGCTCGAAGGGCGTGTGGTAGTCGAGTTCGCAATGCGCGTCCGGGTACTCGGCGGCGAGGCGCCGCTGGATCTCCCTTGCGTGGGCCTGGAGTGCCGCACCGCGCAGCACGCGCGGGGCGCGCTTCCTCCTCGCCAGCCTCGACTTCCTCGCCGCCATGGGACTCAGGCGTGCGCGCGCGCGAGCCGGCGCCGGGTGGCGAACGCGACCAGGTCGTCGGCGGACGACGTGTTGATCACGTCCTCCGCCGCGAGCCACCCCTTGCGGGCCATCCCGATGCCGAGCGCCATGTTGTCCAAGCCATCCACCGAGTGCGCGTCGGGGCCGATCTCGATCCGCACGCCATGCCGGCGCGCCGAGCGACAGAGCCGCCAGTCGAGGTCGAGGCGGTGCGGGTCTGCGTTGAGCTCGATCGCCACGCCGCATTCGCCGGCACGCGCCATCACCGCGTCCATGTCGATCGCATAGGGCTCGCGGGTGAGCAGGAGCCGGCCCGTGGGGTGCCCGAGGATCGCCATGTGCGGGTCCTCGAGCGCCTTGAGCACGCGGTCGGTCATCTGCACCTCGTTCATCCCGAAGCGCGAGTGCACCGACGCGATCACGTAGTCGAAGCGGTCCAGCACCTCCACCGGGTAATCGATCCGCCCGCAGGGGAGGATGTCCGCCTCGACGCCCTTCAGCACGCGGAAGTCGGAGAAGGAGGCGTTGATCGCGTCGATCTCCTCGTGCTGGCGCGCGAGCGACTCGGCGGTGAGGCCCCCGGCGTAGAACGCCGACTGCGAGTGGTCGGAGATGCCCAGGTAACTCCACCCCCGCCGCCGGGCCTCGGCCGCGAGCTCGGCGATGGTCGCACCGCCGTCGGAGTACTGCGAGTGACAGTGCAGGACGCCGCGGATGTCGCCGAGCTCGATGAGCGCGGGCATTGATCCCTCGGCCGCTGCGGCGGATTCCCCGAGTCCCTCGCGGAGTTCCGGCGGGAGCCAGGGGAGTCCGATCGCCGCGTAGAGCGCGGGTTCGTCCGCGAGCTCCACCGCGCTCCCGTCCGCGCGGCGCAGGTGGTGCGCGTCGAGCGTGAGCCCCCGCAGCGCGGCACGCGCGACCAATTCCTGCACGTGCGCCTCGGAACCCGTGGCGCGGAACCAGGTGACGACGAACTCGTCCGCCGGTACGCAGTGCAGCTGCAGCCGCATCCCGTCGTCGAAGCGGATGGAGACCTCACGTGTGCCGCTCCCGACCGAGTCCCGCGTGCCGGGGAGCCGCGCACAGGCGGCGGCGACCGCCTCGGGCTCGCGCGCGCACGCCGCCACGATCTCCACCTCGCGCACGGTCTCGCAGTGGCGGCGGATGGCACCGGCGATCTCGGCGCGGACCACGCCGTTGATGCGGCGGATCCCGGCCAGCATGCGCAGGGCCTCGGCCGTGCCGTGCGGCAGGAGCACCTGCGCCCCGCTCTCCTTGAGCCAGGCGATGCCGCGCAGCACCTGCTCGGCCGTGCGCGCGCCGAAACGGGGGAGCTTGGCGAGGCGGCCGTCGCGCGCCGCCTCCTCGAGCTCCTGCAGCGTGTCGAGCCCGAGTCCCTCATGGATCCGGCGGATGCGGGAGGGGCCAAGTCCCGGCACGCGGAGCATCTCGAAGAGCCCCTCGGGAGTGGACTCGCGGAGTTGGTCGAGGAGGGTGGACTCGCCGGTCTCCTGGAGCTCCTCCAGCACCTCGATCACCTCGGGCGCGAAGCGCCGGCGGTCGCGCCGGAGGAGCTCGCCGACCGGCTTTGGATCCGCGGCCGCCAGTGAGCGAGCGGCATCGGCGTAGGGCGCGGGCACCGTCGGGTCCTCACCCTGCAGTTCCAGCAGGGCGACGATCTCGTGCAGGAGGTGGGCGACGGCGCGCGAATCCATCCCCGGAATATAGCCGCGGGCGGGGTGCCCGACGGTCGCGCGCGGAACCGAGAGCGGTGGCTAGCTCTCGACGCCCGCGTGCTCGCCGAGCCGGTCGATCAGCGAGTGGAGCTGTTGCTCCGTGAGCGTGATCTCCTGCGCCGCTCCCTCCACGTCGAGGAGCCCGGCCCGCATCGAGACCGCCACCTGGTTCAGGAAGCGGATCTTGGCGAGGATGTCCTCGGTGTGCTTCCGGAGGCCGCGGAAGCGCCGCTTCTCGGCGAGCGCGCGCTTGTAGCGCTTGACCATCTCCCCTTCGGTCAGCCGCTTGGTCAGCGTGATGACCTCCTCGCGCGTGCGGCCGGGGAAGGCGCCGCGGTCTGGGATGCCCAGGTCGTCCCACGACTCGTCTGCGAACCAGAGCCGACCGACATACTCGATCCCGTCGAACTGGATGCGGACGGAGACGTTGTAGCGGCGTCCGTCATGTTCGATCGTGCCCACGTAGGGCTGCGTGATGTCGTCGTGTGTGGCCATCTCAGGGGGTGACCAGGGACTCGGTGTCGTGGAGGAACGCCCGTACCGTGCGGAAGAGCGCCTCCGGCTGCTCGACGTATGGCACGTGGCCGCAATCGTCGAGCCAGGCCGTCTGCGCCGACAGGGCCGCCGCCACGGCCGCCGCCGAGGCGATCGGGATGGGGTCCTGCCTGCCATGAACGACCAGCGACGGCACCCGAAGGTCACGCAGCTGCGGGACGAGGTCGAAGGCGCCAAGGGACTCCCAGACCGACTGCTGGACGCGCCCGGTGACCCGGAAGGGGGTGAGGTCGCGGGCCCTGGCCGGGTCCGAGAAGTACCCGGCGACGCTCAGCTCGAACGTGCGCTGGCGGTATGCATCCGGGTCGCGCTCCCGGAGCCCGCTGGCGGCGAGCTCCTCGCGGAGCGCGGCGACCTCCGGTCCTGCCTGGCGCCGCGAGAACTCGGCCTCGAACTCGTCGCGGAACGCGCGAGAGGCGGGCGCCGGGTCGAGGAGGACCATGCGGACCGGGAGCGGGCCGGCACGTCCCGAGTTCGCCTCCAGCGCATAGAGCATGGCCAGGAGCGCGCCCCACGAGTAGCCGACGAGCGAGAGGGGGCCCGGGGCGAGCTCGGCCAGCACCGCCGTGAGGTCCTCGACGTGCGTGCGCCAGGTGATGGGCGCGCGGTCGTCGGTCTTCGAGCGGCCGCCGCCGCGCTGGTCGTAGAAGAGGCACTCGTGCTCCTGCGCGAGGTCGAGCAGTTGCGGCAGGAGGTAGTCGTGGTGGGCGCCGGGTCCGCCGTGGAGCACCACGAGGCGTCCGCGCGGAGCGGCCGGAGCGTAGCGGCACCAGTAGAGCGGCACCGGCGTGGCGGCGGT
Source organism: uncultured Gemmatimonas sp. (assembly GCA_964529705.1). Taxonomy (GTDB): domain Bacteria; phylum Gemmatimonadota; class Gemmatimonadetes; order Gemmatimonadales; family Gemmatimonadaceae; genus Pseudogemmatithrix. The sequence goes on along the minus strand of CAZHAG010000007.1, from coordinate 24,805 downwards.
CTGTCCGGCTTTGAGCGGCGGTGGGATCGGGGGCATGAGCTCAGAGGAAGCTATCGGCGACGCGCGCGGTGTTGGCGTGCACGCGGACCGTGTCGTCGATCGAGCGCCCGTAGCCGCCGGCGATCACGATCGCCACGGGCACGCCCACCGCGCGCGCGGCCTCGAGGACGAGTGCGTCGCGCCGCATGAGCCCCTCGAAGGTGAGACCGAGCCTCCCGAGCGTGTCCCCCTCGTGCGGGTCCGCGCCAGCGAGGTAGAACACCAGGTCGGGGCGCGCCTCGGCGAGCACCGCTGGGAGCACCTCCGCGAGCCGCCCGAGGTACTCGTCGTCCCGCGTGCCGTCCTCGAGTTCGACATCGAGCCGGCCCGCCACCTTGCGGAAGGGGTAGTTGCGCCGGCCGTGCATCGAGAAGGTGAACGCGCCGTCGTCCCCCGCGAGGAGCGCGTGCGTGCCGTTCCCCTGGTGCACGTCGAGGTCCACCACCGCCGCTCGCCGAAGCCGCCCTCGGGCGCGGAGCGCGCGGATCGCGATCACCACGTCGTTCAGCACGCAGAATCCCTCGCCGTGCGTCGCGAAGGCGTGGTGGGTGCCACCGGCGAGGTTCATCGCGATGCCGGCGTCGAGGGCGTGCGCGGCCGCCGCCAGCGTGCCGCCGCTCGCGCGGAGCGACCGCTCGACGAGGGCCTCGCTCCACGGGAAGCCGAGGGTGCGCTGCTCGACGGCCGGCATGGAGCCCTGCAGCAGGCGGTCGATGTACGCCGCGTCATGCGCGCGCCGGACGTCCTCGATCGGTGTGCGCTCGGGATCATGCATCCGCGAGGTCGCCACCACGCCCTCGGCGAGGAGCGTGTCGCGCAGGAGCGCGTACTTCGCGATCGGGAACCGGTGCCCCTCGGGGAGCGGGATCTCGTAGTGGGCGCTCGTCCACGCGTGCAGGGACCCCATGGCCGCGCTCCCGCCGTGTAGTGAAGGGATGGTACGGACCGTATCTTAATGGCGACCCTCCCGAACCCTCCAGCACGAGATGTCCGAGCCAGTCGCCGACATACCCGAGGTGCTCCGGCGCTTCGCCGAACTCGTGACGCTCGTGAGCGAGCGCCCGACGGCGGCGGTGGAGCAACGGACGCTCGTGAAGGAGGTGGTGGACGCGGCGAAGCGCGCGGAGGGTTCGCTCACGCTCGGCGCGGACGGCACGCTGGCGACCGCGGCCGGGCCAGTAGTGTTCCCGCTCCTCGCCAAGCGGTTCAAGGGGTACGGGATCGAGGAGATGACGATCACGGGGAAGGCCGCGGTCGCCGACCTCCTCGACCTGGCGCGGAATCTGGCGGCGGAGCCGTCCGGTGCCGATCCGGCGGGTGCGTTCGCGGGGCGTGCCGCGGTGCTCGACCGACGCGCGATCCGTCTCCAGCTCCGCCCGCGCGAGGCGTCACCTCCCGCCGCGCCTCTCCCCACTGCGCCGGCGCGTCCGTCGCGACGCGAGACGCCGGCGCGGCGTCCCTCGGGTGCGATGCCGGCGGTGCCGCCACCGGACGCGGCGCCCGCGGCGCCCGCGGTGCGCGCCACGCCCGCCGCGTCCGCGGCGCTGGTCGCGCCTGCGCCCCTGCAGCCGCAGCACTCCGACGAGCCGGAGCGGCTCGAGCGAGCGATCGCCGTGCCGACGCCGTCCCACAGTGGCCTCGCCACGGCGGTGCAGGTGCTCGCCGACGCGGAGCGCGAGGCGTCCGCCGCGCTGCCGGCGGCGCTCGACGAACTGGTCCAACAGGTCGACCTCGCGTTCCGGCAGGGACGGCACGCGGACCTCGTCGAGGGGATGGCCGCCATCGTCGCGCTGGAGCACCAGGCGCTGGAGCGCGACTCGTCCGACACGCGGCGGCAGCTCTTCAACCACGCGCTCAAGCGGCTCACCGTGCGCCCGATGATGCTCCGGCAGCTGGCGGTGCTGCGGCATCAGCTGGACGCCGACGCGACCGCCAGCGAGCGGCTGCAGGCGATCCTCCACCGCTACGGCGTCTACGGCGCCGATGCGCTCGCCCACGAGTACATCTCGGCGTCCACCGCGGACGCGCGCGCGACCTGCCTCGCGGCCCTCAAGCGCCTCCGGCGCACGCACGACTCGCTCCTCGGGCTCGCGCGCAGCACCAGCGTGCTCGATGTCCGCGAGGCCGCGACGATCCTCGGCGAGCTCCAGGACGCGCGCAGCGAGGAGATCCTCGTGGAGATCCTCCGCCATCCGGAAGCGCGCGCCCGCCGCGCCGCGGTGGCGGCGTTGGGCGGCTTCACCTCACCGAGCTCGCTCGACGCGATCGCGATCGTGCTGCAGGACGAGATCGCGTCCGTCCGCCTGCGCGCCGTGGCCGCGCTCGGCGCGCGCCGCGACCCGCGCGCCGTCGCGATGCTCGCGCCCCTCCTCGACCGCGAGCCGAACACCGAGGTGCTCTTCTCGGCCATCGGTGCCGTGGGGGCGGCGGCGACCCCCGAGGCGGTGCAGCTCCTGGTCCGCGTCGCGCAGGGGGAGGGGGTGCACCCGAACCGTCGCAGCAGCGCCCTGCGCGTGCTGGCCTGCACGGCGCTGGTCGCGATCCGCACGCCGACGGCGATGGCCGCCGTGCAGATGCTGCGGGACGACCGGGACGGCGAGGTGCGGGAGGCGTCGATGCGGCTCGTGGCCCAGGCATCGCGTCGCTCCACGGCGACGTCCCAGGCCGTCGTCCCGCAGCCCTGATGGCGCCGACCTATCGGATCCTCGTCACGGATGCGGTCGACCCCGAGGGCGTCGCGGTCCTCACGGCGGTCCCCGAGTTCCGCGTGGACGAGGTGCCGACGCTCGGTGCGGCGGACCTCGTCGCGCGCATCGCGGACTACGATGCGATCGTCGGCCGGAGTGCCACGCGGATCTCGGCCGAACTCCTGAGGGCGGCGACGCGCCTCCGCGTGGTCGGGCGCGCCGGCGTCGGCGTCGACAATGTGGACATGGACGCCGCCACCGCGCTCGGGGTCGCCGTCATCAACGCACCCGCGGGGAACACCGTCGCGGTGGCGGAGCTCCTCTTCGGCAGCCTGATCGCGCTGGTCCGCGGGATCCCGGCGGCGAACCTCTCGCTGCACGAGGGGCGCTGGGAGCGCTCCAAGTTGATGGGACGCGAGCTCAAGGGGCGGAGCCTCGGCATCGTGGGCCTCGGCCGCATCGGGAGCGAGGTGGCGGCGCGCGCGCATGCGTTCGGCATGGAGGTCGGCGCCTTCGACCCCTACGTCGCGGACGACCGGTTCCTCGCCCTGCGCGTGCGGCGCCACGCCACGTTGGACGCGCTGCTCGACGCGACGGAGCTGCTCACCATCCACACGCCCCTCACGGATGAGACGCGGGGGATGATCGGCGCGCGCGAGCTCGGCCGCCTGCGCAGCGACGCGGTGGTCGCGAACCTCGCGCGCGGCGGGATCGTGGACGAGGCGGCTTTGGTGGATGCGCTCCGCACAGGGCGGCTGGCCGGTGCCACCCTCGACGCGTTCGTCGCGGAGCCGCTCGCGGGGGACCATGCGCTCCGCGGCGTCCCGAACCTGCTCCTCACCCCGCACATCGGGGCGAGCACGCAGGAGGCGCAGCGGAACGTGGCGGTCGACGTCTGCGAGGCCGTGCGCGATGCGCTGCTCGACAACGAGCTCTCACGCTCGCTCAACGTGGCCACCGGCGACGGCGTGGCGTGGCGCGAGGTGCAGCCCGTGCTCCAGCTGGTGCAACGCGCCGCGGTCGTGGCGCGCGCCCTGCTCGCGGAGCGCGGCGCCCGCGCCGTGACGCGCCTGGCGCTGCGCTCCGGTAGCGAGTGGCGCGGGCGGGGCGCCGTGCTGCTCTCGGCAGCGGCCGTCGGCGCGCTCGAGAGCGTGCTCGAGGAGGGGCGGCTCAACCTGATCAACGCGCGCACGCTCGCGGCGGCGCGGGGGATGCAGCTCAGCGCCATCGAGGGCGCGGCGGGGCTCGCGCCGTACGAGGTCGAGGTCACCCTTGGCACCGCGACCGACGCGATCGCGGTGGCGGGCTCGGCGCCGCCGGGCGGAACGGCACGGCTCACCCGGATCGGCGACTTCCACGTGGACGTGAACCCGCGGCAGACGCTGGTGATCCTCACCAACCGGGACGTGCCGGGCGTGATCGGGCGCGTGGGCACGCTCCTGGGCAACGAGGGCGTGAACATCGCCGAGTACCACCAGGCCCGGCTGGCGCAGGGCGGAGAGGCGCTCGCCGCGGTGAGCGTGGACGGCGTCGTGGCGGTGCGCACGCGGCAGGCGCTGCTCGCGATCCCCGACGTGCTGACCGCCGCCGTGGTGCGGTTCGACGCGTCGTGACGGCTACTGCGGAGGACGTCCGCCGCTCCTACGCGCGCGACGCGTCCGGGATGACGATGCTCCCGGACGCGGTGCTCCGGCCCCGCGACGAGGCGGATGTCGTGGATGCGATCCGCGCCGCCGCCTCCGCCGGCACGACCATCACGGTGGCGGGCGCGCAGACGAGCACCACGGGCGCGTCGATCACCGACCGCGGCGCGCTCATGTCGATGCGCGCGCTCGACGGCGTCGTGCGGCTCGACCCGCTCGCGCGCACGGTGCGCGCGTCGTGCGGCGTGATCGTGGCCGACCTGCGCCGCGCCTGCGCGGAGCGGGGGCTGCTCTTCACCCCGGACCCGACGAGCGACGAGTCCTGCACCGTCGGGGGCGCGGTGGCGTGCAATGCCTCCGGTGCGCGCTCATTCGCGTACGGTGCCACCAGGCCGCACGTGGTGGCCCTCCGCGTGGCGCTCGCGGACGGGCGTGTGGAGGAGTTCCGACGCCCACGCCTCGGGAAGAACACGGCCGGTTACCTCCCGGTGCAGGACCCGGTGGACTGGTTCGTCGGGAGCGAGGGGACGCTCGGCGTGGTGCTGGAGGCGGAGTTCTCGCTCCTGCCGCTCCCCGCGCGCACCACCGGGCTCGCGGTGCCGTTCCACGGTGAGGAGGATGCGCTGCGGTTCGTCCTCGCCGCACGGGAGGCTTCGGCGGTGCGCCCCATCTGCCTCGAATACACGGACGCCGAGGCCACCGGGTTCATGCGGCGCGCGGCCGATGACGACGGGTGGGCGCGCGGCGCGGCGGCGATGGTCTACGTCGAGGACGCGGGGGATTCCCCGGAGGCACCGCTGGACGACTGGCTCGGGCTGATCGAGTCGCACGGCGGGATCGCCGATGACCTCCGCGTCTTCGAGGGCGATGCGGCGCTGCGCGAGGCGCGCCGGCTCCGCCACGCCGTGCCGAGCGCGATGCACGAGCGCGCCGCGCCGTTCCTCGCGAAGGGCGGGCGTCGCGTGAGCACCGACTGGGCCGTGCCGGTCCACCAGATGTCGGCCGCGCTCGATGCGTCGCGGCGTGCGGCCGACGCCAGGGGCGTCGAGCACGCGGTCACCTATGGCCACGTCGGCGACGGACATCCGCACCAGAACTGGGTGGCGCGTGACCCCGACGAGCTCGCGGCGCGGGAGGGGTGCGTGGAGGAGACGCTGCGGGAGGTGCTGGCGCGTGGCGGCACCGTCGCCGCGGAACACGGCATCGGCAAGCTGAAGAAGCGCTGGCTCCCGCTCCAGCTCGGCGAACGACAGTTCACCATGATGCGCGCGATGAAGCACGCGCTCGACCCAGGGGGCGTGCTCGCGCCCGGGAACCTCTGGTAGTGGCGCGCTTCGCCAGCGTCGTCCTCGACGCGGACTCCACTCTCTCGGGCATCGAGGGGATCGACTGGCTGGCCGAGCGCCGGAGCGCCGCCGTGGCGGCGGAGAGCACCGCGCTCACGACAGCGGCGATGGATGGCGCGCGCGCCATCGAGTCGGTATACGCCGAGCGGCTCGCGCGGGTGCGGCCGTCGCGCGAGATGATGGCCGCGCTCGGCGCCGCCTACATCCGGTCGGTCGCACCGGGCGCGGAGGCGTGCATCGAGGCCCTGCGCGCGGCGGAGGTGCGCGTGGTGGTCGTGAGCGGCGGGCTCCGCGCCGCGCTCCTCCCGCTCGCCCGGCATCTCGGCATCCCGGCCGCGGATGTCCACGCCGTCGAGATCCTGTTCGACGACGAGGGCGAGTACGCGGGGCTGGATGGGGCACAGCCGCTGGCGACGCAGGTGGGGAAGCCGGCCGTCGTGCGCTCGCTCGGCCTGCGCGCTCCGGTGCTCGCGGTGGGCGACGGCGCGACCGACGCGGCGATGCGACCCGAGGTCTCCGCGTTCGCGGCGTACGTGGGGTTCGTACGACGCGCGCCGGTCGTCGCTCAGGCGGACCACGTGCTCAACGGGTTCGACGAACTCCGCACCCTCGTGCTGCCATGACCCAGCGACCCTTCGGCCATTTCTTCCTGCCGGGGCCGACGGACGTCCGCCCCGAGGTGCTGCAGGGGATGGTGCGCGGGATGCTGCCGCACCGTGGCGCCGAGTTCGAGGCGCTCTTCGCGCGGCTCGTCGCGGGGCTGCAGGGCGTCTTCCGCACCTCGCGTCCGGTGTACATCAGCTCGTCCTCCGCGACGGGATTGATGGAGGCGGCCGTGCGCGCGACACCGCCCGGGCGGGTGCTGTCGATCGTCAACGGCGCGTTCTCCGAGCGCTTCGCGCGCATCGCACGCGCCTGCGGACGCGAGACCGAGGTGCTGGAGGCGGCGTGGGGGCGCGGGGCGGATCTCGCGCGCGTGCGGGAGGCGTTGCGGGCGCACCGGTTCGCCGCGGTCACGGTGGTGCACTCGGAATCCAGCACGGGCGCACTCACCGACGTGCGTGCCGTCTCCGACCTCGCGCACGAGGAGGGAGCGGCCTGTCTCGTCGACTCGGTCACGGGGATCGGCGCCACGCCGGTGGAGACGGACGCGTGGGGACTCGACTTCGTGCTGACCGGCTCGCAGAAGGCGCTCGCACTGCCCCCGGGCCTGGCGTTCGGCGTGGCCTCGGCGGCCTTCATCGAGCGGGCGGCGCGCGGCGAGCAGCGCGGCGTCTACTTCGACCTCGTGGAGTTCGAGGAGTACGCGCGCCGGAGCCAGACGCCGAACACGCCCGCGCTCCCGTTGCTCTACGCGCTCGACGCGCAACTCCCGAGGATCGCGGCGGAAGGGGTGGAGGCGCGTTGGGCCCGCCACGCGGCGATGGCGGCGCGAACCCACGCCTGGGTGGCGGAGACCGCGGCGGCGATCGGCGCGCCGCTGGCGATCCTGGCGCCGGCCGGCGAGCGCTCACACACGGTGAGCGCGATCCGCCTCCCGGACGGCATCGCCGGTGATGCCGTGGTGCGCGGTGCCGCGGCCCGCGGCTACGTGATCGGCGACGGCTACGGCCGGCTCAAGGGGAGCACCTTCCGCATCGGGCACATGGGGGACCACACCCTGGAGACGCTCGAGGGGTGCCTCGCCGCGTGCGGCGAGGCGCTGGCCGAGCTTCGGGGCGTCAGCGGGCGGTGAAGTCGGTGTCGCCGCGCACCGCCTTGCAGGCGGCCGCGATGAGCGTCGCCGCCCGGTCCACGTCGCCCAGGCTCACCATCTCGTTCGGGGAGTGCATGTAGCGGTTGGGGATCGAGAGGAGCGCCGTCGCCACGCCCCGGCGCGCGAGGTGGATCGCGTCGGCGTCGGTGCTCGTGTCCCGTCCCGCGGCGTGCAGCGTGTACGGGATGCGCAGCGAGTCCGCGGTGTCGCGCACGATGCGGAACGCCACGGGGGAGATCACGGAGCCGCGCGTGAGCACGGGGCCGCTCCCGAGCTTCGAGTCGCCCACCTCCTTCTTCTCGATGCCGGGATGGTCGGTCGCGAAGGTCACGTCCACGACGATCGCCATCGCCGGGTCCACGCGCTCGGCGCCCACATGCGCTCCGCCGCCGCGATACCCGATCTCCTCCTGCGTGGTCGCCACCGCCACCACGCGCGCCTCGCCGGGGTCCGCCGCGTAGCGACGCAGTGCCTCCAGCACGACGAAGGCCCCGATACGGTCGTCGATCGAGCGCGAGACGATGCGGTCGTTCGGGAAGTCCACGGTCTGTGAGTCGATCACCCCCGCGTCGCCGATCGAGAGCACCGCCTCGGCCTGCGCGCGCGTGCTCGCCCCGATGTCGACCCAGAGGTCGGTGAGCTTCGATGCCTTCTCCCGGTCCTCGGTCTTCATCAGGTGGATCGGCTTCTTCCCCACCGCGCCGATCACGGGGCCCTCGCGGCCGAGGAAACGGATGCGCTGCGCCACGAGGACCTGCGGGTCCCACCCGCCGATCGGTGCGATGTAGGCGTAGCCATCGTCGTCGATGTACGTGACGATCACCCCGATCTCGTCGATGTGGCCCGCGAGCATCACCGTCGGCGCGCCGCCGGGATTCACCACGGCCATGCTGTTCCCGTGGACGTCAGCCGACACCTCGGCGGCGAAGCCCTCGGCCTCGTCGCGCCAGACCTTCGCGGCGGCAGCCTCGTAGCCGGAGGGACCGGGCGTGTCGAGCAGGCGCTTGAGGAACGCGATCGCGGGGGGCTTGAGCATCAGTTCGTCCTTGCGTCCGCGCGCGCCGCTGGCGTGAGCGGCCGCGCGAACGCGGGTTCGAGCGGTGAGAAGAGTTGCGGATTCAAGATCCGCGCGAAGCACTCGATGCCGTCGATGAGCCGCGGGCCGGGACGGCTGGCGAAGGCGTTGGCGTCCACCGCCCAGACACGGCGGTCGCGTGCCCAGGTCCACCCAGGGAGTGCGAGGAGGCGCGCCCCCTCGGCGGCGGAGCGCTCGAGATCGTAGCCGCAGGGTGCCACGAGGATCACCTCGGGATCGGCGGCGCGCACGGCGGCGAGCTCGACGATCACCGAGTGCTCCCCGGGCTTGGCGAGCACATCCACGCCGCCCGCGCGCCGCACCATCTCGGGGACCCAGTGGCCGGCGGCGTAGATCGGCTCGCCCCATTCGATCACCGCGACGCGCGGCCGGGGCGCGCGCGCGGCCTTGAGCGTGGTGTGCACCCGCTCCATCCGCGCCCGCGCCCCGGCGAGGAACTCCTCGGCCTCGTCCCGGCGGTCGAGTGCCTCGCCGACGCGTGCGATGTCCTCCAGCACGCCGTCGAGCGAAGTGGCGGAGAGCGTCACGACCCTGGGTGGCGGCGTGAGCCGCGCCGCGAGAGCGCGCACGTCCGTCTCCATCACCGCGCAGACCTCGCACAGCGCCTGCGTGAGCATCAGGTCCGGATGGAGCGCCCGGATGCGGTCCTCCAGCAGGGTGTAGAGCGGCGCGCCCGAGGCGGCGATCTCGCGCACCTGCGCGTCCACCACCCCGGGCGCATCGTCCCCCGAGACCGCCGAAGTGGTCACCCGCACGCGCGACGCCACCACGGCAGGGTGGTCGCACGCATGCGTGACACCGGTGAGATGCTCGAGGGCGCCGAGTGCCGCGACCATCTCGGTCGCGCTCGGCAGCAGCGACACCACCCGCATCAGGTGCGTGCCTGCGGGACCGGCAGGAGCACGAGGGCCACGACGAAGGTGAGGACGCCGACGGCGAGCGTCGTCACCGGCGCGCCGAGGTAGTGCTGGACCACGCCGAAGAGGGCGACCCCCTCGCCGAGGGCCCAGCCGATCACCGTCATGGTCGAGCCCTGCTGCGGCGTGGCGGATGCGACCCGCGACCGGAGGAAGAGCACGCCGGCGATCGCGCTCCCGGCGAGCCCCCAGAGCACGAGGCGCATCGTGTCGAGCATCGCGACGCCCTCGGCCCCGAGCGTCGGTGCGCCGCGCGAGCGCTGGAAGAGCACCAGCGCCGCGAAAGCGGTCACGCCCGTGATGAGCGCGATCCGGATGATGAAGAGGAATCGTGCCTGCATCGGATCACTTCCTCTCGTAGACGGGGCGGCCGGCGACCCAGGTGGAGAGCACCTTCGTGTCCAGGATCATCTCGGCGGGGACTCGCATCACGTCCTGGTCGAGCACCACGAAGTCGGCCCACTTTCCGGCGCTGAGGGAGCCCAGCTCCTTCTCCTGGAACCCGGCGTAGGCGGCCCAGAGCGACATCGACTTGAGGGCCTCGTCGCGGGTCATGCGCTGCTCGGGATACCACCCCCCCGCCGGCCACCCACGCGCGTCCTGCCGCGCCACGCTCGCCTCGAACGAGATGAGCGGGTTGACGAGTTCCACCGGGAAGTCGGACCCGTTCGCGATGACCACGCCGCTCTCGAGCAGCGAACGCCACGCATAGGCCCCGCGCAGCCGTGTCTCGCCGAGCCGCGTGCCGGCCCAGTACATGTCGCTCGTCTGGTGCGAGGCCTGCATCGCGGGGATCACGCCGAGCGCGGCGAAGCGCGGGATGTCGTCGCTATGGATGATCTGCGCGTGCTCGATGCGAAACCGGTGGTCGGCGGTGGGATTCGCCTTGAGCGCGGCCTCATACGAGTCGAGGACGAGCCGATTCCCCCGGTCGCCGATCGCGTGGGTGTTCACCTGGAAGCCGGCCTTGAGCGCCCGAGTGGCCGCGTCCTGGATGTGGGCCGGCGCAGAGACGAGAAGGCCACTGGTCTTCGGATCGTCCGCGTAGGGCTCGAGGAGTGCGGCGCCGCGCGAACCCAGCGCGCCGTCCTGGTAGAGCTTGATCGAACGGACCCAGAGCATGCCATCATAGAGGCCGCTCTGCGGGCCCCGCTTGAACCACGCCTCGATCGCTGTGGCGTTGTCGGAGATCATCGCGTAGAGGCGGATGTTCAGCGCCTTCTCGCGCCCGAGCTCCTCGTAGAGCTCGAGCACCTGCGGCGAGGCGCCCGCGTCGTGCACGGCGGTGATGCCCCAGCGGTGCATCTCGGCGATCGCCGACGCGATGGCCTGCTTGGTCTGGGCGCGCGTCGCGCCCGGGATCGCCCGGGAGACCAGTCCCTGCGCGTTGTCGACGAAGACGCCTGCGGGGTTTCCGGCGGCGTCGCGCTCGATGGAGCCGCCGGCGGGATCCTTCGAGTCCCTGTTCACGCCGGCGCGCTGCATCGCCATCGCGTTGGCGAGGCCGGCGTGCCCGTCCACGCGCGTGAGGTACACCGGGTGGTCCGGCACCGCGCGGGAGAGCGCCTCATGCGTGGGGAAGCGCGTGTCGCCCCAGTCGTTCTGGTCCCAGCCGCGCCCGATCACCCACTCCCCCTTGGGCGTGGCGGCCGCGCGCTCGACGACGCGTGCGATCACCTGCGCGTACGACGTGGTCCCCACGAGGTCCACGTTGCGGAGGGCCGCGCCGAGGCCGGCCACGTGCGCGTGCGCGTCGGTCATGCCGGGGATCACGGTGCGCCCGCCCAGGTCGAGCGTGCGCGTCGCGCTCCCGACCAGCGCCTGCGCGCCGGTGCGGTCGCCGACGAATACCACGCGCCCGTCGCGCACGGCCATCGCGTCGACCACGGGGCGCATGCCGTCCGCCGTGTAGATGCGCGCGTTGAGCACGACGAGATCGGCTGTCTGGCGGCCCTGCATGGCCGTCGAAGGGGCTTGCGCCGCGAGGGGAGCGAGTGGTGCGATCGCGAACGCCGCGAGAGCGAGAATCGAGGAAATCCGGTGCATTCGTGATCCCTGAATTGTGGGCGTGGTGACGCGTGTCACGAGATGGACATTTTCGCCGCGGGAAGGGGTATGCGCCAGTGTCGGGCGTGGGTATGCTGCGAGAGGATGAGCGCGGCGTCGCCCGACACCGGAGCTCTCACCACCATCCCAAGGAGTCCACGCATGCGTTCGCGTTCACTGCTGTTCCTCACCACCGCGTTGGCGCTCTGCGCCGTCACGGCCGCGCCGCTCGCGGCGCAGGGGGGCGTGCAGCCGACAAAGGCGCCCGACCCCGAGAGCGAGGCCGAGGCCAAGGCCCGCATGGACCGCAAGGGTGCCGGTCTCACGGTCGGCACGTGGGAGCTGCGCGGGATCGAACCCCCCGCCGGCGTCGACGTGTCGACCATGCCGATGATCAGCGGCTGGCTCCGCAAGGGGCTCGACGCACGCCTCTCGATGGAGAACGGCATCGGCGTCTGGCGGCGCGTGCAGTCGACGCCGCCCTCGGGCGGACTCGGCGGGAGCCCCGGGGAGGAGGTCCAGAGCTGGATCATCGCGCAGACCACGGCGATCCGGTTCTTCCCGGCGACCGACGCCGGCGCGCGCCTCGAGCCGTACGTGCTCGGCGCGGGCGGCTTCACCCTCGGCATCGACGACCGCGAGACCTCCGGCGGCGGGCTCGGCTCCGCGACCGGTGGCAGCGGCGTCTCGATCGTGCCCGCCATCTCGCTGCAGGGCGGCGCCGGGATCGAATGGCGCTTCTCGGAGTCGTACGGCCTGATGGCCGGCGCGAAGTTCCAGTGGACGCGCTTCTTCCAGGACTTCGGCGGCGAACGTACCTATCAGGGCCCGGTGTACGAGATCGGGCTCAGCTACAAGTTCCGCTATCGCTGACCGACACCCCTGAGGGCCATGCCGCCGTGCACCTGATCGTCGTCGGACTTGGAGCGGTCGGGAGCGCGGCGGCGTGGCGCCTCGCGGAGGCAGGACATCGCGTCACGGCGTTCGACCGCTGGGCGCCGCCGCACGTGCACGGTTCCACGCATGGCGAGACGCGGGTCACGCGCATCACGGCCTGGGAGGGCGCCCAGTACGTGCCGCTCGTGCGGCGCGCGAACGTGCTCTGGGAGTCGCTGCCCGCGCTGGACGGCGCGCCGCACGGGCGTCGCAACGGCGGGCTCTTCCTCGCCCCGGCCGACGACCTCCTCGTCGCCGGCTCGGTGGCGAGCGCAGCGCCCACCCGCGTCCCGCACGAGCTCCTCTCGGCCGACGAGGTGCGCGCGCGCTGGCCGCCGCTCGCGCCGAGCGCGGGGCAGGTGGGCTTCGTCGACCCGGGCGCGGGGATGCTCTACCCCGAGCGGATCTTGCGCGCGACGCTCGCGCGCTCGCGTGCGCTGGGAGCGGACCTCCGCCTCGACGAACCGGTGACCGCCTGGCGCGCGGACGGTGCCGGCGTCGCCGTGACCACCGCGCGCGGCACGCTCCGCGCGGACGCGCTGATCCTCTGCACCGGCGGCTGGATGCCGGAGGTCCTCGCGCCACTCGGCGTGGAGCTCCGCGTCGAGCGGCAGGTGCTGCACTGGTTCGCGCCCGCGGCCGGGGCGCCGCCCTTCGGTCCCGAGGTCGCGCCCATCGTGCTCGTCGCCGACCGGGAGACGCACGCGACCGTCATCTTCCCCGTCGTGGACGGCGCGATCAAGCTCGGGACGCACGGGAGCGGCGAGTTCGCGCCGGCGGACGAGATCGAGCGCGCGATCCGGCCGGCGGAGGTCGCGGACGCCGCGCGGATCCTGCGCCGCTTCCTCCCGCGGCTCGCGGGGGGCGCGCACCTCCGCTCCGCGACCTGCCTCTACACCAACACGCCGGACGGCGACTTCATCCTCGACCGCCACCCCGAGCACCCGCAGGTGGTGCTCGGGAGTCCGTGCAACGGGTTCGGGTTCAAATTCTCGGCCGCCACCGGCGAGGCGCTCGCCTGCCTCGCGACGGGCGCACCGCCGCCGGTGGACCTCGCGCCCTGGCGACTCGCGCGCTGAAGGCGCGTCCTATCGCCCCGCGGTCGCCGCGCGCTACTGCCGGCTGGCGAGCCAGCGTCCCCGGAACGCGAGCTGCGCCGCGCTCGGCGTGCGCCCCGCCTCCTCGAACGCCACCACCTCCACGCGAGGGTCCTCGCGCAGCGTGAGCGTGGAGGTGCGCGCCCCGTCGCGCCCGACCCAGGCCACCTCCACCTGCTCGCCGGGCTTCCGCGCGGTGAGCGCGGCGCGGTACTCGGCCATCGTCCCGAACCTCGTCCCGCCGATCGAGACGATCCGGTCCCCCGCCGTGATCCCCGCGTCGTAGAGGGGCGAACCGATGGTGCTCGGCGAGGTGAGTGCGGCACCCTCGGTCCCCACCGCCACCTGTGGATCACCCAGCCAGGCCCGGCCCGTCGACGCCGGGCGCACGAGGAACCCCGCCTGCGCGAGGAGGCGCGGGTAGTCGGGGAGTTCGCTCCCCACCACGAAGCGCGCGAAGAAGTCGCGGGCGAACGCCGGATCCTTCGCCACCGCGGCGAGCGCGGCCTCCGCGTCCGCCAGCGTGTACGGGCGGGCGGGGGCGAGCGCCGCGGTCTGCTCCTTCCCGTGGCGCACCCACATCTCCCGCATGAAGTCGTCGAGCGTCACCGCGGGCGACCGGCCGCGCAGCATGAGGTCCAGCGCGATCCCCAGCGCCTCGCCGTACGTGTAATACGAGATGAAGGTATTCGCCCGGTTGTTCGGGTCGATCGCCGTCGCCGCATCCACGAAGGGGGCCTGCTGGCTCATCCCGACCGCACCGGCGAATCCGCGCGCCGGGCTCGTGGTGAGCGTGTTCACCGCGTTGGAGAGCCGCGCCGCGTATTGTGCCGGCGTGATGATCCCCGCGCGCGCGATCACGAGCGCCCCGTAGTAGTTGGTGAACCCCTCGGCGAGCCAGAGCTCGCCGCTCATGTTGGCGTCGGTGAAGTCGAACGGCTCCAGCGAGCGCGGGCGGATGCGCTCCACGTTCCAGGCGTGGAAGAACTCGTGCGAGACGGTCCCCAGCAGCCCGAGCATCGACGCGCCGAGTGAGCCCGTCGAAGTGAGGGAGGTGGAGTTGCGGTGCTCCATCCCGTCGCCGGCGCAGTTGGGCCGGTAGCAGGCGATGAAGGTGTAGGTGCCGAAGTCGAACACGGGGAACTCACCGAAGACGCCGGCCATCTCGTTCACCACGCGCTTCGTGAGGTCGGTGAACTGCGTCGCCTGCTCCGTGGAGCCCAGATGGTTGAGCGCGAGCCGCACGGACTGCGTGCGTGCGCCGCTCGTCACGCTCCATTCCCGCAGGTCGATGACGCCCAGGTGCGTGGGCGAATCCATGAAGTACTGGAGATTCGGGGCGCGGAAGGTCCACGGGTCGGTCGTCGGCTGCAGCTGCGTGGCGACCTTCCAGGCGGGGGAGGCCGGGTGGAAGGTCACCTGGATCGGCCGCGACTCGAGGCCGGGGGCCCAGGCGAAGGTCGCCGGGATGTTGAGGTGCGCGCGGGTCGGGTCGATCCCCGCGTAGGTGCCGTCGGCGCGATCGGCGAAGAGTGTGTAGGTGAGGACCACCGACCCTGCGTGGCCGGTGACGCGCCACTCCTGCGGCGCGGCGCGCTCCACGGGCAGTGCCTTCCCGGAGGCGTCGGTCGCCCGCACGGCGTAGACGTTCTTGGCGAACTCGTGCGTCGCGTAGCGTCCCGGGGAGCTGCGGGCCATGCGGACGCGAAGCGGGCCTGCGGGCAGTTGGTCGAAGCGGATCGTGACCACTCCCTCGCGATTCGCCGCGTTGGGGAATCGGATGTCGTAGCGGATGGTCTCGGCGCCGGGCGCGGTGCCGGTGGGCGCCTGCGCGTTGAGCGCGGGGGCGACGAACGCGCCGAGTGCGGCAGACGCGGCGATCGCGGCGATCGCGGCGATCGCGCGGGAGGGGAGGCGGAGCGAGGTCATCGGGACGCGGTGTGGGTGGTGCCGAAGCTTGCCACATCCGCGTCCCGCCGCCAACCGGGTCCTGCCGTCGCGCCGGGCGAGGGTCCCGCCTGGCGCGCGCGCCCTACTCGTCCTCTGCCTTCGTCTCGCGGATCATGCTGATCGCCGCGGTGTTCACCGCGACGTCGCCGATCTCCCGGCCCTCGGGGTTCAGGGTCGCACGGGCGACACCGGCGAACTTCCCGCCATGGTGCAGGTAGTCGCTCAAGCGTTGCATCGGGGCGAGGAACATCGTGCCGCGGATCGTCTTGCCGCCGATCAGGTGGAGCTCGACGGAGCGCTCGCCCGCACCGGCGCCGGCCTGGCCGACGATGACGACGTTCTCGTCCGGCGCCGAGATCAGCACCACGAGGTCGGTCTGGATCACGAGGTGTCCGGGGGCTTCGTCCAGCTTGGCGCGACGCGCGTCGACCATGTTCATCCATCCGCCCTTCCGGCTGCCGAGGAAGGCGACGAGGCTCATGTCCTCGCCGATATGGATGGAGCCCTCGACGAGGGTTCCGTCACGCATCACGACGTGCAGGCGCTTGTTCTCCTGCGCGCGGGTCCGGCCAGTGGGAGCGGTCATTGGGAAGGGGCGAGTGGGTCCGATCAGATGGACGATCCACCCCCGAGGAACGGCACGGAACCTTGCGTGGGGCGGGGGGTCCTGCCGAGCCTTCGCCATGCCACGATCCGTCCTGTCCCTCGCGAGGGTCGCGCTGGTGCTCGTGCCCCTGCTTTCGCTCGTGCTGTCGCCGGCCGGGGTGGGGGTCCTCCCGGCGCAGGCCGCACCGCGTACCCCGCTCTCCGCCCCGGTCGCGGACCTGCGGTTCGAGGTCTCCCTCGGCGCGCTCGAGGCGTTCAGCCAGCGACTCGGCGTCCGCGCCACCTTCCGCGTGGACGGGCGCGAGCCCGTGCTCCTCTCCCTCCCGGCCTGGACGCCCGGTGCGTACGAGATCGCCGACTTCGCGCGCCACGTGTCCGACTTCACCGCGATGCAGGGCGGCCGTGCCCTCCGCTGGGACAAGCTGGATCCCGATACTTGGCGCATCCAGCCAGATGCGCGCGGGACCGTCGAGCTGCGCTACACGGTGCGGGCCGACTCGCTCGACACCGCCGCCAGCTGGACGCGCGAGGACTTCGGCTTCTTCAATGGTACGACCGTCTTCCTGATGGTCGAGGGCCGGATCGAAACGCCGGCCCGAGTGGTCGTGCGCACGGAATCCACGTGGCGCGTGACGACCTCGATGGTGCCCGCCGACTCGCAGCACGCGTTCCGGGCCTCCGACTTCCACGACCTCGTGGACCATCCGTTCTTCGTCGGCGTGTTCGACCTCGACAGCGCCGAGGTCGCGGGCCGCTGGATGCGCCTCGCCACCTACCCGCGGGGGTCGGTGGAGGGCGCGCGTCGCACGGCGCTCTGGGACGCGCTCCGTCGCAGCGTGCCCCCCATCGTGGAGGTCTTCGGTGAGCTCCCCTGGGAGCGCTACACGGTGCTCCAGGTCGCCGAACCCGGGTTCCCAGGGATGGGCGCGCTCGAGCACGCCTCGAGCGAGCTCGCGATCGTGGGCACGGAGTACCTCGACGCGGCCTTCGTGCCGAGCATCCACGCGCACGAGCTGGTGCACGCCTGGAACGTGAAGCGGCTGCGGCCGGCCGACCTGTTTCCCTACCGCTACGATGCGGCACAGCCGACCACTTGGCTCTGGATGAGCGAGGGGGTCACGGACTACTACGCCGACCTCGCGCAGGTGCGCGGTGGCGTGACCGACGAGGCGACCTTCCTCGCGACCGTGCTCGGCAAGATCGACGGCGTGGAGCAGCGGCCTGCCACGGCGTTGGAGGACGCATCGCTCCAGGCCTGGCTCTCGATGACCGACGGCACGGCAGACCTGTACTACGACAAGGGATCGCTCGCCGGCCTCGCGCTCGACATCGTGATCCGCGACGCTTCCGACAACGCCCGTTCGCTCGACGACGTGATGCGCGAGCTCTGGGAGGTGAGCTGGAAGCGGGGGCGCGGCTTCACCTACGACGAGTTCTGGAACGCGGCCACGCGCGCCGCAGCGGGACGGGCGCTGCGCGACTTCGAACGCCGCTACATCGACGGCCGCGAGTCATATCCCTGGGACCGGTGGCTCCCGCTCGCCGGATGGCGCATCGTGACCGACTCGATCTCTGAGCCCCGCCTTGGCGCGCTGCTGCGCGCCGACCCGCGCGGCGTCCGGGTCACGGCTATCGACTCGGCTGCCGCCGGCGCGCGCGCGGGCCTCCGCGTGGACGACGTGATCACCGCGATCGGCGGCCGCCCCACCCTCGACCCGGAGTTCGGGGAACGCTGGCGCGGGTTCTGGGGGAAGCGCCCCGGGGCGCCGATGGCGCTCGAGGTGTTGCGCGACGGCACGACGCTCACGCTCACGGCGACGGTCGAGATCACGACGCTCATCGATCGGCACATCGCGCCCGACCCCGCGGCGACCGAGCGGGCCAGACGGATCCGCGCGGGCATCCTGCGGGGCGCGGCGGCACGGCGCTGACGCCGCGTCGCGGCGCAGACGTTCAGCGGCGCTGCACCATCGCCGGCCGCGTCAGCGTCCCGTCTTGTAGCGCAGGTAACGCTCCACCACGCTCGCGTCGCGCGCCGGACGCGGGCGCGCCAGCTCGCGCTCGACCTCGTCCAGTTCGCGCGGCACGCCCGCCGAGGCCCGCAGCACGCCGGCGTCGGTGACCAGGAAGTCGTCCTCGATCCGGACGCCGATGTTGGCGTACATGGCGACCGCCGCCGCGATCCGCGCCTTCAACCGGCGGTTGCGCGGCGTGTCGGGGATGATCTCCAGCAGGTTCGCGCGCACGTAGAGCCCCGGCTCCAGCGTGAACGCGCTGCCGACGCCGATCCGGCCGGTCGTCGCGTACTGGTCGGGATCGTGCACATCGAGCCCGATCCCGTGGCCGAGTCCGTGCATGTAGTACAGCGAGAGCTGCGAACACTGCCGCGCGCGCTCGGCGCCGCCGCAGTCGTAGGTCGCCCCCGCACCTTCCGTGAGGCCGAGGTCCGCGAGCCCGTCGGCCAGCACCGTGCTCGCCGCGTCGGTGAGCGCCCGCCAGGGTGCGTCGACCTTCACCTGGCGCTCGGCCGCCTTCTGCGCCGCGAGCACGATCTCGTAGATGGCGCGCTGCGGTGCGCTGAAGCGGCCGCTCACCGGCACCGTGCGCGTGACGTCGGCGGCATAGCCGTCGAAGAACGAGGCCATGTCCATCACGATCACCTCGCCGTCCTGTGCGACGCGGTCGTTCCGGTTGTAGTGGAGCGTGGTGGCGTTCGGCCCGGATCCCACGATCGAGGCGTACGCGGGCCCGTCCCCACCCTCGCGGCGCCAGGTGTACTCGGCGAGCGCCTGCAGCTCGAACTCCGCCATCCCGGGCTGCACGGCCCGCATCACGGCCAGGTGCCCCTGCGCGCTGATCTCGGCGGCGATCCGCAGTCGCTCGAGCTCGGCCGGGCTCTTCCTCCCGCGCAGCCGGCCGACCACGGGCCCGACGTCCTTCACCATCAGCGACGGGTGGCGGCCAATGATCGCCGCGACGAGCTGGTCGTCGCGCGAGAGGTCCGGCAGGCTGGTCCCGGTGCGTCCCGCCACCTGCAACACCGGCGCGAGCCGCAGCAGCGAGTCGAGCACCGCGTCGAGGGTCTCGACGTCCCGCCCCTCGACGCCATACCTCTCGCGCGCGGCCGCGACCCCCACCCGCGCCCCGGTCCACACCTCCTGGGCGGGATCCTTCTCGCGCACGAAGAGGAGCGCGGTGCGCTCACCCCCGCGCTTGACCATCACCAGGGCCGCGTCGGGTTCGAGGAAGCCGGTCAGGTAGAGGAAGTGCCGCGCCTGCGCGAAGGGGAGGAAATCCGGCATCGGCTCACCGGAGCCGGGGACGAGGATGACGCCGTCCTCCGCGGCCTCGAGGAGCGCGGCACGGCGAGCGGCGAACTCTGCGGCCGGGAGCTGGGCGGAGGCAACGCCGGTACCGACCCCGAGTGTGACGGCCGCGGCGACCGTGGCGAGCAGGAGGATGGAGAGGGGGGACCTGGATCGACGCACGCGCGGGCCGGGAAAGGGGCGGGAGGGACGGACGGACCGAAGGAAGATGGAGCGGGAGTCCGCGCGACGCACGTGCCGCGGGGGCCGCGTGCGTCGCCAGCGCTCCGACCGGTTCCTTCGTAGACTAGGGCTGGTACCCCACACCCACCCGGAGCACATTCGCGATGTCCTGGCGCTCGTTCCGCAACGCCCTCGCGCTGATCGCCCTGCTGGCCATCCCGGCCGCGGCACAGCAGCGACTGACCTCACCCAAGGAGTTCTTCGGCCACGAGATCGGGGCCGACTACGTCCTGCCGAACTACACGAAGTTCGCCGAGTACTGGACGCGGCTGGCCAGGGAGTCGGACCGGATGGAGCTCGACACCATCGGGATGACGGCCGAGGGCCGGCCGCAGTTGATGGCGATCGTCTCGAGCCCCGAGAACCTGCGCAACAAGGAGCGCTACCGGCGCATCGCCGAGCAGCTCGCGCGGGCGGAGGGGATCACCGAGGCGCAGGCGCGCCAGCTCGCCAAGGAAGGGAAGGGGATCGTCTGGATCGACGGCGGCCTGCACGCGACCGAGGTCCTGGGCGCCCAGCAGCTCATCGAGAGCAACTGGCAGCTCGTGAGCGGGAACGACGAGGAGACGACGCGATTCCGCAACGACCTCATCATCGTGATGGTGCACGCCAACCCGGACGGCATGGAGCTGGTCTCGAACTGGTACATGCGCGAGGCCGACCCCACCAAGCGGAGCACCGGTGGCATCCCCCGACTCTACCAGAAGTACGTCGGGCATGACAACAACCGCGACTTCTACCTCGCGGCGCAGCCCGAGTCCGAGAACATGAACCGGGTGCTCTACACGGAGTGGTACCCGCAGGTGATGTACAACCACCACCAGACGGGACCGGCGGGCACGGTGATGTTCGCGCCGCCCTTCCGCGACCCGATGAACTTCAACATCCACCCGTTGATCAAGACCGGGCTCGATGTGGTCGGTGGGGCGATGCACAACCGCTTCGTCGCCGAGGACAAGGGCGGCGTGGTGATGCGCTCCGGCGCGGGCTACTCCACCTGGTGGAATGGCGGGCTCCGCACCACGGTGTACTTCCACAACATGATCGGCCTCCTCACGGAGACCATCGGCAACCCGACGCCGATCGAGATCCCCTTCATCGCCACGCGGCAGATCGCCAGCGCGGACCTCCCGATGCCGGTGAAGCCGGGCCCGTGGAAGTTCCGCCAGTCGGTGGACTACTCAGTGACGGCGAACAAGGCGGTGCTCGACGTCGTCTCGCGCAATCGCGAGCACTTCCTGTTCAACATCTGGAAGATGGGCACCGACCGGATCGCGCAGGGGAACCGCGACAGCTGGACCATCTGGCCCAAGCGGATCGAGGCGATCCAGGCGCGGATGGCGGCAGAGAACCGCCAGCGCGCCGGCGGCGCACAGGGTGCAGCCGACCCCCTCGAGTTCCTCGGCGGGTTCGCGGGTGCGGGCCAGGCGCGCAGCGGCGCGGCCGGCCAGCAGATGATGGCGGCGCTCAACGATCCCGCCATGCGGGACCCGCGGGCGTACGTGATCTCCGCGGCGCAGGCGGACTTCCCGACCGCGGTGAAGTTCATCGTCGCGCTGCAGAAGGCCGGCATCGACGTGCATCGCGCCACCGGTCCGATCTCCGCCGGCGGGAAGCAGTATCCGGCGGGCTCGTACGTGGTGAAGACCGGGCAGGCGTTCGGCGCCCACGTGCTCGACATGTTCGAGCCGCAGGACCACCCGAACGACTTCCGCGTGCCAGGCGGCGCCCCCACGCCGCCGTACGACAACGCCGGCTGGACGCTCGCCATGCAGATGGGCGTGAAGTTCGATCGCGTGCTCGACGCCGTGACGGGGCCGATAGAGAAGATCGCGCCCACCGCGCGCGTCTCGCCGGCCGCAGGCACCGTGGCCGCGGGGGGGAGCTGGGCGCTCTCGGGCTCCACCAACGACGCCTTCACCGTGGTCAACCGGCTGCTCAAGGCCGGCGCCTCCGTCGCGCGCAAGGGCGACGGCACCTGGATCATCGCGAACAACGCGACCAGCAAGCCGATCGTGGACCGCGCGGCCCGCGAGCTCGGTCTCACCTTCACTGCCGCCGCGAACGCGGCCGACGCGGCGCCCGTGAAGGCGCTGCGCGTCGGGCTGTGGGACCGGTACGGCGGGTCGATGCCTTCCGGCTGGACGCGCTGGATCCTCGAGCAGTTCGAGTTCCCGTTCACGATGGTCTATCCGCAGGAGCTCGATGCGGGGAACCTGAACGCCAAGTATGACGCACTCATCTTCGTGGACGGTGCGATCCCGGCGCCGCGTCGCCCGGGCCAGGGCGGTGGAGGCGGCGGGGGCGGCGGCTTCGGCGGCGGCGCGCCCGATGCGGCCTCGCTCCCGGCGGAGTTCCGCAACCAGACGGGGAACATCACTGCCGAGCGCACCGTGCCGCAGCTCAAGCGCTTCGCGGAGAATGGAGGGATCATCATCACGATCGGCAGCTCCACCTCCCTGGCCGAGCACCTCGGCCTCCCGGTGAGCGACCAGCTCGTGGAGCGCAATCCGGACGGCACCGAGCGCCCGCTCGGCAGCAGCAAGTTCTACGTGCCGGGTTCGCTGCTGGAGGTGGCGGTGGACAACACTGCGCCCGGTGCGCTGGGCATGGGCGATCGTGCCGTGGTGATGTTCGACAACAGCCCTGTCTTCCGGCTCGCACCAGACGCCGTGCTCAAGGGCGTGCGGCCCCTGATGTGGTTCGACTCCGCCACGCCGCTCGTGAGCGGATGGGCGTGGGGGCAGAACTACCTTGAGGGGGGCGTCGCGGCGGCGGACGCGCAGGTCGGGCGCGGGATGGTGCGCCTGATCGGTCCCGAGGCGCTCTTCCGGGCGCAGCCGCATGGGACGTTCAAGCTGCTCTTCAATGGGTTGGTCGGGGTGCAGAAGCCGACGATGTAGGTGTGAGGTGTGAGGTGTGGGGAGGGCGGGGGTGCCGGGGTCCGGTGCTCCCGCTCTTCCTTTTCCTCCGATCGGCTAGCGAGCGCGTCGTCCGAGTCGCGAGCTTTCGCGCGTGCGACGCATCGGACTCTCGCTCCTCATCACCGGACTCGGCGCGGTCGCGGCCGCCTACCTGCTCTTCGTCGCGGGGTGGTCGCGGGACGTCGCGCCCTGGCTGATCGCCCTTGGCAGTGCCGGCGTGCTCGCCGGACTGGCGTGCCTCGGCTCCGCGCGCGGTGTGCTCCGGCGGACGCCTCGGCGGACGCCTCTGCTCGCTGCCGCGATCGCGTTCGCCTTCCTCGCGGTTGCCGGAGGGTTGCTCGGTGCGCTCGCATTCCCCGCACCCGCAGCCGGCGATCCACTCCTCCTCGGCCTGCCACGTGCGACTACGCTCCTCCTCCTTCTCACCGGCGCGGTCCCGCTCCTCCTCCTCCCCGTCGCCTACGCCCTCGCCTTCGACGACGAGGTGCTGAGCGCGTCGGACCTGGACCGGATCCGCACCGAAGCCGCGACCCTGCGCCGGACCGATGGCGATGCCTGAGCTGCAGGCGTTCTTCCAGGTCGCCGAGATCCCGGTCGTCCGCCAGCCGCTGATCGTGGCCGTTGGCCTCGCCTACTTCGCGGCCGTTGCCCTCATCGCCCTCTGGGCCGCGCGCCGCACTCGAACCGCGGACGACTTCTTCGTCGCCGGACGGAGTGTCGGCCTCGTCCCGTTCGCGCTCGCGGCGATGGCCTCGACGCTCAGCGGTTTCGCCTTCATCGGCGGGCCGGGACTCGTCTACGCGATCGGGATGACCGCCGTCTTCATCATCCTCCCCGCCTCCGTCACGAACACGATCGGCGCACTCGTCCTCGGCAAGCGGATGCGGCTCCTCGGCGAGATCCGCGGACTCGTCACCGTCCCCGACGCGATCGGCGCGCGCTACCGCTCCACCACGGCACAAGGACTGGGCGCCACGGCCATCCTCGTCGGCATCATCGGTTACGTCGCGACCAACGTCCTCGCCCTCGGCATCGTCGTGGACGCGCTCTTCGGCGTCGGACTCGGTGCGGGGATCTGGATCGGCACGGCGATCACGCTTGCCTACTCTGCGAGCGGCGGCATCCTCGCCGGGATCTACACCGACGTCTTCCAGGGCCTGTTGATGGCGGTCGCCTCGGCGATCGTCTTCGTCTTCGCCCTCGACTCCGGCGGAGGTCTCTCGGCGATCACCCGCACCATCCAGGCCGCGGACCCGGCGCTGCTCGGGCCCTGGGGCGCTGGAGGTGCGATGATGGCGCTCTCCTTCTTCTTCGTCTTCGCCGTCGGGTCGCTCGGCCAGCCGCAGATCGCGCACAAGTACTACATGCTGAAGGAGGTGCGGAGGCTCCGGTGGTACCCGGTGCTGATGACCGTGAGCATGCTGCTCGCCCAGCTCCTCTTCGTCGGCGTCGGCATCGCGATCAAGGCGCTGGTACTGCGCGGCGAGGTCCCCGCGCTCGCGCGCCCCGACGACGCCACGCCGCAGTTCCTTCTCGCCCAGGTCCCGGTCGTCGTCTCCGCGCTCGTCTTCGCCGGCGTCGCGGCCGCGATCATGAGCACCGTGAACTCCTTCCTGAGCATCGGGGCCGCCGCGCTCACGCACGACATCCCGCGCGCGCTCGGTCGCCCCGTGGCGGACCGCCTCCGCGCCGGCCGGCTCTGGACGATCGTGCTGAGCATCGCCGCTGCGGCCCTCGCCCACGCCTCGGGCCTCCTCGTGGCCTTCCTCGGGATCTTCGGCTACGGCCTCTTCGCCTCGACGCTGGTGCCCGCGCTCGCGATCGGGCTCAACTGGGAGGGCGCCACACGTGAGGGGGCGATCGCCTCGATTACTGTCGGGCTCGTGGGGACGCTCGCGCTCGAGACCCTCGTCTGGCTCAAGTGGATCGGCATCCCACAGGGTGCGACGGTCTCCGGCCTGATGCTCGTGCTCTCGCTTCTGGCCTTCTTCGTCGTCTCCCGGCTCACCGCGTCGCGCGCGGCGGCGCAGCTCGACGCGGATGTCCGCCTCGTGATGGACGCCTGAGGCGGCCGCGGGGGCGCGAGTAGCGCCCGCAGCGCGCTACTTGATCAACCCCTTGGCGATCGTCGCGAGCTGCATGTTGCTCGTCCCCTCGTAGATCGTGCCGATCTTCGCGTCGCGGTAGTACTTCTCCACCGGGTAGTCCTTGGTG
>CAZHAG010000006.1:43975-53624 GCA_964529705.1 uncultured Gemmatimonas sp. | reverse complement strand
ACGTGGCCGTGGATGGGGAGTGGGCGCGCCGTCTCATGCTCGTCTTCTCGAACGGCGCTCGCTTCGGCGGCGCGTTCCTGATCGCGCCGGACGCCGAGGTGGACGATGCCCTGCTCGACGCGGTGCTCATCGCCGATGTCCCGACGCCGCGGCGTGCAGCGGTGCTCCTGAGCCTCCTCCGGGCGACGCATCGGTCGCAGGACGCGGTCCGCCACTTCCGCGCCGTGGGGTGCCGCCTCGAGTTCCCCGAGCCGCCCTGGTTCGAGGCCGACGGCGAGCTGCATCGCGCGGCGGGCACGCGCGTCGAGATCGCGAGCGTGCCGGGCGCGCTCCGGGTCGTTGACGCCTGAGTCCCACGCACGTTGCGCCGCCCCCCGACCCGGCGCAGACTTCGGGCATGAGAAAATCATTCTTCTCCATCCTCGCCCTGGGCGCGCTCGCGCTCGCGGCACCGGTGCAGGCGCAGGACGCCGCACCGGAGGGGAGCCCGAAGGTCGGCGACATGGCGCCGGACTTCACGCTCCCGGGCTCCACCAAGGACGGCGTCCTCCCGATGCCCGTCCGCCTCTCCGACTTCCGCGGACAGACCGTCGTCCTCGCCTTCTTCCCGAAGGCGAGGACAGGTGGCTGAACGGCCCAAATGGAGGCGTACCGTGATCAGTACGCCACGATCTTCAAGGGCGGGAACGGCGTGAAGGTGCTGGCCATCAGCGCCGACGACGTCGAGACGCAACAGTCGTGGGCCGCGGAGAAGTCCTTCCCGGTCACCTTCGTGAGCGACCCGGCCGCGGTGAGCGGGAAGCTGTACGACACGAAGGCGCCGGCCCTGAACTTCATGCGCCGCGTGGTGTTCGTGATCGGGCCCGACGGGCGGGTGGCGCACATCATGCGGCCGTTCCGCGAACTCTCCGCGGATGCGTACGTCGAACTCGGCGAGGCGGTGAAGAAGGCGTCCGGGCCCTGATGTCCCCGGGGGCCGTCGCGGAGGAGCTGCTCGGCTACTTCGACGCGGCGCTCGCGGCGGCGGACCCCGCACGGGTGGTGCGGGAGGGTCTCGCGGCCCGTGAAGTGGTGCTGGAACTCGGACGCGACCGGCCGCACTGGATCATCGCACTCGGCAAGGCCGCTCCCGCCATGGCGGGGGCGGCCTTGTCGCATTGCGCGCAGGCCGGCTTGCACGTGGAGGGAGGACTCGTCGTCGGGACGTCGGCGCCCGCAACGGGCTCCGCGGCGGGCTCCGCGACGGACCCGCTCGAGCGCGTCGCGGGCGACCACCCGGTCCCCGGCTTCCGATCGGCGCACGCGTCGGAGCGGCTGGCGGCGCTCACCGAGCGGGTCGGCCGCGACGACGTCGTGCTCGTCCTCATCTCGGGGGGCACCTCGAGCCTCGTCGGCGCGCCGATGGACGGCGTGCGTCCCGAGGACCTCGCCGCGCTCCACGCCCTGCTCCTCGGCGCAGGCGTGCCGATCACGCGCATGAACGCGGTCCGCAAGCGCTTCTCCCGCTGGGGCGCGGGGCGGCTCGCCGCCGCGCTCAAGTGCGCGCGCGTGATCCCGATCCTCCTCGCGGACGTGCCGAACGAGGACCCGTCGATGATCGGCTCCGGCCCCGTCTCCCCGGATGCGATCGAGGCCTGGCACGTGGAGCGCGTCCTGCGCGACGCGGGCGTCGCGGTGCAGGTGCCGCTCTCGGTGGCCTCCGCGCTCGGCGCGATGCGCGCGGGGATCCTTCCCGAGACCCCGAAGCCCGGCGACGCCGTGTTCGGGCACGTCGAGACACCCTTCGTGGTCGGCAACACGGCCGCGCTCGAGGCGATCGCCGCGCGCGCCCACGCCACGGGGCGCTCTCCGGTGCTGGTCGCGCGCTCCGCGCTCCAGGGGGATGCGACGGCCGCCGGGCGGACGCTCGCCCATTCGCTCGCACGTGCCACGCCGGGGAGTTGCCTCATCTGGGGCGGGGAGACGACGGTGCGCCTCCCAGCCGACCATGGACTCGGGGGACGCTGCCAGCAGCTCGCGCTGGCCGCGGCCGAGGTGTTCGACCACGTGGGCGCGCAGGGGACGTGGCTGCTGGCAGCCGGGACGGATGGCCGTGACGGTCCCGCACCGGCAGCGGGGGCGCTCGTGCACGCGGCCTCCTGGCGCGCGTGCGCCGAGCACGGCGGACACCCGCGGCGCTCGCTCGCACGATGTGACGCCCACGCCGCGCTCGACGCGGCCGGGGCGCTGATCCCCGCGCGCGACACGGGCACGAACGTCATGGACATCGTGGTGGCGGTGCGTGGCTGAGCTGATGAGATTGCTCGCATGACTCCGCGTCCCGCATTCACCGTCGCCGTCATCCAGGACGGCGTTTCCTCGACCCCCGAGGAGACCCTCGCCGAGACGGAGCGCCGCATCCGCGACGCGCACGCGAAGGGCGCGCAGGTGATCTGCCTGAAGGAGCTCTTCAACGCGCCCTATTTCTGCAAGCGGCTCGACGCGTCGCGCTTCGACCTCGCCGAGCCCGTTCCGGGCCCGACGACAGAGCGCATGCAGCGGCTCGCGAAGGAGCTCGCGGTGGTGCTCGTGGTGCCGCTCTACGAGAAGCAGGCGCCCGGCGTCTACCGGAACAGTGCCGCCGTGGTCGACGCGGACGGTGCGCTGCTGGGCGTCTACCGGAAGATGCACGTCCCGCACGACCCGCTCTTCGAGGAGAAGTACTACTTCGCCCCAGGGGAGTCGGGGGGCGCGGTGCAACCGAAGGGCGCGCGCGGCCCCTCCGGGGAGGCCGGGGGCTTCATGGTCTGGAAGACGCGCTACGCGACCATCGGCGTGCTGATCTGCTGGGACCAGTGGTACCCCGAGGGCGCGCGCATCACGTCGCTGCTGGGCGCCGACATCCTCTTCTACCCGACGGCGATCGGGTGGCACCCGGCGGAGAAGGCGGAGTGGGGCGCGGCGCAGGTGGACGCGTGGCGCACCGCGCAGCGCGCGCACGCGATCGCGAACGGGGTGTTCGTGGCGGCACCCAACCGCACGGGGTTCGAGGCCGAGGCCGGCACGGACGGCATCGAGTTCTTCGGCCACTCGTTCATCGCGGACCCGTACGGCCGGTACATCGCTCAGGCCGAGACCGGCGAGGCGACGCTGATCGCGAAGTGCGACCCCGCGCTCATCGAGTACACGCGCCGCAACTGGCCCTTCCTGCGGGACCGGCGCGTGGACGCCTACGCGCCGATCCTGAACCGCTGGCTCGGGGCGTGACGCGCCGCTGGCCCGCCGAGTGGGAACGCCACGACGCGACCTGGATCGCTTGGCCCCACCACGAGCCCGACTGGCCCGGGAAGTTCGGCCCGATCCCTTGGGTGTACGCGGAGATCGCCCGCGTGCTCGCGGCGCACGAGCCCGTGCACATCCTCTGCCACGACGAGGCCACCGAGGAGCAGGCCTGGCACTGCCTGCAGATGCACGAGGTCCGCAAGTCGCGGTACCACCTGCACCGTTGCCCCACCGACCGCGTCTGGCTGCGCGACTCCGCGCCCACGGGTGTGCACCTGGCGGACGGGAGCGTGGAGCTCGTGAACTGGGACTTCAACGCCTGGGCGAAGTACGAGAACTTCGCGCACGACCGGAAGCTGGGTGCGCGCATCGCGGCGGAGGCCGGGCTCCCGCGCCGCGAGCCGCGGCGCGCCGACGGCAAGGGGCGCGTGGTGCTCGAGGGGGGCGGGATCGAGACCGACGGGCGCGGCACGATGCTCGTCACCGAGGAGTGGCTGCTCTCCGACGTGCAGGTGCGGAACCCGGGACTCGGACGCGCCGACTACGAGCGCGTCTTCGCCGAGGAGCTGGGAATCACGAAGACCATCTGGCTGGGCGAGGGGTGCATCGGGGACGACACGCACGGGCATGTCGACGACATCGCCCGCTTCGTCGCGCCGGGGGTGGTGGTGCTCGCGCACGAGGAGGATCCCGCCGACGAGAACCACCGGCGTTCCCTCGACAACCTTGAGCGCCTGCGCGGCGCGACCGATGCTCAGGGGGAGGCGATCCGCACGGTGACGCTGCCCTTCCCGCGTGCGGTGGTGATGGACGGGGCGCGGTTGCCCGCGAGTTATGCCAACTTCTACATCGCCAACGGCGTGGTGCTGGTGCCGACCTTCAACGACCCGGCGGACCGCATCGCCCTGAACACGTTGGCCGAGCTCTTCCCGGACCGCGCGGTGACGGGGATCCACGCCGTGGACCTCGTCTGGGGGCTCGGCACGATCCATTGCCTCACCCAGCAGCAGCCGGCCGCGCAGGGCCGGCGGAGGAAGAAGACCTCGTGACGTCCCGGCAGTCCCGCCGTGCACGCGGGTTCCGACCGACCACCTCGTTCGTGCTTGCCCTGCTGCTCGCAGTCGGGCAGGCGGGCTGCGGCGGCTCCTCCGGCGAGGTACGCTTCGGGATGGCCGGCCCCTTCCACGAGGGGTTCGGGCTCGCCAACCAGAACGGCGCGCGCCTCGCCATGGACGAGATCAACGCCGCCGGCGGGATCGGCGGCGACTCGCTCGTGATCGAGTTCCGCAACGACTCGGCGGACGGGGCGCGCGCGGCGCGCATCGCGCAGGAGTTCGTGGACGACCTGCGCATCGCCGCCGTGGTGGGGCATGTGACCTCGGGCGCGATGCTGGCGGCGGCCAAGGTCTACGACGGACAGCTCGCCGCGGTCGCCACCACCGCCTCCTCCGCGGCTCTCACGGGGATCTCCCCGTGGGCGTTCCGGGTGATCTCGAGCGACTCGGCCAATGGCGTGGACCTCGCGCGCTTCGCCCAGCGGCTCGGGAAGCGCCGGGTGGCCGTGCTCTACGAGAACGACGCGTACGGCCGGGGCCTCGCGGACAACTTCCGGCGGAACTTCGAGGGCGAGGTGGTCGCGCTCGACCCACTCGACGCCGACGCGACCCGCGCCGACCTCTACGTGGCCTGGCTCGTGCAGCGGCGGCCGGACCTCGTCTTCGTCGCCGGCACGGAACGCTCGGGCATCGCACTCATGCGCGAGGCGCGCCGGCAGCAGCTGAGCGTGGACTTCCTCGGCGGCGATGGCTGGACGGGCGTCGTGGCGGACCCGACCGCGGCCGAGGGCGCGTACGTGGGCGCGCCCTTCACGCCCCTCGACCCGCGCCCGGAGGCGCAGCGATTCGTCGACGCGTTCCGCACCCGCTTCGGCGCGGAGCCGGACGGCAACGCCGCGCTCGCCTACGACGCGGTGCAGCTGCTGGCCGCCGGCGTGCGCGCGGTGGGCACGGACCGGCGCGCACTCCGCGATTGGCTCGCCGCCCGCACGCCGACGCAGCCCTTCGCCGGCGTGACCGGAGCCATCGCCTTCCAGGCGGACGGCGACCCGGTCGGCAAGTCGTTCACGATGACGCGGATCGCCGCCGGCCGCCTCACGATCCCCGAGGCGGCGCGATGAACATCTTCGCGCTCTCCACCATCCGCGGCCGCCTCATCGCCGGGTTCCTCCTCCTGGTCGGCCTGCTCGTGGTCGCCGGGATGGTCGGGCGGCTCGCGATCAGCGCGTTCAGCGACGAGATCGGGACCGCGCTCACCTCGGTGCGGCAGGAGACCGCGCTCACCGCGTCGCTCACCACGAGCGTGGCGCAGGAACTCGGTGCGGCGGCACGCTACGTGGACCGCGGGGCACCGCAGGACCGCGAGCTCTTCCGGAGCGCCGGATGGGAGGCGCACGGCGCGATCCGTGAGCTGAACAAGAGCGAGGGCCTGACCTCGACCGAGCTCGGACTGATCGCCGGCATCGACGACCGGCTCTCCACGATCGAGATCGGACTCGCGCAGGCGCACCTCCTGCGCGACCTCGGCCGCACGGCGGACGCCCTGGCCGCCGCCGACGCGGTCCGCGCGCTCGAGGCCGACCTCACGAGAGACGTCGCGCGCCTCGGCGAGATGCGAAGCCGGCAGGTGGACGGCCGGATCCAGGACCTCCAGGAGACCGCGGGCCAGCGGCAGCGATTCCTGCTCGCGGTGATCGTCGGCGCGATCCTGCTGGGCATCGCGACCTTCATCAGCACCCTGCGGTCGATCGACGCGCCGCTCCGCCTCCTCGTCGCGCATGCGCGCGCGCTCAGCCAGGGGCGGCTCACCGTGCGCACCGACTCCGAGCTTCCGGGCGAGTTCCGCGAACTGGCGGACGCGATGAATGGCACCGCGAGTTCCCTGTCGCGCGTGGCAGGCGTGGCGAGCAGCACCTCCGAGGAGGTCGCGACCTCGGCGCACCAGTTGACCTCTGCGGCGGAGCAGATCTCCATGGCGGCCGCGCAGACGGCCACCGCGATGTCCGACGTGACCGAGGGCGCGGAGTCGCAGGTCTCGACGCTGCGTGACGCGGACCAGTCGCTCCAGACGGTGCGGGAGCGGGCGCACGAGGTGCGCGCGGGGGCGGAGGAGGTGGTGGACCTCTCGGCCGAGATCGAGCGGCAGGCGCGCGAGAAGCGCGCCGAGATCGCGCGCGCGCGGGCGTTGCTGATCGAGATCCGGAAATCCGTGGATCGCGCGGCCGCCGAAGTGCGCGAGCTGAACGCCACGGCGGAGAGCATCAACCGCTTCGTGGGGATCGTGAGCCGCATCGCCGAGCAGACCAACCTCCTCTCGCTGAACGCGGCGATCGAGGCGGCGCGCGCGGGTGCCGCGGGACGCGGGTTCGCGGTCGTCGCCGACGAGGTGCGCAAGCTCGCCGACCAGGCACAGCAGGCGGCGGACGACGTGGTGCAGCTCACCGCGGTCGTGACGCGCCGCGTGGGCTCCACCACGTCGGCGATGGAGACCGGCGCCTCCCGCGTGGCGGAGATCGAGACCGTCTCGGCCGGGATCGACGGCGCGCTCGAGGCCATCGGCCGCTCGGCCGCGCAGACCCGGACCGCCGCCATGGGACTCGGGGAGGCGGCCGACTTGAACGTGACCGCCGTGAACGCGGCGGCGGCGGGGATCTCGCAGGCCGCGCGCACGGCCGAGAGCCACGCGGCGGCGGCCCAGGAGGTCGGGGCATCCACCGAGGAGCAGAGCGCAGCGTGCGAGGAGATGTCGAGCGCGGCGACCGCACTCCTCCAGGGGTCGGTGCGGCTCAAGGAGATCGTCGCCGGCCTCCGCACGGAATGAGCGGGACGCCGGGACCGGTCGCGGGCGGGGGCGGCATGGCGACGCTGGCCGATGTCCCGCGCGGCACGCCGGGCGTGGTGCTGCTCAGCGGCGGTCTCGACTCGGCGACCGTCCTCGCGCTCGCCACCGGCGCGGGATACGCCGTGCACGCGCTCACCTTCCGCTACGGCCAGCGCCACGGTCTCGAGATCGAGCGGGCGCGCGCGCTCGCTGCCTCCTGGCGCGTGGCGAAGCACGTCGTGGCGGACATCGACCTGCGCCTCTTCGGGGGATCGGCCCTCACCGCCGACGTCGCGGTGCCGAAGGACCGCTCGCCCACCGACGGGGGCATCCCGATCACCTATGTGCCGGCGCGGAACACGATCTTCCTGTCGTTCGCGCTGGCCTGGGCGGAGACCGTGGGCGCGTCCGACATCCTGATCGGCGTGAACGCGCTCGACTACAGCGGCTATCCCGACTGCCGCCCGGAGTACATCGCCGCGTTCGAGCGGATGGCGAACCTCGCCACGCGCGCGGGCGTCGAGGGGACGATGCGCACGCGGGTGCTGACGCCCCTCATCGCGCTGAGCAAGGCGGAGATCATCCGGACCGGGCTCTTGCTGGGGGTGGACTACGACGCCACGCTCTCGTGCTACGATCCCGCGGCGGACGGGACCCCCTGCGGGCACTGCGACTCCTGCCTCATCCGTCGCCGCGGATTCGAGGAAGCCGCCGGCACCTGACCCGGGCGGCGTAGATTCCGGAGGCGCAGGCCCCTCCGATCGCCCCTCTTTCCTCCCGTCCCGTGTACGCCGTCAAGGAGATCTTCTACACGCTGCAGGGCGAGGGCGTCCACGCCGGACGTCCGGCCGTGTTCTGCCGTTTCGCGGGGTGCAACCTGTGGACCGGGCGCGAGGAGGACCGGGCGAGCGCCGTCTGCGACTTCTGCGACACCGATTTCGTCGGGATCGGGCCGGACGGCGGGAAGTTCGCGACCGCCGAGGCGCTGGCCGAGGCGGTGGCGGCGCGGTGGCCGACATCCGGGGAAGGGCGACGGTTCGTGGTCTGCACGGGGGGGGAACCCCTGCTGCAGCTCGACGAGGCGGCGATCGATGCCCTGCACGCGAGGGGCTTCGAGGTGGCCGTGGAGACCAACGGGACGCAGCCCCTCCCGCGCGGGCTCGACTGGGTCTGCGTGAGCCCCAAGGCCGCGGCGCCGGTGGTGGTGACCGGCGGGGACGAACTCAAGCTGGTCTACCCGCAGCCACTGGCGCTTCCCGAGCGCTTCGCGGGGCTCGACTTCCGGCATTGGATGCTGCAGCCGATGGACGGGGCGCGGCTGGCCGAGAACACGGCGGCGGCGGTCGCCTACTGCCTGGCGCATCCCCGCTGGCGCCTCTCCGTGCAGACGCACAAGGTCGTCGGGGTCCGCTGACACCCGGGTCGCGCGCCTGCGCGCCCGGAAGATCCCGCGCCGGGCGTATTGACGTCGGCGGCTTGGGGGCGGAACTTAAGCGCGTCCCCGGTGGGCGTGTGACCATGGTCACACCCGTCGGGCTGGGTTGCCGCATCCGGTCGCCCATTCCACACCAGCTCCTCGAGGTGTCATTAGTATGCGAATCCGACTCGTCAGCACGGTGCTCGCGGTCATCGGCCTTGTCGCCGCCGCAGGTACCGCCGACGCCCAATCCGGGACCGTCACCGGCCGCGTGACCCAGACCGAGTCTGGGAACGCCGTCGCGGCGGCACAGGTCTCCGTGGTGCAGGGCGCCACTCGTGTCGGCGCAGGGCAGAGCGGCGACGACGGCACCTTCCGCATCGCGAACATCCCGGCGGGCACCTACGCCGTGGTCGTGACGCGCATCGGCTTCGTGGTCCGGCGCATCGAGGGCGTGACGGTCACCGCCGGCGCGACCACGACGGTGAACGTCCAGCTCTCCGAGCTGGCGGCGCAGCTGAACCAGGTGGTCACGACGGCCACGCGCGGCGCGGAGCCGGAGAAGATCCTCGACTCGCCGAACGCGATCTCGGTGGTCACCGCGGAGCGGATCGCGGAGCGGCCGGCGCTGACGGTCACCGACCACATCAAGGGGCAGCCCGGGCTCTCGATCTCGCAGGGCGGCCTGGTGCAGTCGAACATCGTCTCGCGCGGCTTCAACAACGCGTTCTCGACGTCGATGCTGATGATGCAGGACTACCGGTTCGCCGGGGTCCCGTCGCTCCGCGTCAACGTGCCGGCGCTCTTCACGGGCACGGGCGAGGACATCGACCGGATCGAGCTCCTGCAGGGGCCCGCCTCGGCGCTCTACGGCCCGAACTCGGGCGCCGGCGTGCTGCACGTGATCACCAAGTCGCCCTTCCAGTCGCAGGGCACGACGCTCACGCTCGACGGCGGCTCGCGCTCCATGCTCCGCGTCGCGGGACGCAACGCGGGCACCTTCGGCGACAACAAGTTCGGCTACAAGCTCTCGGGCGAGTACTTCACGGCCAAGGACTGGGAGTACACCGACCCGAACGAGGCGCAGCTCGGCGC
>CAZHAG010000006.1:29209-43875 GCA_964529705.1 uncultured Gemmatimonas sp. | reverse complement strand
ACTTCACGGCCAAGGACTGGGAGTACACCGACCCGAACGAGGCGCAGCTCGGCGCGTCCGCCACCCCGGCGGAGCGTGCGGCGTACGCGCGCTGGTCGTCGACCGACGCCCGCATCCCGGCGTCGCGGCAGGGCCAGCTCAAGTTCCGTGACCACGACCTCGAGAAGTACTCGGGCGAGGCACGCCTCGACTACCGCCCGAACGAGGACACCGAGTTGATCTCGACCCTCGGCTACTCGCTCTTCGGCAGCGGGGTCGAGATCACGACCACCTTCGGCGGCGCCCAGGTGAAGAACTGGAGCTATACCAACCTCCAGCAGCGCTTCCGGCACAAGAAGTTCTTCGCGCAGGTGTTCTACAACTCGTCGAACTCGGGCAACAGCACGCCGACCGACGACGCGGGCAGCTTCTACCTCCGCTCGGGCCTCCCCGTGGTGGACAACTCCACGGTGCTCGTGGGCCAGGCGCAGCAGGGCTTCAGCCTCGGCGACACGAAGTTCACGGCCGGCGTCGACTACATCGCCACGACGCCGCAGACCGAAGGCACGATCATGGGGCGGAACGAGAACGACGACAAGATCAACGAGATGGGTGGCTACCTGCAGATCACGCACCCGATCTCGGAGAAAGTGGACTTCCTCGGCGCCGTGCGCGGCGACAGGAACTCGCGGATCGAGGGGAGCCAGTTCTCCCCGCGCGCCGCGTTCCTCTTCAAGGCCACGCCGACGCAGAACTTCCGCCTCACGTACAACCGGGCCTTCAACTCCCCGGCCTCGTTCTCGTTCTTCCTCGACCAGTGGGCAGGCGTCCGCCAGAACCTCGGACCGGCGCTCGGGAACGTGGACGTGCAGATCTTCGGCAACCCGCCGAAGGAAGGGTGGCGCTACGACCGCAGCTGCGACCCGGCCATCAATGGCGGCCTCTGCATGCGCTCGCCGCTGGCCGGCCCGAACCCGGTGCCTGCGACGGGCGCCAATCTCGTGCCGGGCGTGATGGCGGTGAACGGCCTGGCGCTCGCCACGGCGACGCAGGCCGCGTTCGGCCTCTCGAACGCGCAGCGCGACGCGATCCGCGCCGGACTCGTGGGGCTCGCACCCACCAACGCGCAGGTGGCGGGCGTGCTCCGAAACCTGCTCGCGCCGGGCACGCCGATCGTCCCCTGGACGAACCCGGTGGATCTCTCGCCCCTCGGCGCCAACTTCTCCAACACCTTCGAGCTCGGCTACAAGGGCGTGCTCGCGAACAAGCTCCGCATCGCGGTGGACTACTGGTACCAGATCCGCCCGGCCGATCCCACCACGCAGGTCGTGAACGGCGATGACGCCGTCTTCCTCGACCCCGCGACGCTCGGTGCCTACCTGGGCAGCACGATGGGTCCGGTCCTCGCCTCGAACGGCGTGCCCGCGCCGGCGATCAGCGCCGTCATCACGGGCTGGGTCACGCAGCTGGCGCAGCTCCCCGGCGGCATGCTGAACTTCAACAACCCCAACTACGACAAGACCTACCTGGTCTTCACGTACCAGAACTCGACCGGCCAAGTGGACGTCCGCGGCGTGGACGTCGCGCTGGACTACCTGCTGACCGACTCGTGGACCATCGAGGCGACCTACTCGAACCTCAGCAAGAACGTCTTCACCAAGGCGCCCGGGGCCACCGCGGCCAACCCCCTCGCGGCCAACACGCCGAAGCACCGCGGCACCATCACATTCCACTACGCGAACGAGGGGCGGGGCCTGAGCGGCGAGGTCCGCGGCCGGTACACCGACGCGTTCGACGTCAACTCGGGCGTCTACAACAGCTACAACGTCGGCACGCCGATCCGGTACGACCGTGTCGAGACCGCGGCGCTGGTGGATGCGGGCATCTCGTACCGCCTGCCGTTCGCGTCGAACGTCCGCTTCTCGCTCAACGCGCAGAACGTCTTCAACAACTACAAGGCCACCTTCATCGGCGTGCCGGTGATGGGGCGCTTCATCAGCTCGCGCCTGCAGTACACCTTCTAGCAGGCCAGGCAGGCCCCCCCCGGCGGGGGTGAACGGAGCGGGGTGGGCCACTCGGCCCACCCCGCTTCGTTTATACTCCACGGGTGCTCGTGCTCCTGGACCCGACGAAGCGCCCGGTGATCGGGCACCGTGGCAACCGCGCCCATGCGCCCGAGAACACCCTCGAGTCGCTCGCGCAGGCCGTCGCCTGCGGCGCCGAGGCCATCGAATTCGACCTGCACCGCGCTCGCGACGGCGTGCCCGTCGTGCTGCACGACCCCACGCTCGAACGCACCACCGACGCCTCGGGCGAGGTGCGCGTACGCACCGCAGCGGAGCTCGCCCGCGTGGACGCCGGCGCACGGTTCACGGCGGACGGCGGCCGCACCTTCCCCTACCGCGGGCGCGGCATCGGCGTGCCCACGCTGGAGCAGGTGCTGGCACAGCACCCGGGGCATCCGATGGTGATCGAGATGAAGACCGTGGAGGTCGCCGTGCCCGCGCTCGCCGTGCTGGAGCGCGCCGGCGCACTCGGCCACGTGCTCATCGGCAGCTTCATCGACGAGGCGCTCCTCCCGTTCGCGCGCGCCGGCGTCCCGGTCTGCGGGGCACCGAACGCCCTCGCACGGTTGTACCTTCCGGCACTCCTCGGCGCGACGCCGCGCGACCTCCCCTACGACTCCATGTGCATCCCCCGCACCCATCGTGGCCTCCCGATCCCGGTCCGGCAGTTCGCCCGCGTGATGCGCGCGCATGGCCGCACCGTGCACGTCTGGACCGTGAATGACCGTGAGGTCGCCCGGCGGCTCTGGGCGCGCGGGGTGAACGGCATCATCAGCGACGACCCGGCGGCGATGCTGCTTGAGCGCGGGGGCCCCGCGTGACCGCCGCGGCGCAGCCGGTGAAGGCGGAGAAGCGGAAGACGAACTACCGGGCCGCGTGGGCGGAGACCCGCAAGCTCATGCGGCAGCACCGGACCGCCCTGGGGGCGGGACTCGTGCTGATGATGGTCAACCGCCTGGCCGGGCTCGTCCTGCCGGGGAGCGTGAAGTGGATCATCGACGAGGTGCTCACGAAGGGGCGCCTCGAGCTGCTCATGCCGATCGCGGTCGCGGCCGGCGTCGCGACGCTGCTGCAGGCCTCGAGCTCCTTCGCGCTCTCGCAGGTGATCTCCGTCGCCGCCCAGCGCGCCATCACCGAGCTCCGCCGGCGCGTGCAGGCGCACATCCTCCGCCTCCCGGTCACCTTCTTCGACGCGACCCAGAGCGGCATCCTGATCACCCGCGTGATGACCGACGCCGAGGGGATCCGCAACCTGATCGGCACGGGGATCATCCAGCTCGTCGGGGGCCTGGTGACCGCGAGCATCGCACTCGCGTACCTCTTCTGGCTGAACTGGTTCCTGACCGCCTGCACCCTCGGATTCCTCGCGATCTTCGGCGGAGTGATGGCGTACGCCTTCGCCAAGCTGCGCCCGGTGTTCCGCGAGCGCTCGAAGATCCAGGCCGAGGTCTCGGGGCGGCTGGGGCAGGCGATGGGGGGCGTGCGGGTGGTGAAGGTGTACACGGCGGAGAAGCGCGAGGAGATCGTCTTCACGCACGGCGCGCACCGGCTCTTCCGCAACATCGCCTCGACCATCACGGGGACGAGCGCGATCGGGGCGGTCTCCACCGTGATCATCGGCGCCGTCGGCGTGCTGATCCTCACGGTGGGCGGGCGCGCGGTCGCTGCCGGCTCGATGACGATGGGGGACCTTGTCTCCTACATCTTCTTCGTCGGTATCGTCGCCTTCCCGGTGGTGCAGATGGCCTCGATCGGCACTCAGATCACCGAGGCGTTCGCGGGGCTCGACCGGATCCGCGAGATCTTCGAGACGCCCACCGAGGACCAGGACGACCTCGCGCGCGACCGGCTCACGCGGCCGGACGGGGACGTGGCGTTCGAGCACGTCTGGTTCGAGTACCGCGAGGGGATCCCGGTGCTCAAGGACATCACCTTCACCGCGCCGGCCGGGACCACCACGGCCCTCGTCGGTTCCAGCGGCTCCGGCAAGAGCACGCTGATCTCGCTCATCCTCGCGTTCAATCGCCCCAACCGCGGGCGCGTGCTGATCGGCGGGCAGGACCTCGCGACGCTCCGGCTCCGCGACTACCGCTCGACGCTGGGCGTGGTGCTGCAGGACAACTTCCTCTTCGACGGCACGATCGCCGAGAACATCGCGTTCTCCAAGCCGGGCGCGACTGCGGAAGAGGTGCGAGAAGCGGCGCGGATCGCCAACTGCGAGGAGTTCGTGGCGGGGTTCCCCGACGGGTACGACACGATCGTCGGGGAGCGGGGGGTGAAGCTCTCGGGGGGGCAGCGGCAGCGCGTGGCGATCGCGCGGGCGATCCTCGCCGACCCGCAGATCCTCCTGCTCGACGAGGCCACCTCGAGCCTCGACAGCGAGAGCGAGCGGGAGATCCGCGAGGCGCTGCGCTCGCTGCGGTCGGGACGGACGACCTTCGTGATCGCGCACCGGCTCTCGACCATCCGGAGCGCGGACCAGATCCTCGTGCTCGAGGACGGGGAGATCGTCGAGCGCGGCCGGCACCGCGAGCTGATGGCGCTCAACGGTCGCTACCGGGAGCTGCACGACACGCAGCACGAGATCGAGAAGGACCTCTTCATCAATCCCGGCGAGGAGCTCCAGCCCCTCAACGACGCGGCCGGCGCGGGCAACTAGCCCACGCCGGCCGGTGGCGCGCGAGCCCGGCGCGCGGACCGCTACATCTTCTTGCCGCTCACCTTCGACCCGTCGCCGGGCATGCTCCACTCGCCCTCGACCAGGTCCCCGTTGAAGTTCAGGGTCATCGCGCCCGAGTCCCCGGTGGGGACCGGGAAGGTCATCATCAGCTTCTTGTCGGTGAGCGTGGCCTTGGAGATCGGGATCGGCGGGAAGGCGGCGCTCGAGAGCGTGCCGGTCCAGGTGCCGTCGGGGAGCTTGGAGAGTTCCATCACCACCTCCATCGCCTGCCCCTGCGCCACGAGGCCCAGCGACCACTTGCCCGCCGGGCTGAACGCGGGCGCGGGGGCGGGCGCCGGCTGCAGCACCGGGGTTCCCGAGACGGTCGTGGTGGTGGCGGATGTGGTCGCGCACGCCGAGCTGATCAACGCGAGGGCCGCGATCGCGGCGGGAAGGCGACGGTTCATCGATGGCATCTCCGGTGGATCCCGGGGCGTCATGCGCCGGGCGATCCTGAAGTGTAGCCCCGCCGCGGCCCGCGCGTAACTTTGCGCGATGGCAACTGCCGACGCGCTATTCGGAGCGCCTCCCGCACCCCCCCAGGCCGCTGGCCGAGGCGCACGACTGGAGCCGGGCGACAGCGGTCGCGCCTGGACGATGCTCGCCCTCCTCTCCCTGGCCGAGCTCCTCGGGATGGCGCTCTGGTTCAGCGGCAGCGCCGCCGCCCCGGAGCTGCAGGCACGGTGGGCGCTCTCCGACGCGCAGGTGGGCGGGCTCTCCACCGCCGTGCAGCTCGGCTTCGTGGTCGGCACCGCGCTCTCGGCGGTGCTCAACCTGGCGGACATCGTCCCCGCGCGCCGGCTCTTCGCGGTGGCGGCGGCCTGTGGCGCCGCCGCGAACGCTGGCCTGCTGCTGGCGGAGAGCTATCCGGTCGCGCTCGCGAGTCGTGCGCTCGCGGGGGCATTCCTCGCCGGGGTGTATCCACCGGCCATGAAGATGGCGGCCACCTGGTTCCGCGCGCGGCGAGGAGTGGCCGTGGGCACCGTGGTGGGTGCGCTCACCGTAGGGAAGGCGAGTCCCTATCTCTGGCGTCTCGTGCCCGGCGCGACCCTCGCGGACATCGTGCTCTCCACTTCCGGACTCGCCCTGCTGGCCGCGCTGCTGGTCACGGTCCTCTGGCGTGACGGTCCCTTCGCCTTCCCATCCCGTCCGTTCTCGTGGGGACTCGTGGGCGAGGTGTTCGGCTCGCGCCGCTGGCGGCTCGCCACCGGCGGGTACCTGGGCCACATGGCGGAACTCTATTCCTACTGGACCTGGATCCCCGCGTTCGTGGCCGCGAGTGCGCTCGCCAGTGGCGGTGCATCCGAGGTCGCGCGTCCCTGGGTCGGACTGCTCAGCTTCGGGACCATCGCCGTCGGCGGGCTCGGCTGCCTCTGGGGCGGCGTGGTGAGCGACCGCATCGGGCGCGAGCGGCTGGTGATCATCGCGATGGCGGCGAGCGGCGCGTGCGCGCTCGCCATCGGGCTCCTCTTCGGCCGTTCCCCGTGGCTGCTCGCACCGGTCGCGCTCGCCTGGGGGTTCTTCGTGATCGCCGACTCGGCGCAGTTCTCCGTGCTCGTGACGGAGTCGGTGCCGGCGCACGCCGTGGGCACGGCGCTCACCGTGCAGGTCTCGCTCGGGTTCCTGCTCACGACACTCACCATCCAGGCCGTCCCGCCCGTGGTGGCGCGGCTCGGGTGGGAAGGGGCGTTCGCGATGCTGGCGATCGGGCCCGCGCTGGGGATCCTGGCCATCCGGCGGCTCCGGCGCGTTCCGCGCTGAACCCGCGCCGGAACTCGTGGGCTCGACGGGTTAGATTTCGCGGCTGTGCATGAGATGAACCGCCCGGCGTTGCGCGCGATCGCGGCCGCGACCTTCCTGACCCTCGTCCCGATCACGCTGCTCGTCCCCGGGCTCACCGAGCTCGTGGTCGACATGCACGGCGGGACGCGCTTCCAGGCGCACCTCTTCGTCGCGCTCAATCAGCTCGCCGGCATCGTCGCCGTGCCGTTCGTCATCCGGCTCCACCGCCGCAACGAGAACACGCGCGCCTGGCTGGTCGGCCTCCTCCTCCTCGACGCCCTCTCGTTCGCCGGGATGCGCGCCGCCGGGTCGCTTGAGGTGCTCTTCGCCTGGCGCGCCGTGGACGGGATCGCGCACCTCCCCGCGGTGACGCTCCTGATGATCGCCGCCAACCGGGCGGGCGGGCGGCGCCGTGGGGCCTCGCTCGGGATCGCCGCGTCGGCGCTGATGGTCGGCGTGGGCGTAGGCGCGCCGCTGGGCGGCGTGCTCGTGGACCGGGACCCGCTCCTCGTCTATAGCGTGGGTGCCGTCCTGCTCGTGGTCGCGGCGGCGGCCGCAGCGTTCGTGCGCACTCCCCCCGACGCCTCGCCGATCCCTTCGGCGCACCGTCGCTACCACTGGGACCGCCGCAACCTCGCGGCGTGGATGCCCCTCGCGTACGGATTCACCGACCGCTTCCTGATCGGCGTCTTCGTCTCGACCTTCACGCTCTTCCTCACGGAAGTGCACGGGGTGAACGCGGCGGCGCGCGGGATGCTGATGTCGCTCTTCCTGCTCCCCTTCGCGCTCCTCTGCTGGCCCGCCGGGAAGCTCACCGACCGCGTAGGGTGGTTCGCGCCGATCATCACCGCGAACATCCTCTTCGGGCTGGTCTACGCGAGCTACGGCGTCGTGCCCTTCACTTGGCTTCCGGCCGCGATGGTGCTCTCGGGCGTGCTGAGCGCACTGATGTTCGCGCCGAGCCTCGTGCTGGTGAGCGAGTTCTCGCGCCACGGCGCGGGGGAAGGGCTCTTCGGCACCTTCCAGGTGGCGGGGAGCTTCGGCTTCCTCGCCGGGCCGCTGGTCGGCGGCGTGCTCGTGGAGACGCTTCGCACGCCGGCGGGGGAACCGCGGTGGGAGGCGATCTTCGCGGGAGTGGGCGTGGTGCTGGTCATCCTCGGGCTCTTCAGTTGGCGGATCCTGGCGCCGTTCGCGAAGAGCTGGGGGGAGAGTTCGAGCGACTGGGAATCGGAGGGTGGGGCGCGCTGATCGTGTGGACGGCGTTCGACCGCGACGGACGACGGGTCGCGGCGGTGACGATGTACCCGTTGCCCCGTAGGGGAGATCAGGGCGACGCCGCGGACCCCATGACGATCCCCTTCAGGCTCGCCCGCACGCGCACCCGCCACATCCAATAAGCGAGTAACGCCAGCGGCGCGAACGCGAGCACCAGCAGCACCGGCAGCACCCGCACCGAGTCGGGAACGAACGCCATCTGCCCGAGAAAGAACGACCCCGTCGCGATGAAGAGCCCGAAGCACATCCGCCAGAGGTGCCGCGCGAGCCGACGCGGGCCGCGCATCGCCGCCCCGCCACCCGTGCGCGCGACCCGCAGGTCGCCGACCGCGGCGAGGAGGAGGATCAGCCCGCCGATGAGTGGCGGTCCGACGCGCGGCCGGCCTACCACCGGCACCCCCGGGTCGAGCCACTCGAGGAGCGCCGCTCGGAGCATCAGCGCGGCCAGGGCGAAGGCGACGAGCATCAGCGCCGTGTCGAGCCGCGGGCCGAGTCCGGGGAGGGGCTTCACCGTCGTCATCGCCGTGAAGACGAAGTAGACCGCGAAGAGGCCCGCGATCA
Organism: uncultured Gemmatimonas sp.; assembly: GCA_964529705.1. Lineage (GTDB taxonomy): Bacteria > Gemmatimonadota > Gemmatimonadetes > Gemmatimonadales > Gemmatimonadaceae > Pseudogemmatithrix. The sequence goes on along the minus strand of CAZHAG010000006.1, from coordinate 35,493 downwards.
CCTGCCCCGGCGCCCCTTCATACGCGCCGATCCCGGCGGCGGTCAGGCCAAGGACGAGCATCCCGATCGTGAAGACCATCCCGCTCCGCCTGTGGAGCGCGCCGCCCTTCCGCGCGGCGAGCGCGATCACCCCCGCGCCGATGCTCGCCAGCCCCGCCGCGAAGTGGAAGGTGAGGGCGACCAGCGCCATCCCCGACGCCGTCGCGAAGGTCACTCGGTCCATGCGCACGCTCCGTGGAGAAGTTCCCGAGCGCGGCCGCCATCATCACGCGTGCCGCGACCGATGGCCCCCTACGAGCGAGCGTCCCGTTGGGTTCCGCTGGCGTCCCGCTATCGATAACCGTGGAACTTCCGCCCCGGATCGGCGGGCGCGTTCGCGTTCCCGGCCGGCGCCGCCCACCGCCCCGACTCATAGTCGAACCAAGTCCGCATCAGGTTCCGGTCGAATTGCTCCAGGATCGCCGCACCATTCCGCTGCTCGCGCACCGCACGCTGCAGCTGCGAGGCGTAGCCGCGGGTCGCATTGCGCACGAGGGCCACGAGCACGTCATACCCGGGGCGCAGCGAGTCCACCTCATAGGTGGCGGTGCTGTCGGCCCAGGTGAGACCGGGAAGGCCCTCGAGCGGCGCAAGGTTGGCGGGCGGCACCGCCTTCACGCCAACGCGAAGCGGCGCCGGCGGTCGCATCGCCCGCGCGCGACCGGCGCGGAGATTCTCCACCGCGCGCTGTGCGCCGGACGTCAGGTCGGCGCGCGCCTCGGCCACGGGATGCGGCACCGCACTGTCCGCACCCACGGCGCGCTTCACGGTCACGAACTCGATCCAGGGCATCGTCGCGAGGTCTGCCGCGAGGCGGTCGTCGCCGGAGCCGAAGATCACGGGCACATCCACCCGCCCCCACGAGAGGCCGACGAGCTCGGTCTCCGTGATCAGTTGCCCATCGATGGCGAAGCCGATGCCCAGCGTGAAGGTGTGCGAGGCGAAACCGCCGCTCCCCGTCTTCGCGTGCATCCCCACCACGGCCACGGCGTCGTACGCGCCCGGCGCCACGAGGTCGAAGTAGGTATCGAACGAGGAGTCGCGCAGCACCTGCGTGGCGCGCGGGTCGAGGAGGTCGGCGCGGACATCCGGGTCGGGGTTCCCGCTCCCGTGCCCGTCCACCACGTGCACCTCGGCGGCACCGCCCGCGAAGAGGCCCGCGATCACCGCGTTCACGTCGGCCGCGAGCAGCTCCTGTCCGCCCGCGTACTGCGGCGATCCGAACTCGAACGACTGCGGATCCGATTGTCCCGCGAGCCCCTCCATGTCGTGGAGGACCAGGACGCGGATGCCGTCCGTGGTGTCGGGTCGCACCTCCACCAGGCTCCAGGGGCCAAGGGCATCGCGCTCCGGCACGGTGGTCGTGCAGGCGCTCGCGCACGCGAGGGCGCACACGGCAACCAGGATCAACGACGCACGACGCACTCGAACCTCCGGACTGTGGAAGCGGGATTCCGACTTCTCGCGGACTACCCCTTCGCCGGCGGCTCCGGCGCCCGCGCGACCGGCACCGAGGCGGGCGGGGTCCCCACGCGCTTCGCCGCCTGCTGCAGCACTTGCTGCACGTCGATCCCGAACGCGGAACCGAGTCCTTCGAGCGTCTTGTAGGCGGCGTTCACGCGCTGGTTGGCGGCGTTCCCCACGCCATCCCCTGCGCCGCCATCCATCACCACCAGGCGGTCGATCTCGATCCCCTTCACCGCCTCCACCGCGGTGCCGAGCAGGAGCGGGAGCTTCTCCGCCATGAACACGGCGAACCCCTGCTCGCCGGCGTTGTTGATCTGGCCGTAGAGCAGCTTGAGCACCTCGACCTGCGCCTTGCCGTTCTCGAGGATCGGCGCCGCCTCGGCGCGCGCCTGCAGCTCGGCCGCCTTCCGCTGCGCCTCCGCCGGCTCCACCACGTCGGCGAGGAGGCGGCGCTTCTGCAGTTCGACGCGCTGCTGCTCGAGCTCCTGCTGCGCCTCCACCTCCGCACGCTGCGCCTGCACCTTCGCCACCTTCTCCGTGGTCTCCGCCTGCTGGTTGAGCTGCGCCTGCTTCACGCGCAGCTCGTTGCGCGCCGTCGCCACCGCGATCTCCGCCTCGGCCTTGGCCACTTCGGCCACCCGCATCGCCTCGGCCTGCCGCTGGTGGGTCTCCGCCTGGTTGTCCGCCTCGGCGATCTGCGCACCCTTGAGCACCTGCGCCGTCTTCGCGCGGCCGACGGCGGCGAGGTAGCCCACCTCGTCGGTCACGTTCTGGATCTTGAGCGTGTCGAGCTGGAGCCCGAGCTTCTGCAGGTCCTGGTCGGCCTCCTCGAGGAGCTGCGCCGCGAACTTGAGCCGGTCCTCGTTCACCTCCTCCGGCGTCATGCTCGCGAGCACGCCGCGGAGGTTGGCGGAGAGCGTCTCCTTCGCCAGCGCCTCGATGTCGTCCACGGTCTTGCCGAGCAGGCGCTCGACACCGTTGTTGAAGGTCGTCTCCGGCTCGGACGCGACCTTGATGTTCCCCACCGCCTGCACCGAGAGCGGGATGCCACCCTTGGAGAAGGCGTTCGTCACGTTGAGCTCGATCGGGATGGTGGAAAGGGGCATCCACGCCACGGATTCGAGGATCGGCACCCGGAGGGTACGCCCGCCGATCACGGTGCGGTACCCGACGCCGCGACCGTCCGCGAGGCTCCGGTTCCGGCCGGTGATGACGGCCGCCGTGTTGGGGGGCACGATGACGATCAGCGCCTTCACGGTGAGGACGACGCCGAGGAGTGCGCCGAGGACGACACCGGCGGCGATCGCGGGCCCGATGAGTGCTTCCATGAAAGTGGCTCCTAGCCGTTGTTCAAGGTGGTGGGATCCGCGAGCATCGCGGTCTCGAGCGGTGCGACGAGTGCGGTCCCATGGTCCATCTCGACCACGATCACGTTGGTCCATGTCGCGGGGTCGCCCTTCTCGTTGTCGAACGGGCGCGCCAGGAGCTCGAGTGAGCGGCTGGAGCTCGAGACGAGGACCTTCCCCGTGCCGCTCGCGCCGAAGGGCACGGTGAGGCGGCCCGACAGCCCGATGATGCGCTCGTCGCCTCCCCGGTCCCCGGAGTCGGTGCGCTTCAGGTACCGGAAGAGCGCCGAGACCACGCTGGCGACCCCGACGCCGGCGCCGGCAGCAAGGAGGGCGACCAATGGTGCGGTGATGCCATGCCAGGTGGCGGTCAGCGCGGCACCGACCCCGCCGAAGACGAAGAGGAAGTAGGTGACCGTCCGCAGCGAGAGCCAGCGGAGGGCATCACCCCCGCCGTCCCCGACGTCCAGGCCGACGTCGGCATCCGCGTCCCCCGCGAAGAGGGAGAAGGCGAGGAGGCCGCCGCCGAGCAGCACGGAGAAGAGATAGAGCGCCATCATGGTGCCTTCAATCTACGGCACGGGCGCCCGGGGGCGAGCTACGGCCGTCCGCCGGGCTTCCACTCGGGCTTCGGCCCGTCCGCCGCCACGCGCGCCGCGCGCGCCGTCGCATTGATCACCGCGGCGAAGTGCGCGAAGTCGATCGTCCCGACCTCGTCGCTCACCCGATGGTAGTCGGCGTGACCGCCGAAGCTCGAGACGGTGTGCGCCGGGATCCCCTGCTGGGCGAAGGGGAAGTTGTCCGAGCGGCGGAAGAAGTTCTGGTCCGGGCGCGGGTCCGCGACCACGGCGATCCCCGCCGCGGCGAGCATCTCGCCGAGCGTGGAGCGCTCGTATCCCGTGAGCCAGGCCTTCCCCGCCCCGCCCACGAGCGAATCCGGCCGGCCGATCATCTCGATCTGCAGGTCCGCCACGGTACGCTCCAGCGGACGCACCGGAGCGCGCAGGTACCAGCGCGTGCCCGTCATCCCGTTCTCCTCGCCGACGAACGCGACGAAGAGGACCGAGCGCTTCGGGGCGCCTCCCGCCGCGAGCTGCCGGGCGGTCTCGAGCATCGCGACCACGCCGGAGGCGTCGTCGTCCGCGCCGTTGAAGATGCTGTCGCCAGCGACGGCCGCGCCGCCGTTCGCGCCCACGTGGTCATAGTGGGCGCCGACGATCACGAACTCGTCGCGCATCACCGGATCGCTGCCGCGGAGGATCCCGACGACGTTCACCGCGCGCCGACGCTGCGCTGCGGGAAAGGTGTCGAGCGCCGCGAAGCTCTCGGCGAGGCGCGGCACCTCGCGCCCGCCCGGCCGAGTCGAAGCGGCGGCGTAGATGGGGACGCGCTGGAAGAACGCGCTGTCGCCCGCGGGCTCGAGGCCAGCGCGCCGCATCTCCGCAGCGATGATCCGGGCCGCCGCCATCGCGCCCGCGGAGCCGGTGAACCGCCCCTGCAGCGAGTCGTCGGCGATGAGCGAGAGCAACCGGCGCGCCTCGGCCGGCGTCGTCGCGGACGCGTTCGTCGCGGCCGGGGCCGTCGCGGCCTGTGCTCCGAGGAGTGATGCCGGAAGGGCGAGCGCCGTGACGGCAAGTAGGCGCGCGATGGATCGGGAGGCGGTGTTCACGGGACTGGACATGGTGATCGGAAGCTAGGGCCGCTCTTGACCCGCGCCAACGGCCCTCTACGTTCCCACGCTATGCCCGAGACCGGCCCGGCACGACGCGGTGGCGCCCTGCGCGTGCCGATCCTCACCGCGAACGTGCCCACGCGGGGGAACTTCCTCACGCGCGGCATCGCGCTCACGATGCTCCGGCTCACCGGCTGGCGCTTCGACGGCGAGGACTTCCCCGACGTGCGGAAGTGCGTGCTGATCGTCGCGCCGCACACCTCCAACTGGGACTTCGGCGTGGGCGTGATGGCGATGTATGCGCTCGGCCTGCGCGGTGCCTTCCTCGCCAAGGACTCGCTCTTCAAGTTCCCACTCGGCATCCTGATGCGCTGGCTCGGCGGCTCTCCGGTCGATCGCACTGCCAAGAGCGATGTCGTCACGCAGACAGTGGAGCTGGTGCAGCGGAGCGAGCGGATCATCGTCGTGCTCGCGCCGGAGGGGACCCGCAAGCTCACGACGCGCTGGCGCTCGGGGTTCTACTGGATCGCCCAGAAGGCGGGGATCCCCATCTTCCCCGTCACCTTCGACTTCTCGCGGAAGCGCATCACGCTCTTCCCGCTCTTCCATCCCACGGGAGACCAGGACGGCGACATCGCCCGCATCCGCGCGCTCTATGAGCCGCGCATGGCGCGGTACCCGGAGAAGTTCGGCACCTGAACGCCGAGGTCGCGCGCTCGGCCTGCGACTCGCTGGCGCACCGGCGATGCCGTACCTTCCACGCGTGACGTCCCGGAAGGAGTTCCTACTCGCACTTGGCGCGACGGCGTGCACCTCGGCCATCGCCACCAGCGCCTTCGCGGCGCCCGCGGCCACTCCCGGCACGCGCGTGCACGAGCGCCGCCGTGCGCCGCTCAGCGGCGTCGGCGTCCAGCTCTACATGCTGCGCGCCGCGATGCGCGCGGATCCCGAAGGGACCATCCGCCGGATCGCCGAGCTCGGCTACCGCGAGATCGAGTGGTGGGGGAACTGGGGACGCACACCGACGCAGTTGCGCGCGCTCCTCGACCAGCATGGCCTGCGCTCACCCTCCGCGCACATCGACCCCAAGGACCTCGCGCCCGACCGTCTCCCCGCGCTGCTCGACGCGGCCACCACGATGGGGCACCGCACGGTGCTCGTCGCATGGACGGCGCCCGAGCAGCGCAAGTCGCCCGATGACTGGAAGCGGCTCGGCGCCCTGCTGAGCGAGGCCGGCCGCACCGCCGCGCGGATGGGGATCCGCACCGGCTACCACAACCACGACTTCGAGTTCGCGCGCCTCGGCGACCGGACCGCGCTCGAGATCCTGATGGCCGAGTCGGACCCGGGCGTGGTCGACATCGAACTCGACTGCTTCTGGGCGTTCAAGGCCGGCCGCGACCCGCTGGAGCTGCTGCGCCAGCACGGCGATCGGATCACGATGCTGCACCTCAAGGATTCCTCCGGCGCGCCGGCGCACGAACAGCGCGACATCGGCGCGGGGGTGATCGCGTGGCGGCCGCTCCTCGCGGCCGCCGTCGCGCAGCGCGTCACGAACGTCTTCGTCGAACGCGACGATCCTCCGGACGCATGGGCCTCGGCGCGGGCGGGACGCGACCACCTGCGGACGCTCGGCTACTGACCCCACGGCCGCGCGCCGTCGGGGCGCGCCCTCGTGATGCTTCGAACGTGAGACGGCGGCCCGGTCCCGAAGGACCCGGCCGCCGTCGTTACCCCGGGCGTCGCCAACATCTTAGCGA
>CAZHAG010000006.1:0-29199 GCA_964529705.1 uncultured Gemmatimonas sp. | reverse complement strand
CCCGGCCGGCGCGCCGGGCCCGCGCTCGTCGCGCCGATCCACCCCCCCCCCACCGGCGGCCGTTTCCCTACGCACGGGGCCGCCGTCGTTCCCCGGTGCGTCGCCTACTTCTTCGCGATCGGCACCGTCCGGACCTTGGGTGCCTCGATCTCCAGCTTCGGCACGCGCACGGTCAGGATGCCGTTGGCGAACTCGGCCGTCACCTTCGCCTCGTCCACCTCGGCCGGGAACCGGAAGTTCCGCTCGAACTCGCCGTAGGTGCGCTCCCACAGATGGTAGGTGCGCTCCGGCAGCGCGTCGGCGTCCTTCCCCTTCTTGTCCTTCCCCCCACCCTCCTTGCGCTCCTCGAGCTTGGAGCCGCGGAGCGTGAGCATCCCGTCGCTCATCGCGACCTCCACGTCCTCCTGCGAGATGCCCGGAAGCTCGGCGGTGATCACGTACTCGGCCGCGGTCTCCGTCGCCTCCACGGCGGGGGTCCACACCAGACGCTCGATCCGGCGCTCATCGAGCAGCGGCATCGGCAGGTCGAAGCCGAAGGGCTCCTCGAAGAAGCGTTGCAGGCGATTCCGCATGCGGACCGCATCGCGGGCGATCGTCGGGGTGGCGGGGTCCTGCCTGACGAGTGGCATTTGCTCCTCCTGTTGGTGGCACCTGCACGATGCGATGCCGCGCGCACGCGCGCAGTCGGGGGAGCGTCCAGTCGTTGTGGGCGGTTCCGAGCACGGCTTCTCCTGACGGACTTCCCTGACGGGATTCCCCCACATCAGGGCGCGAGGGTCGACGCGACGCGCCGCACGCTGCACCTTTGGGACGTCGGATCACGCTCCACTCCCACGAGATCGCCTGATGCCTGACGCGACCCCACGCAGACAACCCGCCGTCACCTACGACGTGGCCATCGTCGGCTCCGGCGCCGGCGGCGGCATGACGGCCCACGCCCTCACCAAGGCCGGCGCCAGCGTCGTGATGCTCGAGGCCGGGGAGATGTGGGACAACACGAAGGACTCGGCGATGTTCAAGATGCCCTACGACTCGCCGCGCCGGGGGGCCTCCACGCCGGAGCGCCCGTTCGGCGAGTGGGACGCCTGCATCGGCGGGTGGCAGGTGCCGGGCGAGCCGTACACGAAGGCCGAGGGGACCAGGTTCGACTGGTGGCGCGCGCGGATGCTCGGCGGGCGCACCAACCACTGGGGCCGCATCTCGCTCCGCTTCGGCCCCGACGACTTCCGCCGCAAGACGCTCGATGGGCTCGGCGACGACTGGCCGATCACCTACGACGACGTGAAGCCCTGGTACGACGAAGTGGACAAGCTCATCGGGATCTTCGGGAGCATCGAGAACCTCCCGAACGACCCCGACGGGATCTTCCACGACGCGCCGGCGCCGCGCTACTACGAGCACCTCGTCAAGCAGACCAGCGACCGGATGGGGGTCACCTGCATCCCCGCGCGCCTCTCGATCATCACCAAGCCGCACAACGGCCGCGCCCCCTGCCACTACTGCGGGCAGTGCAACCGCGGGTGCATGACGAACTCGAACTTCTCGTCGCCCAACGTGCTGATCCTCCCGGCCCTTCGCACGGGGCGGCTCAAGCTCGTGACCAACGCGATGGCGCGTGAGGTGCTCACCGGCGCGGACGGCCGCGCGACGGGCGTCGCCTACATCGACAAGACCACGGGCGAGGACCGAGAGGTGCGCGCCAAGGTCGTGGTGCTCGCCGCGAGCGCCTGCGAATCGGCGCGCATCCTCCTCAACTCGAGGTCGTCGCGCCACCCGAACGGGATCGCGAACCAGTCGGGAGTCGTCGGCAAGTACCTCACCGACACCACCGGCACCGATGTCGCGGGGTTCATCCCGCGGCTCGTGGACGTGCCGCGCCACAACGCCGACGGCGTCGGCGGGGGCCACATCTTCATGCCCTGGTGGCTCGACAACAAGAAGCTCGACTTCCCGCGCGGCTACCACATCGAGGTCTGGGGCGGGCTCGGCGCGCCCGGCTACGGCTTCATGGGCGGGATTCAGAATTATCCGGAAGGGGGCGGCTACGGCGCCGGCCTCAAGCAGCAGTACCGCAAGTACTGGGGCGCGACGGTCGGCTTCTCCGGCCGCGGCGAGATGGTGCCCAACGACAAGTCGTTCTGCGAGCTCGACCCCGAGGTGAAGGACCGCTGGGGGATCCCCGTGCTCCGCTTCCACTGGGAGTGGCGCGACCACGAGTACAAGCAGGTGAAGCACATGCAGGAGACCTTCCGCGCCCTCATCGCCGAGATGGGGGGCGAGGTCTGGAGCCCGATGCCCACGAAGGAACAGGGGTACGGGATCGCCAACGGCGGCGCGATCATCCACGAGCTCGGCTGCGTGCGGATGGGCACGAGCGAACGCGACTCCGCGCTCGACGGCAACTGCCGCGCCTGGGACTGCGACAACCTCTTCGTGACCGACGGCGGGCCTTTCGTCTCGCAGGCGGACAAGAACCCGACCTGGACGATCATGGCGCTCGCCATGCGGACCAGCGCCTTCATCACCGAACAGCGCAAGGCGGGGGCACTCTGATGACCGACATCAGCAGGCGTGAAGCGCTGCAGGGGCTGGCCGCGATCCCCGCCGGCCTCGCCCTCTCCCCCGAGATGCTCGAGCGTGCGCGCGCACACGTGAGCGAAGCGCTCGGCGACCAGGGCACGACGCCCGCGGCGCGTCAGGCCCAGCCGGCCGCGTACGTCCCCAAGCAGTTCACCCCCGACGAGTGGCGCCTCGTGCGGCTCCTCGTGGACTACGTGATCCCGCGCGACGGCACCTCGGGCAGCGCCACCGACGCGGGCGTCCCCGAGTTCATGGACTTCATCCTCGGCGAGTACGCCAGCAACCGGCAGTGGATGAAGGACGGCCTCGGCTGGATGAACGCCGAGTGCCGGCGGCGCTTCGCGAAGGGGTTCGTGAGCTGCACCGATGGCCAGCGCCGCGAGCTGCTCGACGCGATCGCCTTCCCGCGGAAGGCCGCACCGGAGGTGAAGGCGGGCGTCGAGTTCTTCAATAGGTTCCGCAACATGACGGCGAGCGGCTTCTACTCCAGCCGCATCGGCGTCGCCGACTTGGGCTACATCGGCAACCGGCCCGTCGCCAAGTGGGAGGGCACGCCTCCCGAGGTGCTCCGGAAGCTCGGGCTCTGATCCTCCCCATCACTCCAACGCACTCCACGCATCGTGTCTGACCGCCTCGGCGTCGCCTTCATCGGTTCCGGCTTCAACACCCGCTTCCACCTCCAGGCCTGGCGTGGCGTCCGCGACGCCGATGTGATGGGCATCTGGAGTCCCAACCCGAAGAACGCCGAGTCGGCCGCGAAGCTCGCGCGCGACATCGACGTCGGCCCGGCCAAGGCGTACAAGAGCATCACCGCGATGGTCGCCGACCCCGCGGTCGATGCCATCTGGCTCTGTGGCCCGAACCAGGCGCGCATCGAGAACGTCGAGGAGATCGTCCACGCGATCCACAGCGGGAAGGGCACGCTCAAGGGTCTCGCGTGCGAGAAGCCGCTCGCGCGCAACGTCGCCGAGGCGCAGGACGTCGCGAAGCTCGTGCAGTCGGTGGGGCTCAAGACGGGCTATCTCGAGAACCAGCTCTTCGCGCCTCACGTCGAGGCGGGGAAGAAGCTGATCTGGGCGCGCGGCGCCGCGACCACGGGGCGCCCCTACCTCGCGCGCGCCGCCGAGGAGCATTCGGGCCCGCACATGCCCTGGTTCTGGCAGGGGAGCCTGCAGGGGGGCGGCGTGCTCAACGACATGATGTGCCACTCGGCACTCGTCGTGCGCCACCTCCTCACCGAGCCCGGCAAGCCGTTGAGCACCGTGAAGCCCGTGCGCGTGACGGGCCACATCGCTTCGCTCAAATGGACGCGCCCCACCTACGCGAAAAAGCTCAAGGCGCAGATGGGCGCCGCCGTGGACTACACGAAGCGTGCGAGCGAGGACTTCGCGAGCGTGATGATCGAGTTCGAGACCGCCGACGGCCTCAAGGTGATCGGCGAGGCCACCACGAGCTGGAGCTATGTCGGTGCCGGGCTCCGGCTCTCCGCCGAGCTCCTCGGCCCCGAGTACTCGATGAAGTGGAACTCCCTCGACTCCGGGCTGCAGCTCTTCTTCAGCCGCGAGGTCACCGGCAAGGCGGGCGAGGACTTGGTGGAGAAGCAGAACGCCGAGCAGGGGGTGATGCCCGTGGTGCCCGAGGAGTACCTCGCGTACGGCTACACCGGCGAGGACCGGCACTTCGTGCGCGCCTTCCTCGGGAAGGAGGAGCCGCTGCTCACCTTCGACGACGGGCTCGAGGTGGTGAAGATGCTGATGACGGCGTACCAGTCGGCGGAGAGCGGCCGTACGCTCGCGTATCCGCCGCGGGGGATCGAGAAGTTCGTGCCGGCGGTGGCTAAGGGGACCTGGCGGCCCTGACGAGCGCGTCGAAGGCCGCGGCGTCGGTGGCGCGCGCATGCACCTCACGCACGCCACTCGCCGCGACGATCGCCGCGACATTCCCCGCGCGCACCGTGCCCCCGGCCAGGATGATGATCCGCCCCGCCGCACGCCGCACGTGCCGCGCGAGCACCGCGGACCCTTCCAGCGCCGTCGGCGCGTGCCCGGAGGTGAGCACGAGGTCCACGTTCAGCGCGATGAGCGTGTCAAGCGCGGCATCGGCGTCCGGGGTGCGGTCGAAGGCGCGATGGCAGGCGACGCGCAGCGGCCGAGCGAGCCCGATGAGCGTGCGCATCCGCGCCGCGTCGAGCGTCCCGTCCGCGTGCAGCAGCCCGAACACCACGCCGGCGGCTCCAGCCCCCTTCGCCAGCTCCACGCCGCGACGCATCGCGGCGAACTCCGCGTCGTCGTAGACGAACCCGCCCTCGCGCGGCCGCACCATCACGTGCACCGGCACCCGCGCGTGCGCGAGCACCGTGGCGAGGAGCGCCGCCGAAGGCGTGAGCCCTCCCTCCCCCGGCCCGCACAATTCCAATCGGCCCGCGCCGCTCTCCTCCGCGGCACGGGCCGACTCGACCGACTCGACGTACGCCTCGACCAGCAGCGTCAGAGCGTCCACCCCGCGCGGTAGGTCGGGTTCACCCACTCGCTCGGCGGCGTCACGTTCTTGATCACGCCCGTGTCGGGATCCATCTCGAGCGTGCGCCCCATCCGCACCGCGAGGCACCCGGTGACGATCATCTCCGTCATCGGGCCGGCGTAACCGGCGAAGTCGCTCCCCGGCTGCGTGCCATTCTTGCACGCGGCGATCCACTCCTTGTAGACGCCCTCGGTGCGCGGATACTTCTGTGGAACCGGTGTCGCCTTCACCTGTGCCGCGACGGCGGGGTCGAGGAGCCGCGGGTTCTCCGCGTAGGTCCCCGCGATCAGCATCCCCTTGTCCCCCACCCAGAGCTGGCCACCCGTGGTGTCGTGCGGCCACGCCTGGTCGTCGGGCCACCCGTCGGGCATCGGCGGGAAGAGGCTGCCGTCACGCCAGGTGAGCGTCACCGCGGCACGGTTCCCGATGGCCGGGAATTCGTACGTGATCCGCTCCGACGCGGGCGCGGTCTCGCTGAAGAGCGCCGTGCTCTCGGGGATGATCCGGCTCGGGTACTTGAGCCCGAGCCCCCAGTACGCGGCGTCCATGATGTGGCAGGCCATGTCCCCCATCGCGCCCGTGCCGAAGTCCCACCAGCCGCGCCAGTTGAAGGGCGCGTAGCGCGGATGGTACGGACGCTCGGCTGCCGGACCGAGCCAGAGGTTCCAGTCCATCGTCGGCGGGACGTTGTGCGCGTCGGTGGGGCGGTTGATCGCCTGCGGCCAGATGGGACGGTTGGTCCAGCAGTCCACGCGCCGCACCGTGCCGATCAGCCCGGCCTCCACCCATTCGCGGATGAGCCGGATCCCCTCGGCCGCGTGTCCCTGGTTCCCCATCTGCGTCGCCTGCTTCGGGCGACGGGCCGCCTCGGCCCTGAGCGCACGCACCTCGCCGATGGTGCGCGCGAGCGGCTTCTGAGTGTAGACGTGCTTCCCCATCTTGAGCGCCATCATCGCCGCGGCCGCGTGCACGTGGTCCGGGGTGGAAACGGTCACCGCGTCGATGTTGTTCCGCTCCTTCTCGAGCATCTCCCGGTAGTCCTTGTACCGGCGCGCCTTGGGCCACTCGCGGAAGGCCCGCTCCGCCGACTTCCAGTCTACATCCGCGAACGCGACGAGCTCCTCGTCGGAGACGCCCTTCACGTCGCTGTGCCCCATCCCGCCCACGCCGATGCAGGCGATGCGGAGCTTCTGCCCGGGTTGCGCGCGCTCGGCGAGGGCGTGGAGCGGGCGCGGCACGGCGGCGAGTGCCCCCGCGGCGGCGAGTCCGCCGACGAAGGTGCGACGATCGAGTTCCTTGCGGCCCATGCGGTCAGCCTCGGGTGGCGGGGGTGGGGGTCCGGGGATCGGTGCGGAAGAGGAACAGGAAGAGCACGAAGACGGCGAGCGCCATGTACGCCGGGATCGGCCAGATGCTCGACCAGTCGTGCGAGGCAGTGCCCGTCGCGGCGTCCACGGTCGCATAGCGGTTCACGACCGCGCCCGAGACGAACGCGCCGATGAAGTAGCCGAGCCCGTTGGTGACGAAGTTGATGAAGCCCTGCGCGGCGGCGCGCACCGTCTCGCCCGCGCGCTGGTCGGTGTAGATCTGGCCACTCACGAAGAAGAAGTCGTAGCAGATGCCGTGCAGGATGATACCCGCGTAGATGAGCCACATCCCGGGTCCCGCGTCCCCCACGCCGAAGGCGAAGTAGCGCGCCGCCCAGGCGAGCATCCCGACGAGCATGATCTTCTTGATCCCGAAGCGGAGCAGGAAGACGGGGAGCATCACCATGAACACGATCTCGCTCATCTGCCCGAAGGTCTGGATGAACGCCGGCTCCGGCGCGCCGATCTCGTTCAGGAAGAGATTCGTGAACGAGTAGTAGAACTGGAGCGGGATGCAGAGCAGGAACGACCCGATGGTGAAGACCAGGAAGTCGCGGTGCCGGAGGAGCTTGAGCGCGTCGAGCCCGAAGGCGTCACGCGCGCTGAAGGGGCGGCTCCCCCCCCTGGGGGGCGTGGCGGGGAGCACGAACGAGAAGAGCCCCAGCGCGATGCTCGCCCCCGCCGCGAGCTGCATCGGCAGCGCCTGGGCGTCGGCGCGGAGCACCTTCCCCACCAGCACCCCCGCCACGATCCACCCGATGGTCCCCAGCACGCGGATGATCGGGAACTCCTTCGCCGGGTCCTTGATGTGGTGGAAGGAGATCGAGTTGGAGAGCGAGAGCGTCGGCATGTAGCAGATCGCGTAGACGATCAGCAGCGGATAGAAGGTGCCGAACGCCGACTGCTTGGACACCATCCAGAGCACCACGCCACCGCTCAGGTGGAGCAGCGCCAGGAGCTTCTCGGTGTTGATGAAGCGGTCCGCGATCATCCCGATGAAGAAGGGGGAGATCAGCGCCGCGATCGCGGTCGCCCCGTACGCGAGCCCGATCTGCTGGTCGGTGAAGCGCAGCGTCTGCCCGAGGTAGGTGCCCATCGTGACGAACCAGGCCCCCCAGACGAAGTACTGGAGGAACATCATCACCGCGAGGCGGCCCTTGATCATCGGGTGAGCTCACGGATGCGGATGTTGCGGAAGGAGACCACGTCGCCGTGGTCCTGCAGGCCGATGTGGCCGCGCTTCGCGAGCCCGTAGGTGGGCCACTCGTTGAACTTCGACGCGGCGACGGCCGCCTTCCACGCGTCCGACCAGAGCTCGTACTCCACCACCTTCGTGCCGTTGAGCCAGTGCTCCACATGCGCCCCGATGGCCACGATCCGTGCGCGGTTCCACTCGCCGACGGGGCGCGTCACGTCGGCGACGGGCGCGTCGAGCGCGTAGTTGGACCCCGCCGAGGTCTTGGGGTTGAGGCCGTCGCGATGTCCGACGTTGTCGAGGATCTGCATCTCAGGCGCGTTCTCGTAGATGCGCTCCGTGCCCTCCCCGGCGCGATAGAACACCCCGCTGTTCCCTCTCGGTCCCACCTGCCACTCGAGCTCGAGCTCGAAGTCGTCGAACTGGGCCCTCGTGACGATGTCACCCCCGGCGGCACTCCGCGTGAGGACCCCGGTCGCGGCCTCGAACCGCCATCCCTCAGGCAGCGTGGTCGTCTTGTAGCCGCGCCACGCCGAGGCGTCGCCGGCCAGGAGGTCGACCCAGGGGCCAGCCTTCGTGCCCTGCGGCAGTGCCGGCGCCTGCTGGGCCTGCGCGCAGGCGGCGGCGAGGAGGAGTGCAGCGACGAGCGAGACGCCCGGGCGCGGAGCGGACGTGGACATTGGGGCCCTCATGGTGCTCGGGGGTGGATGGACGGCGGGAACGTACGCACTCCCCGGGGCACGCGGAAGGAGAGCAGGCCGTGGGCGAATGCCCGACGTGCTGAGGGTGGCTTCACCGACTGCGGGCGCGCGCGCCTGGGCAGTAGCGTCAATCATGCGAACACTCCTGACGATCGTCCTCGGCGCCGCGGTGGTCACCGCGTGCGGTCCCTCCCTGCACTACCAGCGGGACGCCAGCGTCCCGATCCCGGCGAATGCCACTTGGGCGTGGAGCGCGCCGGATGGTGACACGCCGGTGCCGACGGGCGCACAGGCGCCGGTGGACAGCATCCTCTCGTTCTTCGAGCAGGCCATCGACGGCGAGCTCACCGCGCGCGGCTTCCGGCGCGTGCCGGCGACCGAGGCGGCGTTCCTCGTGCACTTCCACATCGGCCGGCGGACCATGGTGGACACCCTGCCCCACCGCGGCGACGACCCGCACGTCCGTGCCCCGGGGGGCGGGGGTGTCTACGGGCGGCCGGAGGAGTTCGGCGACCGCGTCATCGTGTGGGACGAGGGGATGCTCGTCGTCGACGTCCTCCCACGCGGCCGGCGCGTCGTCGCCTGGCGCGGCATCATCGCCGACGAGATCGCACCCGCGGCGGAGCGCGACCCGCTGAAGGCGATCAGCGAGGCGGTGGCGAAGTTGATGCGCGGCTTCCCCTGAGGCCGGGGTCTGCCAGTGGGAGGACGGCGCGCCGGGGGAAGCTGGCGCGCCGTCCGCACGTTACCCATGTTCAGACCAGCGTCCGTCCCAGCCCGTGCCCAGGAGGCTCCATGCCGAAGACCGTCCGCACCCTCGCCCTGCTGCTCGCCGGACTCGCGCTCGCCGCGACCACGGCGGAAGCGCAACGCGCCCGTGGCGACCGCAACAAGCTGACCCGCACCGAACTCGATGAAGGGGGCAGCACGATCGTCACCGCGCGCGACGCGGTGCGCGTCCTGCGCCCGCAGTGGCTGCAGCCGGCGTTCGGCCGCATCGCCTCGTCGAACGTGCGGGACGAGGGAGGGGGCGCGCGCAGCGTGGTCGTCTACATCGACGGGATGCGGCAGCCCGACTTGGAGTCGCTCGCGACCGTCCCCGTGCTCAAGATCGTCGAGATGCGATACCTCGACCAGAATCGCGGCGTCCAGATGCATGGACCCGGGCATGAGATGGGCGTGATCGAGGTCACGACCGTCGACAAGCGGAAATAGCGCCGCTGGGCGGACACTCCCGAGGCGCGCTGGGCGCGCTCTACCGCGCCCTCCTTCCGGAGGGTGTCCGCACGCGGGCGCGGCCCTTCATCTACGCGGGCGACACGCTCTTCCGCGCCGCGCTCTGGCGCGCGGCGGGCGGGCGCGTCGCTGCGGGACCCTTCCGTGGCCTGCGCCTCGCGCCGCGCCCCTACCTCCCGCACCTGCTCGGCACCTACGAGCGTGAGCTCCACCCGGTGGTCGAGGCGCTCTGCGCGCGCGAGTGGAAGCGCATCGTGAACGTCGGCGGCGGGAACGGCTTCTACATCGCCGGCCTCGGCGTCCGCTGCCACGATGCGGAGCTCGTCGTGTTCGAGCTCGAGCCAACCGCGCGCGAAGTGATCCGCGCGACCCTCGCGCGGAACGGGCTGGCCGAGCGAGCGCGCGTGCTCGCAGCCGCCGAGCCAGCGGGACTCCAGGCCGCCTGCACGGGAGAGGGTCCGACACTCGTGGTGATGGATGTCGAGGGGGCCGAGGTGGAATTGACGGACACCCAGGCCGTGCCGGCGCTGCGTCGCACCACGCTGCTCGTGGAGACCCACGAGTTCGCGAAGCCCGGGTGCCGGGAGCTGATCGAGCTGCGCTTCACGGCGAGTCACCGCATCACTGCGATCGACACGGCGCCGCGGACGGTGGCGGACTTCCCGGCGGAGCTGGCGCCCCTGGTGCAGCGCGTCGCACGGGAGCGCTGTGCGGAAGCGGTGCAG
The DNA here is from genome assembly GCA_964529705.1 of uncultured Gemmatimonas sp. GTDB lineage: Bacteria > Gemmatimonadota > Gemmatimonadetes > Gemmatimonadales > Gemmatimonadaceae > Pseudogemmatithrix. The sequence goes on along the minus strand of CAZHAG010000006.1, from coordinate 18,875 downwards.
GAGTGGCGGCCGGAACAGCAGAGCTGGCTGCTGCTCGAACCGCGGTAACGCGCCGCGCCCGGAGCCTTGGGGCCCCGGGCGCGGCGCAACAACAACAGAGACTTCGACTTACCGAGTTGCCCCTCCTGGGATCGAACCAGGACTCTCCTGATCCAGAGTCAGGCGTGTTGCCAGTTACACCAAGGGGCAATGCTCCCGGCCGGGCACCGCCCGGACAGGACACGAATTTTAGCCGGGCCGGCACCCTCAGGCAACCCTGCAGCCGCACTCGGCATTGACGCTTCGGGGAGCGTCGGAGAGCTTGCCACGCATGACCACCGACCCGCGGTACCCCATCGGCAAGTTCGTCCGTCCCTCCACGTTCACCCCCGAGAGCCGCGCGGAGTGCATCCGGCGCATCGCGGACGCCCCGGCCATGATTCGGCTCGCCGTGGCCGGCCTCTCCGATGCACAGCTGGACACGCCCTACCGCGAGGGGGGCTGGACGGTGCGCCAGGTGGTGCACCACGTCGCGGACTCGCACCTGAACATGTACATCCGCCTCAAGCTCGCGCTCACCGAGGAAGTCCCCCCGTTCAAGGCGTACGACGAGAACAAGTGGGCGGCGCTCCCCGACGTGGGCGCGGTGCCGGTGGGGGTCTCGCTCTCGCTCCTCGATGCGATCCATGAGCGGATGCTCGTGGTCCTGCGGAGCATGGGGCCGGCCGAGTTCGCGCGCACCGGGAACCACACGGAGAACGGCCCCACCTCGCTTGACGTGATCCTCGCGCTCTACGCCTGGCACGGCGCGCACCACGCGGGGCACATCACGGGGCTGCGGTCGCGAATGGGTTGGTAACGCACCCCCCGGAACGCGAAACGCCGCGGATCAAGGATCCGCGGCGCCGAGGTTCAGCTGGTCCCTCCCAGGGCAGGTCGCCACGCACGCCGTCATTGGAACTCTGCGTCCTACCGAGCGGCGGCGGGCTGTTGTCTCTGTCCTGCGATGGAACCAGCGAAGGATCTACATCAAGTGGAGCTGAGGGGGATCGAACCCCTGACCTCTGCAGTGCGATTGCAGCGCTCTCCCAGCTGAGCTACAGCCCCGCATCGCGTACCGGTCGGATTCCCTGCCCCGCACTATCACTGCACATACACGGGACGACGGAAAATGGTTCCAGTCACGCACACGGCCCCGCCTACTGGGTCTTGGCGGGGCCGCCGATGACCCAATACTAGCGGGGTCGCGGAGCGGGCGCCACCCCCCATCTTTCGCCCCATGACGAGTCGCCACGAGCTGCTCCCCACCCCCGACGAAGTGCGCGCGGCAGCCGCTCGCATCGCGTCCGGTGTCGCCCACACGCCCTTGGTGCACTGCGCCGCCCTCTCACGCATCGCGGGGGGCGACGTGTTCCTCAAGCTGGAGAACCGGCAACCCGGGGGCTCGTTCAAGATCCGCGGCGCCCTGCATGCGCTGCTCTCCCTCTCGCCCTCCGAGCGCGCCGCCGGCGTCGTCGCCGCCTCGGCGGGGAACCACGGGCGCGGCATCGCGGAGGCGGCCGAAGGGCTCGGGATCGAGGCGACGGTCTTCGTGCCTGCGAGTGCGCCGCAGGTGAAGCGCGACGGCATCGCGGCGCACGGCGCGACCGTCGACGCCTCGGCGTCCAGCTACGACGCCGCCGAGGTGGCGGCGCGGGCGTTCGCGCGGCGCACGGGCGCGACCTTCGTCGGGCCCTGCACCGGACGCGCGCTGCTCGCCGGTGCCGGCACCGTGGCGCTCGAGATCCTGCAGGACCTCCCGAGCCTGCGCACCGTGATCGTCTGCGTCGGCGGTGGCGGACTCGTCGCGGGGATGGCCGGCTTCCTGCGCGGTACCGTGCCGGCCGTGCGGATCCTTGGCGCGCAGAGCGTCCGCACCAACGCGATGTCCCTCGCCCTCGCGAGCGGGCGCGCGACCGACATCCCCGACCTCCCGACGCTCGCCGACGGGCTCGCCGGACTCGTCGACGAGGAGATGCTCGCGCAGGGCCAGGCCGCGCTCGACGCGATCGTGACGGTGGAGGAGGAGGAGATCGCCGAGGCGATCCGGTTCCTCCACCGCGAGCACGGACTGGTGGTCGAGGGGTCGGGAGCGGTGGGCGTGGCGGCGCTGCTCACGCGGCGGATCGTGCCGCAGGCGTTCCCCGTCGCGGTGACGGTGAGCGGCGCCAACATCGACGCCGCGAAGCACGCCGCCCTGCTGTCCGGAAGCGCCTAGCGCTTCCCGAACACCCAGCTCAGCGAGACCCCGAGCGCGCTCGCGTCGTAGTCGTTCCCGAACTCGTCGCGATAGTCCATCGCCGTGTAGGTGAGCGCGAGGAACTTCCAGCCGAGTTCGAGCGTCGCACCGGCCGCGGGATCGAAGGTGGCGTTCGGGCCGAACCCCGCGCCGTCGAACTTGATCGCCGTGTGATAGGCGAGCCCGGCACCGACGCGCATCTCGCGTGGCAGCTCCCACGACGCCACCGCCTCGAGCGGGACGCGCGTCATCTTGATGTCGGCGTTCGTGGCGGCGGTCGTCACGAACTTGTACCCGACGGTACCGCGGAGCGTGAGCCGCGACTCCGCGCGTGGCCGGAACTCGGCGCCGAACGCGAACGTGCCCCCCTGTCCCGCCGTCATCGTCTGCGAGCTGCCGTCCGTGAAGAAGGTCTCCGCGACCCGCTCCCCCCCGAACTCGAAGGTCGCGTCGAGCACCCAGCCGAAGCGGTGCTGCGCGACCGGGGCTGGGGTCGATGCGGCGCCCGGCGGCGCGCCCTGCGCGGCGAGAGGCGAAGTCTGGACGAGGCCGAACAGGAGGGTCGCGACGAGGAACGAGGGACGCACGTGGTCTCCGGAGGAACGGGGGGATTCGCGAACGGCGAGGCGCATTCTAACGGCATCGTCAAGGGACGTGCGTCCGACCGGCGCGCGTTAGATTGCCCCCCGATGTCCCTCTCGCTCCGCTTCCTCGGCACCTCCGCCTCGCGTCCCACGGTGGAGCGCGGCCTCTCCTCCCTCGCGCTCACGCGCGAGGGGGAGACGATGCTGTTCGACTGCGGCGAGGGGACGCAGCGCCAGATGATGCGCTGGGGCGTGGGGTTCACGCTGGGTGACGTCTTCTTCACCCACTTCCACACCGACCACTTCCTCGGCGTGCTCGGCCTGCTCAAGACGCTCGCGCTGCAGGCCCGCGAGGAACCGCTCCGCATCTGGGGCCCGCGCGGTGCGACAGCGCTCTTCAAGCGGGCCGAGGGGCTTGGCGCCGAGAAGCTGACCTTCCCGCTCACGGTCACCGAGGTGGAGCCCGGCACGCCGATCCCGCGGAAGGAGTATGAGATCCGCCCCTTCGCCGTGGACCACCGGAACGGCGCGGCCGTGGGGTACGCGCTCGTCGAGTTCGAGCGGCGCGGACGGTTCGACCCGGAGCACGCGCAGGCGCTCGGCATTCCCGAGGGCCCGCTCTGGGGACGGATCCACAAGGGCGAGGCGATCACGCTCGACGACGGACGCGTGATCCAGCCCTCGGAGCTCGTGGGTCCGACGCGCCCCGGCCGCACCGTGGTGATCACGGGGGACACGCGCCCTTGCGCGGCCACGGTCGAGGCCGCCACCGGCGCCGACCTCCTGGTGCACGAGGCCACCTTCGGCGACGAGGACGCCGCGCGCGCCGCCGACACGAAGCACTCCACCGCGCGCGAGGCCGCCACGGTCGCCGCGCAGGCCGGTGTGCGCACGCTGGTGCTCACGCACTTCTCGGCCCGCTACTCGCGTGACCCGAGTGACCTCGCGCGCGAGGCGCGGGAAGCGTTCGGCGGGACGCTGGTGATGGCGCGGGACGGGCTCGAGCTCGAGGTCCCGTTCCGGGACGCGGTGCCCGCAGCGAGCGTCTAGAGCGGCTGCCGCCCGGCGAAGCCGCCCTCGACGTCGTGCCAGTGCGCCACACGCGGCTCGCCGTGCCGCCAGCAGAGGTAGACCACGCGCCCGTCGCGCTCGGCGGGGAAGTCGACGAGCCCCGTCTCCATCGACTTGCACTCGACGCCGAGTTCCTGCAGCTCGCGCACGAACCCGTCGATCTCGGCCGCCATCCGCTGCACCTCGCGCTGCAGCGCCTCCGCCTCCGGATCCTGCCGGTGCGCGCTGCTGCGGGTGGACGCGACCTCGAAGCGCTCCACCAGCGCCTCCCACTCCGCGTAGGTCCGCACGAGGTCGTCCACGATGCGGCGCACGAGCGGGAGCGCCGCGTTCGCGCGCTCCTCGGTCCAGAGGGTGGCGGTGGGTTCGACGGCCATCAGCGACCTCCGGTGCGAGGGATGCGGGGGGTCGCGGAGGCGACGACCGGCGTGCGCTCCGTCGCCCGGCGTCCGCTGGCGCGCGGCGCATGCCGGACGATCCGCGTGTCCTGGGAATAGAACGCGGCCTCGTTGAAGGCCTTCGTGAGCGCCTGCCGCGTGCCCGGCACGTCGCTGGTGTCGCCCAGCCACATCACGCGCAGGATCGGCGAGGGGAGCGACCCGAGGCGCCACTCGGTGCCGGCGTCGTCGCGGATGGAGAATTCCACGCGCGCCATCGGCGTGTCCGCGTGTCGGCCGAGCAGGGTGAACCCCTCGCGAGGCCAGGCGCGCTCCTGGATGAACTCCTCCACCGGGTGCGCCTCGCGGACCTCCGGCCACCACGTCGGCTCCTCGATCGCGATCGGCTCGAGCTCGACCACGCCGGTGGCGTTCGGCGAGGACGACTGCACCACGGCGAAGCGGAGCCGCGGCTCACGGTCGGCCACGCCGAGGATGAAGCTGCGCGGATCGAACGCGAGGCGGTCGATCTCCTCGCGCGTGGGCCGGCCGTCCCGCTCGGAGATCACGAGGAGCGAGTCGCGCATCACGCGCCAACGCTCGCGACCGTCCGCGGCGAGGCGCCGCGCCGCCGGGGCGCCGAAGAGCGCATCGAGCGTGGCGACCGTGCCCGTGCGGAGGTCGATCACGCCGCGGCGAGCGCCATGCGACGAGACGCCGCCGATCACGTCGACGTCGGTGTGGTACTCGTACGAGAGCCAGGGCCCGTGGACATCGAGCACCATCAGGTCCGCGGTCGCGACGGTGCGTGGGTTCTCGCTCCCCTGCTCCGCGGGGCTCAGCGGCCGCTCCTCGGGGTTGGCGGCCGCGTACGCGCGCGCGAGCAGGGGCATCAGCGTGTCCGCGTACAGCTGCACCGAGTCGCCGCTGATCAGGTCGCGCTTGAAGAGCCGGTGCCCGACGTACACGGCGTCGTAGAACGAGTAGTCGTCGTCCACGAGGTACAGCTCGGAGAAGCGCCCCCCGACCTGCGCGAGCACCATCGGAGCGCCGCGCACGCGGATGCCGTCATCGTCGGAGCGGACCCAGAAGACGCTGTCCGCCGCCGCGATGATGAACTCCGCCGGCGGCGCGGGCGACGGCGGCTCGACACGCTCGCAGGCGCCGAGGGCGAGCGAGCTGAGCAGCAAGACGAGCGGGCCGACGCGCATGCCGGAATATACCATCGCGCCGGAGGGCCCCCTCACGAAGTGCGAGGGGCGGCTATCGCGCCCCGAGCGCACCCACGGCGTCCACCAGGCGCTCCACCTCCTCATCCGAGGTGTAGCAGGCGGCGCCCACGCGCACGAGCCCCTCGGCGGCGAGGCCGAGCTGCTCCACGATGGTGGCCGCGTAGAAATCGCCGTGGCTCACGAACAGCCCGCGCTCGACGAGCCGACGCGTGACCGCCTCGCTCGTCATCCCCGCCACCGTGAACCCGAGGGTCGGGGTGCGGGGCTGGTCGGGTCCGGGACCGTAGCGCGTCACGCCCTTCACCGCGCCGATCCCGTCCCACATCCGCGTGAAGAGCGCCTGGCCTCGCTGGTGCAGCGCGGCGAACGCGTCCTCGAGCCGCGCGCGTCGCGTGCTCCCGGCGCCGAGCGAGGCGAGGAAGTCGATCGCCGCCCCGGTCCCGACGATTCCCTCGTGGTTCTGCGTCCCGGTCTCGATCCGCTCGGGTGCCTCGTCCGGCGCGGGCTCGAGCTTCGGGACATCGAGCGAGGCAAGGAGCGACGCGCGCGTGAAGAGCACGCCGATGTGCGGCCCGTAGAACTTGTAGGCGGAGCAGCCGAGGAAGTCGCAGTCGATCGCGCGCACGTCCACCAGCTCGTGCGGCGCGTAGTGCACGGCGTCCACGAACGCGAGCGCGCCCGCCTCGTGCGCGAGCCGCGTGGCCGCCGCGACGTCGGAGACGGTACCGAGCGCGTTGGACCCCGCGCCGATGGCGAGGAGGCGGGTCTTGGGGCCGAGCGAGGCGCGCAGCGAGTCCCAGTCGAGCTGGCCGCGGTCGAGCCGGACCTTCACGCGGCGGATCGTCACCCCGCGCTCCCGCTCGAGCGCATGCCAGGGGGCGACGTTCGCGTGGTGGTCGAGGTCGGTGATCACGATCTCGTCGCCGGCACCCCACCCGCGCCCGAGCGCGCGCGCCAGGTGGAAGGTGCCCGTGGTCATGTTGTTCGCGAACCAGACCTCGTCCGGGGATGCGTTCAGGAAGTCGGCGCAGGCCCCGCGCGCCGCGGCGAGCATCGCGTCGGTCTCCTCGCTCGTCGGGTAGGCCCAATGCGTGTTCGCATTGTGGTGGAGCAGGTAGTCGGCCATCGCGTCCACCACCGACTGGGGCACCTGCGTGCCGCCGGGCCCGTCGAAGTAGGCGACCGGGTGGCCGTTGTGGCGCCGCGCGAGCGCGGGGAAGCGCGCGCGGATGGCGCGGACGTCGAGGGCGCGTTCGCGCGCGACGAGGGTCTCGGTCATGGGACGATCTCCTGGCCCGCGAGCCCTTCGATGAACCTCACGGCCTCGACGTGGTCGGCCTCCTCGCCGAGCGCACGGTGGGCCGCCTGGAAGAGCTCGGCAGTGAGTTGGATGAGCGGGGAGGGCACCTGCTGCTCGCGCGCGACCTGCGCGGCGATCCCGACGTCCTTGTCGAGGAGCGCCAGCCGGAAGGTGCGGGGGAAGGCGCGGGTGATCACGCGCTCGGGGAAGAGGTTCATCGACGAGTTGGAGCGGCCGCTCGACGTGTTGATCACGTCCAGTGCCACCGCGGGATCCACCCCCGCCTTGCGGAGCGTGACCAGCCCCTCGGCGGTGGACCAGATGTGCAGCGCGAGGAAGGCGTTGTTCACCGCCTTCACCGCGTCGCCGGCACCGACGGCGCCGCAGTGCACCACCTTCTCGCCAAAGGCATCGATCACCGGACGCACGCGGGCGAGTGTCGCGGCGTCGCCGCCCACCATCACGGTGAGCGTGCCTGCGACCGCGGCCTTCACGCCGCCGGAGACCGGTGCATCGAGGAATCCGACGCCGGACTTGGCGAGGCGCGACGCGATCCGCTTCGAGGTCGCCGGATCTCCGGAGGTGCAGTCGAGGACTACCGCGCCCTTCGCGAGCCCCGCGAGGAGTCCTTCGGGGCCATCGAGCAGCGCCTCGACGTCGGCGGAGACGGGGAAGCAGGTCACCACCACGTCCGCGCCTCGCGCAGCCTCGGCGGGCGAAGCCGCGTGCAGCGCGCCATGCTCCGTGGCGAAGGCGGCGGCCCGACTCGCGGTCCGGTTCCAGACGCGGAGGCCGAATGGGCCGGCGGCGAGGTGCGTGGCCATCGGGGCGCCGATGGCGCCGAGCCCGAGGAATGCGACGGTCAGTGACACGGCAGGGATCCGATCGGTGGGAGGGCGCGCGGGTGGCGCGGCGTGCCTCGGAAACTCGCCGCGCGGCGGGGGGCGACGCCAGTACTACATTCCGCGCATGCGGATCGAGGTCGCGATCGAGGGGATGCTGGCGGTGCACGCGAAGCACGCCGTGTTCACGGCGCTCGGCGCCGTGGCAGGGATCACGCGCGCCGAGGTGGAGCTCGGGCGTGCCGTGGTGGAGGTCGCGGGATCCGCAGACCCCACCGCGCTGCGGGCGGGGATCCAGGAGGCCATCGAGGCCGCGGGGTTCCGCGTCGCGGGGGTCGCCGTGCTCCCCCGCTCCCTGCCGACGCTCTGAGCGCTCGGCACGGCGCTCGAGGCGCGAGGACACCAGGGGCCCGAACGCACGACGTGCCGGGGAACCTTCCACGGATCCCCCGGCACGCCGGCGATTCTTCCTGCCCTGCTTCCGATGGGAGTGGACAGGGGGCCGGCCGGCCCCCCACCAGCACCGACCCGCACCCCACTGCCTACTCACATCGGTCGTTCATTCCTTCAGACACCCTGTACGGCGAAAGGGTTTACTCGGTTTCACGGGCCCCGGCCTAGAGGCTGAACCAGTACGACCCCTTGATCAGGAAGGTGTTGTCGGAGCGCACGTTGAAGAGGTTCCGGTAGTCGCGCCCGATGTCGAACGAGCCCGGATCCCGGCCGTACTGCCCCCTTCCCTGCTGCCAGACGAAGAAGAGCACGGAGCCGGGCCGGTATTCCCACCGGAGCACCGTGTTGGAGCGGAACTGCTTCACGTTGAAGTCGGCCGGATCGGGCCCGGCGAAGGGCTGGAACCGGTCCTCGTAGCGCGCGGCCCGCGGGTCGTCGAGCTCGCGCAGGTCGGAGTAGTCACCCGCGGTGATGAAGGGCTGCGCGTAGACCTGCAGCGAGAGCGTGGGCGTCATCGTGTAGTCCACGCGGGTGGTCAGCGAGGTGGTCCGCTGGTCGAGCCGCGCGAAGGTGTAGTGGGTCCCGCTCGCATCGGTGGTGTTCCCGTACCACTGCGCGTCGTAGGTGCCGGCGCTCAGGTGGAGACCCACCGAACCCTGCAGGCGGCTCGCGACGCGGAAGTTCAGCGAGGGATCGATGCCCCACTCGGTCGACCCCGACACGTCCGCGAGCACGAAGTACCCCTGGAGGGTGGCATTCAGCGGGCTCCGCTGGTCGGTCTGGAACCCGAGCCATCCGTTCCGGCGAAGGTTGCGCCGGAGCGCCGGCCCGCCGCGGGAGGCACGGTCGTCGAACGACTCGCCGATCCCGTTCACGTTGAACCCCGTCCAGAACCACCACTGGTTCGGGAGCTCGCCGTTGATGTTGAGGTTCGCACCCGAATTGAGGTGCAGCCCGTCCGTGTTCCAGTCGTTCCACTGGTTCAGGTTGATGAAGACACGCCGATAGAACTTCGTCGGCTCCTGGAACTGCAACCCGAACCAGTTCCCGTTGTTGGTGACGTCGGCGCGGGTGAGGAACCCCGCGTCGTTGACGTCGAACCCGGCGCTCGCCGTGGTGACACCCGAATGGAAGCGGGTGACGCCGCCACCGGTCTTGCCGATGCCGATGCCGAACCGCGTGCCGGTCATCGAGGTCGCGCTCGAGTCCACGCGCAGGCGGGAGTCCGGGCGCTGGAAGTAGTGCACGGCGCTCCGCTGCGCCGAGAGCATGCTGGTGGCGCTCCCCGAGATCCGGCTCGCGACCGCGGAACCCGTCAGCTGGAAGTTGTTCCCCCAGAAGCGGTGCCGGGCGTCGATGCCGACCGCGTACGCGTCCTGTCGCAGGTAGGCGCGCGAGTCGTCGTCGAGCGCGCGGTTGGTCGCCGTGAGCATCATCCCCACGCCCGAGTTCCCGCCGCGCAGGTCCTGCTGCAGCCGCGTGACGAGCGTGTTGGTCCTCGGCTCGATCGTCCGCCCGCCGGCGCCCGTCTCACGGTCGCTGAGCGCGTTCAGGAACCCGACGTTGAGGCCGCCTGCCGTGCGCCCGGTGAGCTTGGCGGCGCCGAGGATGGTGCTGTTGGACGGGTTGTCCTGGTCGTAGTAGAGGCCACCCAGCTGCGGGGCGCGTCCGATGCGGCGCGAGTAGAAGAGACTCGTCCCGCCCCCGCCATTCCCGCCACCGCCCCCTGCGAAGCTGAAGATCCCGGCCCCCTCGAGGAAGAAGGGACGCCGCTCCTCGAAGAACTGCTCGAAGGCGGAAAGGTTGAGCACGGCCGGATCGGCCTCCACCTGGCCGAAATCGGGGTTCACCGTACCGTCGAGCGTGAGGTTGGAGGTCACGCCGTACTTGACGTCCGCACCGAACGCGAACGACTGCTCGCGACCGATGGCACCGCCGGGGGAAGGGCGCGGCGCGTTCGTCGCGACCGTGTACGGTAGCACCTCGAGGCGACGCGGCGTCGCGATCCCCTCGAACCCGGAGACCTCCCCCCACTGCGAGACGAGTCCCGTCTTGCTGCGGCGGAAGAGGGGCCAGGAGATCCGCTCGTTGTGCCGCGCGATCTCGCGCCAGATGGCGAAGCCGAAGGTGTGCGAGTCCCCTGCGGGGAAGCGGAGCTGGCCGAAGGGGATGCGATACTCGGCCGTCCAGCCGAGCGTGTCCACGGCGGTGGCGACTTCCCAGACGCCATCCCAGGACGCGTCCTCGTTGCCGTCGTTGGAGATGTAGAAGTCGCGCTTGACGCCCACCGGGTTCACGCTGAAGCGGAATCCGGTGCGGCGATCGAGGTAGGAGTCCACCATCAGATGGATGTAGTCGGACGAGGTGCGCGCGTCGCGCCGCGAGAGGAAGGCCATCACCGAGTCGGGCGCCGGGTCGAAGGCGCGCACGAACACGTAGAGGTACTTCGCGTCGTAGCCGACGCGCGCCTCGGTGCGGTATCGAGGGTCCCCGTCCTCCACCGGGTCGTGCTGTCGGAACTGGGTGATCGCCGGCGCGAGCGCCCAGAGGGCGTCGTCATCCCGGCCGTCGAGGACCGGGGCGACGCTGGCGCGTGCGGCCGTGGCGCTGGTGGCGGTGGGAAGTGGGATGCCCGAAGCGCGATCCGCAGGGAATGGCTCGGGAGTGGGGCGGGGTCCCTGGGCGATGGTCGCCTGGAACGCGAGAACGAGGGGGAGCAGCATGACACGTCCGGGTTTGGAGTCCCGGTGGGGGTCGGTCAGGTGGTTCGACAGCGCCGTACGCGAAAAGGTTGCGCCGTGGTCCGCGGCATCCATTGCACTCCGGCGCACCTCGGCTGTCCGCCTCGCGCGAACCCCGTTAGCTTCGACTCACTCCGCCTCCATTGGATCGCGCGCGTTCCTTAGCGCGTCGCGGCCCGCCCACTCGACCCGCCGGGGGATCGCCCCGTGAGCCAGCCAAAGCGCGATAGGGAGCGGTCGGTCGCGGCGCTGGTCGCGCCCGACATCCTCGAGCTGCTCGAGACGGAGCCGGGATCGATCGCGGCGGAGACGGAGGAGTTCCACCCCGCCGACCTCGCGGACATCGCGGAGGCGCTCCCCCGCGAGCTGGTCCCGCGGCTCCTGACCGCGCTCCCCTCGGCGCGCGCCGCCGACGTCCTCGAGCACCTCGACGACGACCTGCGCGCGGAGCTCCTCGAGGAGATGGACCCCGAACGGGCGGCCGTCTTCCTCGCCCTCATGACCCCCGACGAGCGCGCCGACGCGCTCGAGGAGATGGACGAGGAGGTCGCCGACGAGATCCTCGAGGCGATCCCCGAGCGGGAGCGCGTCGAGACCGAGCGGCTCCTCCAGTACGAGCCCGAATCCGCGGGCGGCCTGATGACGACCGAGTTCGTCTCGGTCCCCGAGAGCCAGACGGTGGAGGAGGCACTCGCCGCGGTGCGCCAGATCGCGCGCGCCGGCCGCCGCGAGGCGATGAACACGCTCTACGCCGTCGACGCGCGCGGCGCGCTCCGCGGCGTGCTCTCGTTGCGCGAGCTGCTCGCGGCGCCGGAGGGGTCCCGCATCGCCGACCTCGCGTGGTCCGAGATCGTGACCGTCGCGCCGACCGCCGACCGGGAGGAGGTCGCGCAGCTCACCTCCAACTACGACCTCATCGCCGTCCCGGTGGTCGACGCGGAACACCGCATCCTCGGCGTCGTCACGGTGGACGACGTCATCGACGTCATCCAGGAGGAGCAGACCGAGGACGCGCAGAAGTTCGGTGGCCTCGAGGCGCTCGAGGAGCCCTACCTGCAGACCAGCGTGGTCGCCCTGCTGCGGAAGCGCTCCCCCTGGCTGCTCGTGCTCTTCGTCGGCCAGATGTTCACCGCGGCCGCGATGGGGTTCTTCGAGAACGAGATCGCGGCGGCGGTGGTGCTCTCGCTCTTCATCCCGCTCGTGATCAGCTCCGGCGGCAACTCCGGCTCGCAGGCGACCTCGCTGATCATCCGCGCGATCGCCCTCCAGGAGCTCGGCGCGCGCGACTGGGCGCGGGTGATGCGCCGCGAGCTCGTCATCGGCCTCGTGCTCGGGCTCCTGCTCGGCGGCGTGGGCGTGCTGCGCGTGATCCTCTGGCAGTGGATGGGACTCTATACCTTCGGCGACCACTACCTCCTGCTCGCCTGGACGGTCGGCGCGACGGTGGTCGGCGTGGTGCTCTTCGGCACGCTCACCGGCGCGATGCTCCCCTTCCTCCTCAAGCGGATCGGCTTCGACCCCGCGAGCGCGTCGGCGCCCCTCGTGGCGACGCTCGTGGACGTGACCGGCGTGGTGCTCTACTTCACCGTCGCCCTCCTGCTCCTCCGCGGAACGCTGCTGTGAGTCGTGAGGGACGCGCGGCAGGACTGATCATCCTCGCCGCGTCCGGGTACGGATCACTCTCGATCGGGACCGCGCTCGCGGACCGGGCCGGGATGACCCTCATCGCGCTCATGGCCTGGCGCTATGCACTGGCGGCGCCGGTGCTCGTCCTCGCGGCGGGCGGCCTCTCGCGGATCCGCGTCGCGCCCCGCGCGGCCCTCGCGCTCCTCCTCCTTGGCGGCGGCGGCCAGACGCTCATCACCTGGTTCTCCCTCTCCTCGCTGGAGTGGCTCACGGCCGCCGCGCTCGGCTTCCTCTTCTATACGTATCCGGCCTGGGTCGCGGTGTTCGCGGCCATCACCGGGGCGGAGCGACTGACCCCCGTGCGCGTCGGGGCGCTGCTCCTGGCGCTCGCGGGAATCACCCTGATGGTGGGCTCCCCGTGGAGCACGCCGATGCCCTGGCAGGGCGTGGTCCGCGCGCTCGGCTCGGCGGTCATCTATGCGCTCTACATCCCGCTCATCCACCGGCTGCGCGGTCCGCTCGACGCCTCGGTCGCCTCCACCTTCATCGTGACCGGAGCCGCCGTGGTCTTCCTGGCCATCGCCGCGGCCACGGGAACGCTCCTCACCGGCCTCACGCCGGAGACCTTCGCGATCGCCCTCGCGCTCGCCGGCTTCAGCACCGCGGTCGCCTTCATCGCCTTCCTGCGCGGGCTCGAGGTGCTCGGCCCGGTGCGCAGCGCCATCCTCTCGACCGTCGAACCGTTCTGGACCGCGCTCCTCGGTGCCGCGCTGCTCGGCCAGGCCGTCGGCGCCACCGGATTCATCGGAGGCGTCGCGATCGTCGCGGCGATCCTCCTGCTCCAGCGGTCGGGACGCCCTGCCATCCCGCCCGCCCCCGCACCAGACTGATCACCATCCGATGACCAACGCCACCAGCACCAGCTCCGACGCGGGCCAGCTCGCCCCCGGCACCTTCTTCACCCTCCTCGCCGCGACCGGCTTCGCGGCGGTGAGCATCCTCACCTCGCTCGCCACCGCGACGGGGCTCTCGCTCGCGGCGCTCCTCGCGTGGCGATACGTGCTCGCCGCGGTGGTGCTCACCGGGTACGTGGGCGCCAACAACTACAAGCGCATCCCGCCGCGCGAGATGCTCCTCTTCATCACCATCGGCGGGTTCGGGCAGGCGCTGCTGGTCTACCTCGCGCTCTCGTCGCTCGCGTACATCCCGGTCGCGACGCTCGCCTTCCTCTTCTATTCGTATCCGGCCTGGGTGGCCCTCGTGCAGGCGGTGCGGGGGGCCGAACGGCTCGACCGGCGCCGCGTCGCGGCGCTCGCGCTCTCGTTCGCCGGCATCGTGACGATGGTCGGGCTCCCCGGCGCCGAGACGGTGGACCGCCGGGGCGTGATGCTCGCGATCGCGGCGGCGATGGTCTACGGTGCCTACATCCCCGCGATGCGCGTGCTGCAGCGCGACCACCCGGTGGCACCGACCTCCGCGTACTCGAAGATCGGCGCTGCGCTCGCCTTCCTCGTGATGAGCGTGGGGGACCGCTCGTTCACCTGGCAGCTGGAGCCCACGACCTGGGCGATCGTGATGGCGCTCGTGATCTTCAGCACCGTGCTGCCGAGCGTCTTCTTCCTGATGGGGCTCATCCGACTCGGACCCGTGCGGACGGCGATCGTCTCGACGGTGGAGCCCTTCCTCACCGCGCTCCTCGGGGTCGCGGTGCTCGGGCAGGCGCTCACGCTCCCCACGCTCGGCGGCGGCGCGCTGATCATCGCGGCCGTGGTGCTCCTGCAGTTCAAGCGCGATCGGGTCGCGTAGCGCTCGCGGAGTGAACGCGGCGCCCCGCGACCCGATCGTCCCGCGGGGAGCTGCCGGGGCTACGCCACGCCGGCCGGCTCCCGCGCCTCCGCGCGCGACACCGGCGTCGTCTTCGCGGCGATCTCGACGTCATCCACCGTGCCCTGCTCGAGCCAGGCGTGCTCCCCCTTCATCACGGACTGCGCGAGGCGGTAGAGCTTGCCGTCGTGCTTCCCGTAGAGGGCGCGGAAGCTCGCGTCGATCCGGTCGCGCGACTCGCGGCAGAAGACGTCGGCGAGTTCCATCGCCTTGGGGTTCCCCTGCGCGGCGAGCATCTTCGCGCGGGTGATGACCGCGGCCATCGCGTAGAACTCGGCCCCGATGTCCACGGCGCGGAAGAGCACCATCTGGCGCTTCTCGAGCTTGGGCCCGAAACGCACCATCGCGTGGAAGAGCGATCGGCCGAGCTTGCGCGTGGTGCGCTCGAGGTAGCGGAGGTGCTTGCCGAGCGGACCGAACCCACCGTAGGAGCGGAGTGAGGGGATCCACGTCCCCGGATACCAGGTCAGGTAGAACGGGGCGGCCTTGAGCGCATACGTCACGCGCGTGGCGAAGGGCGTCTTGGGCGCGACGATAGGGAAGGCGCGTGAGAAGTGCTCGTCCACCGCCTCGCGGGCGATGAAGAGCCGCATGATCTCGCTCGACCCTTCGAAGATCAGGTTGATGCGCGAGTCGCGCATCGCCCGCTCGATCGGCAGCGGCTTCTCGCCGCGCGCCCGGAGCGAGTCGGCGGTCTCGTAGCCGCGCCCGCCGCGGATCTGCAGCGCGTCGTCCACGCTCCGCCAGGCGAGCTCGGTGTTGAACATCTTGGCGATCGCCGCCTCGAGCCGGATGTCCGTCCCGCCGCGCTCATAGAGCGCGGTGGAGAGGTAGGCCACCGACTCCATCGCGAAGGTGTTCGCGGTGAGCCGCGCGACCTTCTGCGCGATCGCGTCGTGCTTCCCGATCGGCTGTCCCCACTGCACGCGCTCGGCCGCCCACTCGCGGATCCCGCGCACCAGCGCCTTGGAGGCGCCCGCCACGGACGCGGGGATCGTGAGGCGACCGGTGTTGAGCGTGATGAGCGCGAGTTTGAGGCCGCGCCCCTCGCCCCAGAGGATGTTCTCCGCGGGGACCTTCACGTTCGTGAACGACATCCAGCCGTTCTCGATCGCCTTGAGCCCCATGAAGCGGCAGCGGTGCTTGACCGTGATCCCGGGGGTCTTCGCATCCACGATGAACGCCGTGATCTGCTTCTTGCGGAGCGTGCCCTTCACCATCCGGTCGGGCGTGCGGGCCATCACCACGAAGAGGTCGGCGCGGGTGCCGTTGGTGCACCAGAGCTTCTCGCCGTTGATCGTCCAGTGCTTGCCATCCTCGCTCGGCGTGGCCGAGGTGGTCATGTTCGCCGGGTCCGACCCCGCGTTCACCTCGGTGAGCGCGAACGCGGTGATGCCCCCCTTGGCGATGCGCGGGAAGAACTGCTTCCTCTGCGCCTCGGTGCCGAAGAGCTTGAGCGGCTGCGGCACGCCGATGGACTGCGAAGCGGAGAGGAGCGCGCAGAGCGAGCCGCACTTGGAGGTGACGAGCTCCATGGCGCGCACGTACGACATCTGCGAGAGGCCGAGCCCGCCGTATTCCTTGGGGATCTTCATCCCGAAGGCGCCCATCTCGCGCAGCTCCTGCACGTACGCCTCGGGGATCTCCCCGGTGCGGTCCACCATGTCGGCGTCGTAGCGCTCGAGGAACGCCTTGAGGGTCGCGAGGAAGGGCTTGGCGGCCGCCTCGCTCGCCGGATCCTCGACCGGATAGGGGTGGACGAGGTCGAACCGGAATCGGCCGAGGAAGAGCTCCTTCACGAAGCTCGGATGGGCCCACTCGGTCTCGCGCGCCGCCTCGGCGACGTCGCGCGCCTCCTCCTCGGAGGCGAGGTCGGTGTTCATCTGTTCGGCCACTGGGGCCTCCGCAAGAGGTACGTCGATCGGCGGGTCGCAGCGCTTCCCGCAACGTCCTCTATAGTTACCCCCTCGCGCGGTCCGCGACAACGCCGCGGCGGGTGAGGATCGCCCCGCCGACGAGCGCGATCACGGCGAAGGCGAACCACTGCATCGCGTACGAGCGGTGGGGGCCCGCGTCCAGCACCGGCGGCGCGAGGCGGCGGGGGACCGAGTCCGCGCGCGCGAGCGAGTCCGAGGTCATCACCACCTGGACCGCCGCGACGGGGCGGTCGAGGCGGGCCTCGAGGGCGGCGCGGTTGAGGCTCCGGAGCGGACGGGAGGGGTCGTCGGGAGCGGCGGCACCGCTGTCCGGCAGCGGCATCAGGTAGCCAGCGAGCGTGACGAACTCCGCCTCGCGCCAGCGCGCCAGGTCGACTTGGGCGGCGTCCGGCGAGTAGACCCAGCCCCGCGTGACGACCACCAGGGTGTCGCTCCCCGGCACCGCCAGCGGGGTGATGAGGTGCACGCCCGGGGAGCCCGCGTTCGTGCGGCCAGCGAGCACCTGCTCGAGGTCGTAGCGGAAGCGCCCCGCCACGCGGACGGCGCGCCAGGTGGGGTCGCCCCCAGCTGCCAGCGCATCGGCGAGCGTCGCAGTCGAGACCGCGCGCTGTGCCTCGAGCTCCACGTTCCGCTCCGCACGCTCCGCGTGGCGCGCCAACTGCCAGACGCCCAACCGGACGAAGAGCGCGGCGCAAGCCAGCGGGATGAGCAATCCGAGGAGGGTTCGAGCGCGCACGGGCGACGGGGAATTGTGTGGCGGGTCACATCACGGGATCCCGCACGGCACCGAGATTGCGGGTAGTCTAGTCGTAGACCAAGATATCCGCGCCCCGGTGCCCCTCGTACGGGGCGGCACCTCATACCGTCTTGCGCCCCGCCATGTCGAACGCCGTCCTTCGCCGTATCCCCGTCCTCGCCGGCCTCGCGATCCTCGGTGGCCTGTTGAGCTGCGGGCGCGAGGTGACGGGACCGAACGGCCGCGGACCGATGGCGACGTTCGCGTTCGACCCGACCCTCCCGAGCATCCGGCTGCTCGGGAATGGCGAGGTGCTCGGACTGGGCGAGGTGGTGCCCTTCGACCGCGTGCGCGTGGTGCTCCGTCGCGCCAACGGCGAGGTGGCTGCGGAGCAGATGGTGCAGTTCCCCGCGGGACAGCAAACGGTCTCCGTGGCCATCACCGTCCAGCTGGGTGCGGGAGCGTCGAGCACGGGGGAAGCCCTGAATGCGACGATGAAGTACATCAACGCCGCGGGGGACACCGTCTTCTCCGGCGGGCCGCTCGAGGTGATCGCGCGCCCCGCCTCGTCCGGCAATCCGCCGCCCCCGGTGCAGCTGCCGATCACCTATGTCGGGCCCGGCGCCAACGCCGCCGGCATCTCGATCTCCCCGGACTCGGTCGTGGGGGTCATCAACCAGCAGGCGACCTTCAGCTCGATCGTCGTGACCGCCGGGCAGACGCCGCTCCCCCAGGCACCCGTCGCGTACTCCTCCACCGACTCGGCGCGCGTGCGCGTGAACGTGGCCACGGGCGTGGCCACCCTCGTCGGCGCTCGCGGCACGGCCCTGATCATCGCGCAGACCGCGAATGACCACGCGGACACCGCGCTCGTGCGCATCACGCCGACGCCGTCGGCGATCGTGCTCGTGAGCGGCGGCGGCCAGCAGACGCTCCAGGGCACGCCCTTCCCCAACCCCGTGCGCGTGCGCGTGAACGCGGTCGACGGACTCGGCGTGGCGGGCGTGACCGTGAACTTCGCGGTGACGCGGGGCCAGGGATCGGTGAGCGTGCCGAGTGCGGTCACCGATGCGCAGGGCGAGGCGCAGGTGAGTTGGATCGCCGGCGATTCCGCGGGTGCCGCGATCCTCACGGCGTCGGTGGCCACGCCGGTGCTCTCGCTCCCGGTGGCCGGCCAGCAGATCTCGTCCGCTCCGGCCTCGCTCACCTTCAGCACCTCGCCGGCGAACTTCACGGCGGGGGACACGATCCCGCCCTTCAGCGTCTCGGTGCGGGACGTCACGGGCGGGGTGGTGAACGGCTTCAGCGGGAGCGTCGCGCTCTCGCTCACCGGAGGGACCGCGGGGGCGAACCTCATCGGCGGGGCGACGCGCGCGGCGGTGAACGGCATTGCGACCTTCCCCGGGCTGACGATCGATCGCGGGGGCACGGCCTACCGGATCGTCGCCACCGTGAGCGGCGTCCCACCCGTCAGCACGAACACCTTCAATGTCGCTGCGGCACCGCCGCGCTTCGTGAGCATCCTGAGCGGCGCGGGTCAGACCGCTCCCCCGAGCACCGCGCTCGCGGACTCCATCCGCGTGCGCGTGACGGACGTGTTCGGGTTCCCGCAGCCAGGGCTCACCGTGCAGTTCGCGGTGGCCGCGGGGGGCGGTGCGGTCTCTCCGGCGACCGTCACGACCGGCGCGGACGGGCGTGCGGCCACCCGGTGGACGCTGGGCGCCGCCGGTGCGCAGCAGATCACCGTGACGGTGGGCGCTATCCCGCCGGTGGCGGTGAACGCGACCATCTTCACCGGCGGCGGGACGCCGACGCTCTTCATCGGCACCGACCAG